>NZ_NBOA01000004.1:0-454261 GCF_002213235.1 Thioclava sp. F34-6
TATGCTCCGGTCCGCATCGATCATCGACCAAACCGCCCGCATATCTCTTCAGATATCTATCAATGTCAAAGAGCACGGAGACAAAATCAACCGGCATCGCCTCAATCCCTTGGGGCGCTACCTGCCAACCGTATCTCCAAAATTTCCTTCGCCGTCAGCCCCTTGCGAGCCTTTCCGGCGCCCCGTTGCGGTGTGTTCCGCTTCGGTGAGGCGGTATTTACGGATCACACCGGGGAGTCGCAAGTGCCTTTTTCAAAAAACTTTCGCTTTTCTCCGACAAATCACTCAACACACTGAAATAGCTCAACTTTGCACACCACCGCAAATGCACCCAACTCACGCCAAACCAGCGCAGGGAAGAATCTTGCGCAAATCACCCACCCACGCGAAACCTCCTGCCAGGCATGCCCCAAGGGCACCCCACAAACCAAACCGAGTCACCAACGAAATGAACGAAATCGGACAGCCATGAGGACGGCAAACACCCCGAGCCAGAGCCAACCCTCATTCGAGATGACTTTCATCTGCCAGAGGTAGTGGATCACACCCAGCGCGACGGCCGGATAGACCAGCATGTGAATCCGCCGCCACGTCTTGCCCAGCTTCCGGACCGAAGCGTTGTTCGAAGTGATCGCCAGCGGGATCAGCAGCACGAAGGCGGAGATGCCGAAGAAGAGGTAGGGGCGCTTGATCAGATCGCGCGCCGCCTGCCCCCAGAGCATGCCCATATCCAGCACCGCCCAGGCGATCAGGTGCAGCGCCACGTAGAAGAATGCCAGCAAGCCAATCGCGCGGCGATACTTGATCAGGTTGAGACCGAGGAACCGGCGCGCGGGCGTGATCGCCAGCCCGCCGATCAGGAACCACAAGGCGATCTTGCCCAGACGATGCTCGATCCCTTTCACGGGATCGACACCGATGCCGCCGGTCAGTGTCAGCCAGACCACCCATGCCAGCGGGATCAGCCCGGCGAGATAGACCAACCAGCTGGGCACGCGACGCAGCGCGGTGTTGATCGGGGCGGAGAGCGTTGCGCTGTTCATCAATAGTACTTCGCGAGGTCCATGCCCTTGTAGAGCTGCGCGACCTCTTCGCCGTAGCCGTTGAACATCAGCGTCTCCTGACGGCCTGCAAAGAGACCCGCGCCCACGCGCCGTTCGGTCGCCTGCGACCAACGCGGGTGATCCACCTTCGGGTTCACATTGGCATAGAAGCCGTATTCGCGCGGCTGCAACTTGTTCCAGGTCGTCGGCGGCTGCTTATCCGTGAGCGAAATCTTCACGATGCTCTTGATCGACTTGAACCCGTATTTCCACGGCACGATCAGACGGATCGGCGCGCCGTTCTGGTTTGGCATCTCTTCGTCATAGAGGCCGGTCGCCAGAATGGTCAGCGGGTTCATCGCCTCGTCGATGCGCAGCCCCTCGACGTAGGGCCAGTCGATGCCGCCCTGTTTCTGGCCCGGCATCTGCTCGGGACGGTAGAGCGTCTGGAAGGCCACGTATTTCGCGGACGGCTGCACGCCGACGCGGTTCAGCAGGTTCGAAAGCTCGAACCCGATCCAAGGCACGACCATCGACCATGCCTCGACGCAGCGGAAGCGGTAGATGCGCTGTTCGAGCGTCACGGGCTTGAGGATATCGTCGAGCGGATAGGAGCCGGGCTTGTCGACCATGCCGTCGATCTCGATCGACCACGGGTCTGTCACCAGCTGACCCGCATACTGCGCGGGGTCGGACTTGTCCCAGCCGAACTCGTAGAAATTGTTGTAGGAGGTGATCTCCTTGAGGGTGTTCGGCTTGGCGTCGGTCGAGAATTTCGACGGTTTCGCGTCGATGCTGGCAAAGCTCGGTCCGGCGATCGAACCAAGTGCCATTGCCCCGGCACCCGCCATGATCTGGCGGCGGTTCAGGAAGTCGGCCTTGGGAGTCACATCGGCCCAGCTCGGGTCGGTTGGTCTCGTCTTGCGCATGGAAATCTCCTCTCTGCCCCTACATATGGAGCGGTGCCCGTCGCTTACACTTCGGAACTTACAGCGACATTGTTACCTCTAGGCACGTATAAAAATACGCGCCACTATCGAGACTGGATCAACGGGCGCCGCCAAGGCGCCCGATCGGGAGACAAGGGAGAGAGAGATGAAACGCTTCATCGGCGCCGCACTCGCGGCGGTCATCACCGTGGGCGCGAGCGCGACAACGGCTCAGGAAGCCCACACCTGGACCACCGAAGACACGTTCGACAACGTCACCTTCGCGGTGCAGAACGCGATCATCGGGGCGGGGCTCGTGGTCGATCACGTCAGCCATACCGGTGATATGCTGGAACGCACGAAAGACGCCGTGGGCGGCACCAAGACGCTGTTCACCGGCGCGGACGTCTTCTCCTTCTGCTCGGCGCAGACCTCGCGCGAGGTCATGGAGGCGGACATCACCAACTTTCAGTTCTGCCCCTACACGATCTTCGTCTACCAGACCCCCGAGGACACCGATCACGTGACCGTCGGCTTCCGCTCCTACGAGCAGGAATCAATGCAACCGGTGACCGATCTTCTGACCGGGATCGTCAAAGATGCGCTGATGCTCGACTGACCGATATATAGCCCGCGTGCGCACTCGCGCGCGCGAGCGCTCCGCTCAACTCGCGCCTCGCTCGGCCCGCGCCTCCAGCTGGCTCTTGCGGACATGGCGGATCACCTCGACCAGCAGCGCGGTCAGAAGCCCCACGTTCAGCAGCCCGTTCGCCGCGGCCATCCCGCCAAGGATGCGCCATTGATGGGTCAGCAGAATGTCGCCATAGCCCAGCGTTGTGAAACTCACGAGCGAGAAATAGACCGACTGCTCCATCGTGTGGAACACGCCGAGGAGGCGGAAGCAGAAAGCCCAGAGCCAGACGCCGGCAGTGACCATCGCCAAGGCCCAAAGAGCTGCGACGACGACCATCAGCATCAGTTTCGGACGGTGCGGCTCGCGCAGCATCCACCAGTGCAGCCGCGCGAATGTCGCCTCGATCGCCCAGGCGCTGAGCGCGGCGATGCATACGGTCAAGAGCATCATCACCGAACCGATCGCGATCTGAATGGTCATGGGCGTCTCCTCCTGCCCTAGCTATTTCGCGCCGCCGCACCCACGTCAAGCGCAGCGGTGCCGCACTGGACACAGCCGCTTGCCTGCCCTATCTCGATGCGACCATGGCAAAGCATTCAGACCCCAATTCCAAGCTGATCGCCGAGAACCGGCAGGCCCGTTATCACTACGCCGTCCAGGATACGCTGGAGGCGGGCATCGTGCTGCAAGGCTCCGAGGTGAAATCGATGCGCGTCGGGCAGACGAACATCGCGGAAAGCTATGCCTCCGTCGAGGATGGCGAATTGTGGCTGATCAACTCCTATATCGCGAGCCTGAACCAGGCCTCGCATTTCGGCCATGAGGAGCGCCGCAAGCGCAAACTGCTCGTGTCGAAGCGCGAACTTTCACGTCTTTGGAATGCGACCCAGCGCGAGGGGATGACCATCGTGCCGCTGAAGATGTACTTCAACGAGAAGGGCATCGCGAAGATCCTGATCGGTATCGCGAAGGGCAAGAAACAGGCCGATAAGCGCGAAACAGAGGCGAAACGCGACTGGAACCGCCAGAAACAACGCCTTCTCAAGCAGAATTACTAGGGACACAGGGCGGATTTGCCCGCCCTGCCCTTGCGTCTTGCGCACCGCTGAGTCTAAGCAATCCCGACCGGCAAAAGAGGCGCATGACGATGGATGACCCGAAAACGCTCGTATCGACGGATTGGCTCGCAGCCCATCTGAAGGATCCCGACCTGCGCATTCTGGACGCGTCGTGGTTCCTGCCGCAGATGGAGCGAGATGCAAAGGCGACCTACGAGGCCAAGCATATCCCCGGCGCGCGTTTCTTCGACATCGACGAAATCTCCGACAACCGCTCGGACCTGCCGCATATGGCGCCGCCGCCCGAGAAATTCATCTCGCGGATGCGCGCGATGGGCGTGGGCGACGGCCATCAGGTCGTGATCTACGACCAGCACTCAGTCTTCTCCGCGCCGCGCGTCTGGTGGACCTTCCGCCTGATGGGCAAGACGGATGTGGCCGTGCTTGATGGCGGCCTGCCGAAATGGGAGGCCGAAGGCCGTCCGCTCGAAGACATGCCGCCGATGGTCCGCGACCGTCACATGACGGTGCAGCGCCAGTCCGGTCTGGTGAAGGACGTCACCCAGGTCGCCCATGCCAGCAAGCTTGGCGATCACGAAATCATCGACGCGCGCCCGAACGATCGCTTCCTCGGCAACGGCACCGAGCCGCGCCCGGGACTGCGTTCGGGTCACATCCCCGGCTCGCGCAACCTGCCCTTCGGCGAACTGCTGACCCCCGAGGGCACCTTCAAATCCCCCGACGAGATCAAGGCCCTGTTCAAGGCCGCCGGCGTCGACCTGTCGAAGCCCGCGATCACGACCTGCGGCTCCGGCGTCAGCGCCGCGATTCTCGCGCTCGCGCTGGAGATCATCGGCAAGTCGGACTGGTCGCTCTATGACGGGTCCTGGTCGGAATGGGGCATGTATAACGACCTCAAGGTCGCAACGGGAGAAGCATGATGCTGAACAATCTCAAGCCGCAGGCGCCGGACAAGATCCTCGCGCTGATGGAAGAATACCGCGCCGATGAGCGCGACCAGAAGGTCGATCTCGGCGTGGGCGTCTACAAGAACGCCGAAGGTGAAACCCCGATCATGCGCGCCGTCCACAAGGCGGAAAAGCAGGTCTGGGAAAACGAGACCACCAAGAAATACGCGGGCCTCGCCGGCCAGCCGGAATTCCACGCGGCGATGGCCGAGATGGTTCTGGGCAAGGGCTATCCGGCCGACCGTCTGGCCTGCCTGTCGACCGTGGGCGGCACCGGCGCCTGCCGGATGGGCTTCGAGCTTGCGCGGATGGCGAACCCCGGCACAAAAATCTGGGTCTCCGATCCAACCTGGCCGAACCACCTCTCGATCCTGAAATTCATGGATCAGGACTTCACCACCTATCGCTATTTCGACTCCGAGACTCGCTCGGTCGATTTCGACGCGATGATTGAAGACCTGAAGGGCGCCAAGGAAGGCGACATCGTGCTGCTGCACGGCTGCTGCCACAACCCGACCGGCGCGAACCTGACGCTCGAGCAATGGGGCAAGGTCGCCGATCTGCTTCAGGAAACCGGCGCCGTGCCGATGATTGACCTCGCCTATCAGGGCTTCGGGGACGGTCTGGAAGCGGATGCGGCAGGCACCCGCCTGATCGCCGAGCGTCTGCCGGAAGTGTTGATTGCGGCCTCCTGCTCGAAGAACTTCGGCATCTATCGCGAGCGCACCGGCTGCCTGATGGTTCTGGGCTCGGAAGAGACCAAGAAGACCGTGCAAGGCAACCTCGCCTATCTCAACCGTCAGACCTACTCCTTCCCGCCCTATCACGGGCAGGCGCTGGTCACCCGCGTGCTCACCGATCCCGAGCTTCGCGCCGATTGGGAAGCCGAGCTGGAAGATGTCCGCACCGGCATGCTGGAACTGCGCCAGCAACTCGCGGACGAGTTGCGCAAGCTGTCGAACTCGGACCGCTTCGACTTCGTGGCAGAGCATCGCGGCATGTTCTCGCGCCTTGGCGCCACGCCCGAGCAGGTCGCCGCGATGAAGGAAGGCAACGCGATCTACATGGTCGGCGACTCGCGGATCAACATCGCGGGGCTGAACAAGAACAGCGTGCCGCTGCTGGCCCGCGCACTGATCGACGCAGGCGTCTAAGCACCTACCACAGAATAGAAATTCAAAACGGCGGCCCCTTCGGGTCGCCGTTTTTCGTAGCGGAATTTTCCGCCTTGCGCCCTTGAAATAATAAGCAGGCTCATAATATAGAGGCTTACTTTAATTTCAACGGAGCTCCGGATGCCCGATCAGAGCCTAGGTTTTCTCCTGCACGACGCGACGCGGTTGATCCGCCGTCGCTTCGAGGCACGCGCCAACGAATTCGGCCTGACCACCGCGCAGTGGCGGCTGCTCGTCTACCTCAAGAAGGAAGGCGCGCTGGCGCAGGCCCGACTGGCCGAGCTGCTCGAGATCGAACCGATTTCGGTCTCGCGCCTCGTCGACCGCATGGAAGAAGCCGACTGGGTCTGCCGCAAAGCTGATCCGAATGATCGCCGCGTCAAGCTCGTGCACCCTTCGGTCAAGGCGCGCAACGCTTTTGAGGATGCGCGCTCGATCGCGGACGACATCTATGAACAGGCGCTGGCCGGGTTGAGCGATGACGAAATCGCGACCGCATTGAACACCCTGCGCCAGATCATCCGTAACCTCTCCGAAGACACCTCCTCCACGTCAGAGACACATCATGAGTGACCAGAACCCGACCGCCGAGAGCGCGGAAACCCAATCGAAACAGAAACAGAAGAAGGGGCCGAAATTCTGGCTCCTCATTCTCGTGCCCGCCCTGATCGTACTGGGTGGCGCGTGGTACTGGCTCAGCGCCGGTGGCTCGCAAAGCACCGCCAACGCCAATTATCAGATGGCGCGAATCCCGGTAGCCTCGCAGATCTCGGGCCGCGTGACCGAGGTGTTCGTGCATGACAACGAGCACGTCGAGAAAGGCGCGCCCCTGTTCCAGATCGACAAGAAACCCTACGAGCTGGCACTGGCCAAGGCGCAGGCCGCGCTCTCGCAAGCCCGCCTGCAGGTCGAACAGCTGCGCGCCTCCTACAAGGCCGCGCTCGCCGACGAGAAACAGGCTGCCGACAATGCCGCCTATCAGGAGAAACAGCTCGCCCGTCAGGAGAAGCTGATCAAATCCGGCACCACCACGCAGCAGGCGCTCGACCAACAGCGCACGGCCACGCAAGCCGCGCAGAACACGCTGGCCGCCGCCAAGCAGAAGGTGGCCTCAGCCAAGGTCGCCCTCGACGGCAATCCCGAGATCCCGGTCGACGAACACCCCTCGGTGAAATCGGCGATCGTGGCGGTGAACGATGCCAAATACAATCTCTCGCAGACCGAGGTCGATGCGCCCACCGACGGCATCATCTATCAGGCAGCCTCCTTCAAGGCGGGCGAGATGGTCGGCGCGGGGACAAGCCTCTTCACGCTGGTCGACACCAGCGATGTCTGGGTGATCGCGAACTTCAAGGAAACCGCGCTGACCCACATGCAAGAGGGCCAGTCGGCCACCGTCGAATTCGACGCTTTCCCCGATCGCGAATATCACGCGACGGTCGAGGCCGTCGGCGCAGGCACCGGGGCGGAGTTCTCGATCCTTCCGGCGCAGAACGCGACCGGCAACTGGGTGAAAGTGACGCAACGCGTGCCGGTGCGCCTGCGGCTCGACGATGGCGCGAACCTCGATGGCCTGCGCGCGGGTCTCTCGGCCAGCGTCACCGTCGATACCGCCTCGCAGCCGCGCTACAAGCGTATCCTCGACAAGGCCAACAGCTCGGCCGCCGTGGCGGGCACGACCGAACAGGGGCAGTAAGCCATGGCTGACGCCGCCGAAAAGGAACCCAAGGGAATCGACCCGCATAACGTCCCGCATCGCGCGCTGATCATGGCGTCGCTGATGCTGGCGGTGATCATGCAGGTGCTCGATACCACCATCGCGAACGTGGCCCTGCCCGACATGCGCGCCGATCTCGGCGCGTCGCGCGACACGATCAACTGGGTGCTGACCTCCTATATCGTGGCCGCGGCCATCGTGACGCCGCTGTCGGGCTGGCTCGCCAATCGCTTCGGGCGGCGCGAGATCTTCATGGTCGCGGTGATCGGCTTCGTGGTCTTCTCGATGCTCTGCGGGATCGCGTGGTCGCTCGACGTGATGGTGATCTTCCGCCTCATGCAGGGCGTGTTCGGTGCGGCCATCGTGCCGCTCGCGCAGAACTTCATGCTCGACATCAACCCGCGCGAGAAGCACGGGCAGGCGATGGCGATGTTCGGCGCGGGCATCATGCTCGGCCCGATCATCGGCCCGACGCTCGGCGGTTACCTGACCGAGGTGATCAACTGGCGCTGGGTATTCTACATCAACGTGCCGCTCGGCATGATCGCCATCGCGGGGTCGCTCTTCTTCCTGCCCGAAACGCCCAAGAAGAAGATCGGCTTCGACTTCTTCGGCTTCGCGGCGCTGGCGGTGGCGATCGGCGCGCTGCAGATGATGCTCGACCGGGGCTCCGATCTCGACTGGTTCGCCTCGCGCGAAATCTGGATCGAGGCGGCGCTAGCGATCAGCGGGTTCTGGGTCTTCATCGTCTGGATTCTCAGCGCGAAAAAGCCCTTCCTCGAACCGAAGATGTTCCTCGACCGCAACCTCTCGATGGGGCTGCTGTTCATCTTCGTGATCGGGATCATCCTGCTCGCCTCGCTGGCGCTGCTGCCGCCGATGCTGTCGAATATCTTCGGCTATCCGACGCTGACGACGGGCTTGGTGATGTCCCCGCGCGGGGTCGGGGCGATGATCATGATGCTGCTGATCGGGCGGCTGGTGAAGGTCATCGACCTCCGCATCCTTGTCGTGGTCGGGCTGTCCTTCACTGCCTACTCGCTGCACATGATGTCGACCTTCTCGCCGCAGATGGGTCCGAAATGGATCATCGTCTCAGGCGTGATCCAGGGCTTCGGGCTGGGCTCGGTCTTCGTGCCGATCTCGACGCTGGCCTTTGCCACGCTCGACCCCAAGTACCGCGGCGACGGCACGGCGCTGTTCTCGCTGCTGCGCAATATCGGCTCGTCCATCGGGATTTCGATCGTGACCGCGCTGCTGACGCACAACATCGCGGTGAACCATGCCGAGATCGTCTCTGCGATCAATCCGCAGAACCTTTCGGGCGTGATGAACGGTGCAGGCAGCATCTCGAGAGAGGCCGCGCTTGAGGTGCTCAACAACCTCGCGACGCAACAGGCGGCGATGATCTCTTACGTGGACGATTTCAAGTTCATGATGTGGGTCACACTCGCGGCCATCCCGCTGGTCTTCTTCCTGCGCAAGCCGGATTACCAGAACAGAGGCGGACAGCAGACGCAACAAGGCGCTCCGGTCACCGAGTAAGCCGACACCAGACGCAATGAAAAAGGCCCGGGATCGCTCCCGGGCCTTTCGCTTTGTCTTGGATGCGGCGTCTTAGTTGACGAACTCCGGATAGGCTTCCATGCCGAGTTCCGCCTTGTCGAGACCCATCATCTCGTCCTCGGCCGGAGCGCGGATGCCCATCACGGCTTTGAGGATGAACCAGATGATTGCCGAGACCACGAAGACGAAGATGCCGACGATGATGATCGAGACGATCTGACCGTAGAAGGTGCCGTCGGGGTTGGTGATCGGAACCGCCAGCGTGCCCCAGATACCCGCGCCGAGGTGGACCGGGATGGCGCCCACGACGTCGTCGATCTTCAGCTTGTCGAGCATCGGAACCAGCAGGACCACGATGATACCGCCGATCGCGCCGATGATGGTCGCTGCACCGAGGCTCGGGGTCAGCGGCTCGGCCGTGATCGACACGAGGCCAGCCAGAGCGCCGTTGAGAACCATGGTCAGATCCGGCTTCTTGTAGAGGATCTGGGTCAGGATCAGCGCAGCGATCGCGCCACCGGCTGCTGCGGTGTTGGTATTGGCGAAGATGCGCGAGATATCGGCGACGTTGCCCACGGTGTTCATGTAGAGCTGCGAACCGCCGTTGAAGCCGAACCAGCCGAGCCACAGGATGAAGGTACCGAGCGTGGCGAGCGTCAGGTTCGAACCGGGCATCGCCTGGACCTTGCCGTCCTTGTACTTGCCGATGCGCGGGCCGAGGATCAGAGCACCGGCGAGAGCTGCCCAGCCACCGACCGAGTGCACGACGGTCGAGCCGGCGAAGTCGAGGAAGCCGAAATCGGCGTCAAGGAAGCCACCGCCCCATTTCCACGAAGCCTGGATCGGGTAGATGAAGCCCGTGAGGATCACGGTGAAGATCAGGAACGGCCACAGCTTGATGCGCTCGGCCAGCGTACCCGAAACGATCGACGCCGTGGTGGCGCAGAACATCAGCTGGAAGAAGAAGTCCGAACCGACCGAAGCGTAGGTCAGGTCGACCGAATCCGCGCCGACGCCGACAGGCTCGAGCGAGGTCGTCGAGAAAGCGCCGAGCACGCCGTTGATCGACCAGCCGTCGCCCGGATACATCAGGTTGTAGCCGATCAGATAGTACATGATCGCCGCGATCGCGAAGAGCGCGATGTTCTTGAGCGACTGCATGGTCACGTTCTTCGAGCGTACGAGGCCAGCCTCGAGCATCGAGAAGCCCGCGCCCATCCACATCACCAGGAAACCGGTGACGAGGAACATGAAGGTGTTCAGGATGAAGCCGATCTCGTTGGCCGGCGGATCCATCGCCGCAGGCGCGGCGGCATCCTGGGCCAGCGCCGGCAGAGCCACCGCGGTCAGTGCGACCGCAAGGCCGGTGATTTTCGAAAGCTTGTTCATTTTCCTACTTTCCCCTGTCGCGTCTTAAAGCGCGTCGTCATTGGTTTCGCCGGTGCGCACGCGAACCGCCTGCCCGACATCGAGAACGAAGATCTTGCCGTCGCCGATCTTGTCGGTCTTCGCGGCTTTCATGATCGTGTCGACCACCTCGTCGGCGAGGCCGTCAGCGACCACGATCTCCAGTTTGACCTTCGGCACGAAGTTCACGGCGTATTCGGCGCCACGATAGATTTCCGTGTGACCCGACTGGGCACCGAAGCCTTTGATCTCGGTCACCATCATTCCGCGTACGCCGATGGTGGTGAGCGCCTCGCGCACCTCCTCCAGCTTGAACGGCTTGATTGCTGCAATGATGAGTTTCACCTGACATCCCTTCCTTGTTCAGCCCTTTCGATGCCCGCTTGGCGACATCGCACGGTGATAAGAGGCCCTCTGCGCCCCTTTCGCACAAGGAAACGAGGTTCCGTCCGACTGGCAGATTCAGCGGATTCAGGCCCTAATTTGCACAATTTGTGCGCGTTGCCTAATTTTTAGTCACATTGCAAATCTGAAACGTGATTTTTCGCGGGTCCACATCTCGGGTCGGCCCGTGTAGATTGCGCGAAATTAAAACGCAGGCAGCGGAACAGGCAGATGACTCAGAAAGGCGGAGGGCGCGGGCGCCTCGTGGCCGACAAGCGCTATTCCTCTTCGAAGCAGAAACCCAAGGCATCGAAACCCGCCAAGCCGCGCAAGACCGCGCGCCGTGGCGGCGGCGGTGGCAAGCCTCCCCGGCGGCACGGACCGGTCACCGGCCTGATCATCGGCCTCGCGCGGCTGATCTGGCGCGTGATCTGGGGAATCGGCTGGCGACTCGCGATGATCGTCGCGCTCGTGGTGGGCGCGGCGACCCTGTATTTCTACTCGACCCTGCCAGACTACACGAAGCTGCTCGACGGCCGCACGCGCGGCTCGGTCACTATGCTCGACGATCAGGGCAAGGTCTTCGCCTGGCGCGGCGAAACCTTCGGCGGGCAGATCGACGCGAAGAACGTCTCCCCCTATCTGCGCGACGCCGTGGTCGCGACCGAGGACCGCCGCTTCTACCATCATTTCGGCATCTCGCCGCGCGGCATCGCCTCGGCGATGGCCATCAACATGCGCGAAGGGCGCGGCCCGTTTGACGGCAACGGTGGCTCGACCATCACGCAGCAGACCGCCAAGCTTCTCTGCCTCGGCGTGAAGTTCGACCCGAAGAAGTGGAAGAACGAAGCCGCCTACGAGAACGACTGCCGGTCGGGCGGTCTGCGCCGCAAGATCAAGGAAGTCCCTTACGCCTTCGCGCTGGAGCTGAAATACTCCAAGGACGAAATCCTCTCGATCTATCTCAACCGCGCCTATCTCGGGGCCGGTGCGCGTGGCTTCGAGGCCGCGTCCGAGCGCTATTTCGGCATCTCGGCAGCGAATGTCGATCCGCAGCAGGCTGCAATGTTGGCGGGCCTTCTGAAAGCGCCGAGCTACTACGCCCCGACCTCCAGCCTGAAGCGCTCGCAGGAGCGGGCCGCGACCGTGCTCAGCCTGATGCATGAGCAGGGCTACCTGACGGATCGTCAATATCTGGACGCGAAGAACAACCCCGCGACGCTGAGCCAAGCGGCGCAGAAACGCGCAGGCGGCTATTTCGCGGATTGGGTGATGGACACCATCCCCGACTTCCTGTCGCGCGACACGACCGAGGACGTGGTCATCAACACCACGCTCGATCAGCGCATCCAGTCCGCCGCCGAAGACGCGATGAAATCGGTCTACGAGAACAAGGTCTCGAAGGGGTCAAAAGCCGAGTCCGCGATCGTCGTGATGAGCGCGGATGGCGCCGTGCGGGGCATGGTTGGCGGTCGGGCCACGAAGGTCTCGGGAGCGTTCAACCACGCCACGATGGCGCAACGCCAGACCGGCTCGACATTCAAGCCCTTCGTCTACGCGACCGCGCTAGATCTGGGCTACACGCCGGATTCGATGGTCGATGACGCGCCGGTCACGGTGAAGATGCCCGGCTCGCCCGATTGGAGCCCGCGCAACTACGAGCGCAGCTACATGGGGCCGATCACGCTGACGACCGCACTGGAGCATTCGGTGAACGTCGCGACCGTGCGCGTCTCCGAGGCCGTTGGCCGTGAGAACGTCATCAAGGTCGCGGAAGGCTTCGGCTTCGCGCAGGACCTGCCGAACCTGCCCTCGGTGGCGCTCGGCGTCGGGGAATCGGACTTGCTCGACATGACGGGGGCCTATGCGGGAATCCTCAATGGCGGCTCCTCGGTGCAACCCTATGGCCTGACCTCGCTGACACTGAAGGGCGACGATCAACCGCTCTTCGGCAAACCCGGCGGGATCGGTGAGCGGGTAATCTCGCAAAAAGCCGCACAGGAGCTGACCTACATGATGCGCCAGGTCGTGCTGCACGGCACCGGCCGCCGCGCCAATATCGACGGCTACGAGATCGCGGGCAAGACCGGCACCACGCAGAGCGCCCGCGATGCCTGGTTCATCGGGTTCACCTCCGACTACGTGGTCGGCGTCTGGATGGGCAATGACGACAACTCGCCGCTGAAAGGCACCACCGGAGGCGGCCTGCCCGCCGAGATCTTCCACGAGACGATGAAGCGCGTGCTCGACGGCGAAGATCCCAAGCCGCTTCCGATGGCCCATCCGGGCGACTGGCAGGTGCCGGATCAGCAATATCAGAGCCAAAACCAGAGTGCGGGCCAAGCTCCTGCCCAGCGACAGCCGCAACGGCAACGCCGCGACCCGTCTCAGTCGATTCTGAACGAGCTGCTCAACATCTTCGGCAGCAATTGAGCGAGCAGACCCGAAAAAGAAGAACGCCCGGACCGCTGGCCCGGGCGTTCTTCTTCTCGACAGGCGCTCACCCGGGCCGAAACCCGAACCGCTTACCCGGCCCGCTTCAAGTCCTCGATCATCGCGTCGATATTGCCGCGGCGCCGGTCGAGCATCGCACCGATCTCCGCACGCTCGGAGGCGAGCATGTTCACCCCTTCGACGATCAGGTTGAAGAACTTGTCGCTGCCCGAGCGATCGGAGACCTGCCACAGCACCTCGAACGGCGCCTGCCCCGGCAAGCTCGCGAGCGTCTTGACCTCGTAGAAGGTCTTGACCGGACGCGCGCCCTGTATCTGGAACTTCGCCCCCTGAAACTCTCGGAAGCGCTTGCCGTATTTGCGCGAGAGATAGCCCTGGAACGCCTTGGTGAAGGCCGAGAGCTGCGCCGGGCTCGCCTGCCGCGCCGCGACGCCCAACGCCGAGCGCGCGATGACGTTCACATCGGCATATCTCGCGAAAATCCGCTCGAACATCGCGTAGAGGGCGGAACCGGTGCGACCAGAAGCGATGGCCGCATTTACATCGTTCACCGCTTTCTGGATCAGCGACCGCGCCTGTGCATCCGTCAGCGCGAAAGCCGACCCCGGCAACAGGGCCGCCGCGACACCCGCCGCGCCGAGGCCCAGAACATGTCGCCTACTGCGGCAGTAAGTCTTCGTAGGGATCGTAGGCATTCGCATCGCTGGCCTCCTCGCCGTTGAGTTCGTAGCGCCGGTTCTGCAGATACAGAAGCCGACTCTGGGCATAGCTGTCGGCACTATCGTACAGGATCGAATCGACAGTCGTGCCATACAAGTAGCGCTTCGCGATCTTGCCGCCGAAGCGCAGCGCTCCCGCGGCGATCCGCTCCTTGTCGGGCAGTGCGTTCAGCGGATCGATCACGAAATCGACCACCATCCCGACCGTATCGCGCGTCGTGGACGGGCCGAAGATCGGCAATTCCTGGTAATTTCCTTCGCCCACGCCCCAGACATGCAGCGTCTCGCCGAAATCGGTATCCGTCTCGGGCAGCGAAAAATCAGTCCCCGCCGGGTCGAAGATGCCGCCCAGCCCGATCGTCGAGTTGATGAAGAAGCGGAAAGTATTCTTCACGGCCGGCTCGGGGCGCCCTTGCAGGAGCGAGTTGAGCACTTTGCCCGGAAGGCTGAGATTGCTGCTGACGTTATAAAGCGTCTTCGTGAGCGGACCGGGCGGGCTCGTATCGGCTGGATCGCCCCGTAAGAACGCCGAATCAAGCTGCTTGTTGAACGCGTGGGTCTTGCGATTGGTGGCCTCGTAGGGGTCGTGAATACCCGTTGCGGGCGGTGCAGGCGCGCAGGCGGCCATCCCCAGCGCGAGCGCCGCAATCAAAGCCACCGCAGGCCGTAGCGCGCGCGGACGCGCCGAAGCTCTTTGTTCCATCCACTGCGCCAAAGTCGCTCCCCCTTCGTTGCGGCTTCAGTCCTGAAATAGATAGAGCGCATCCGGCCTTGTCGCAACGCGAGACACGCAGAACTCCGGAGTTCCGGACCCGTTCGATAGAATTGAACGAAAAAGATCGAGGGAATTAACGCCCTGTTCAGCGCGCGTGCGCCACTCTCGACATGCGCGGCGCTCCAAGCAGCGCCCCCATCTCGGGGAGGGCACGATGCCATATTCCAACACCGAAGAAGCGGTCATCAAACGCAACATCATCAAGGGCCGACGCGAAATGGCCCGCCTGCTGCGCGGGGTGCGTGGGCAATTTGCACTGGTCGCGATATTCGCCGCCTTCATCAATGTACTCGTCCTCGCCGGGCCCCTGTTCATGTTGCAGGTCTACGACCGCGTGCTGCCCGCACGGTCGCTGCCGACGCTGATCAACCTGTTCCTGCTGGTGGCCTTTCTGTTCATGATGATGGGCGTGCTCGATTGGGCACGGGGCCGCCTGCTCGCCCGGATCGGCGCGGATCATCAGCGCGGCCTCGAAAGGCGCGTGTTCGACGCCGCCATCGTCGACGTGACGGTCAACACGCAGGAGCGGTCGTCCAACAACGCCCTGCGCGATCTGGAAATTCTACAGCGTTACTATGCCTCCCCAGTCGCGGCAGCGGTGTTCGATCTGCCCTGGACGCCGCTCTATCTCGGGGTGCTGTTCGTCTTCCATCCCTGGCTCGGCGCATTGGCTTTTGCCGGGGGCGCCGCACTGATCCTGCTTTCATTCGCGACGCAATTCGTCACGCGCGCGCGGCTGGATGAGACGGCGCAGCTGGAGAACAAGGCCCGCTACCTGGGAAACGACTTTCTTCGACAGATCGAAACCATCGTTTCGCTTGGCATGCGCGAAAGCGGCTTCAAGCGCTGGCAGGCGGCGCGGCACGAATCCATGAACAACGCAATTCACACCACGGATGTCAGCGGCAGCTTCCACGCCGTGATGCGCGCCCTGCGGCTGCTCCTGCAAACCTCAATGCTCGCCCTCGGCGCCTACCTGGTACTGCAGGGTGAGGTGAGCGCCGGGGCGATGGTCGCAGCCTCGATCCTGATGGGCCGTGCGCTCGCGCCGGTTGAACTCGCCGTGGGCGGCTGGACGCAATGGCAGGGCGCCAGCCTTGCTCGCGACCGGCTGGCCGCCCTTCTCGGCGCCCACCCGCCGGAGCGAAAGGGCTCCGAATGGATCACGCCGAAGCCCCAGCTCACCGTGGAAGGCCTCACCATTCGCCCTGCGACGTCCGACCGCGCGACGCTCGACATGATCAGCTTCTCACTCGAACCCGGCGAAGCCCTCGGGGTGATCGGTCCGCTCGGTGCGGGCAAATCAGTTCTCGCGCGCAGCCTGTGCAACTTCCACCGTCCCAGCGCCGGCACGATCCGCCTCGACGATGTGCCGCTCGACCAATACGACCGCGACAACCTCGGGCGGCTGATCGGTTATCTGCCGCAATCGATCTCCTTTTTCCCCGGCACGGTAGCCGAGAATATCGCCCGGCTCGATCCAGCGCCGGACAAGGACCGGGTCATCGCCGCCGCAAAACGTGCTGGCGCGCACCAGATGATTCTCAAACTGCCCGCCGGATATGACACGCCGATCGAGTTCGAGGGAGCATCGCTTTCCGATCGTCAGCGCCAGCTCGTCGCGCTTTCGCGCGCGCTCTACCACGATCCGATACTCCTCGTTCTCGACGAGCCCAACCTGTTGCTGAACGGTGATGCCGGGCCGGGCCTTCATGCGATGCTGAGCGATCTGAAAGCGCATGGCGGCGCGGCGATCGTGATGACCAACAGCCCCGGGGCACTCGCTGAATGCGACCGTATCCTTGTGCTCGATCGAGGTGCGCAGCGCGCGCTCGGCGCGCGCGACGACGTTCTCAAGCGCATGATCGCCTCGGCCACCAAATCCCGTGTTGTGCCCGCCGCGGACAGTGCGGCGTGAGTGACGCGGACGTCCGTTCAGGACAGGAGAGCCGTCGCCAGGCCTCTTCGCTCCATCGCGTTCCGATCGGCTGCGGTCTCGCAGCGATCGTCGCCTTGTTCATCGGATGCGCCATATGGCTGACCTTCACGCGGCTCGCCGGACTGATCCAAGCCTCGGGCCGCATCGAAGTCGATAGTTCCCGACACGTGATCGAGCATCCGACGGGTGGGATCATCGATAAAGTCTACGTCAAAAGCGGCGATCACGTCACCCGCGGCCAAGTGCTTATACGGCTCGATGCGGATGACATCCGCACCGAGCTGGCTATCGTGGAAGCCTCAGAATTCGCGGTTCAGGCCCAGCGGGCGCGTCTGCAGGCCGAACGAGACGGGACCGAAAGGATCGCTTATCCGGCAAGCCTGTGGGAGGCGGCCAAGCACCGCGAAGATGTCGCGAAGCTGGTCGAGGGGCAGAAGGCTATTTTCGAGGCCCGCAAACAATCTTTCGCCCAGCAACGCGCGGATATGGCGCGGCAGATCCAGCAAATCAGCGCCCAGCGCGACGGAATCGACACTCAGGTCTCGGCCTTGGAACGCGAGGAGCGATTGATCGAAAAGGAACTGTCCCTCCGCGAACGGCTGAAGGATCGTGGACTTGCGACCTCGGCGCAAATCCTCGCACTCACCCGCGAGCAGGTTTCGCTGGAGCGACAACTCGGCGCGCTGCGCGCCCAGAAAACGCAACTTACGGTGCAAAGCGGCGGCGTGGTGCTCACCGCGTCGCGGCTGCAGTCGCAACGCCGGGAGGAAATCGAATCGCAACTCGAGTCCCGCAACGCCCGTGCCATCGAACTCTCGGCGCGCGCGACCCATCTGCGCCGCGAACTGGCGCGGCGCACCCTGCGCGCCCCGGTCAACGGCACGGTGCACGACGTACGTCTGCGCGGCGCGCACGCGGTGCTGCGCCCGGCGGAAATGGCGATGGCGATCGTCGAAACCGGACGGCCGCTTGTTATCAATGCCAGGATCGATCCGATCAACGTCGATGGCGTCGCAGCGGGCCAGAGCGCGATCCTGCGCTTCCCCGGTTTGTCGCGGCGAATATCCAGCGATTTGATCGGAAAGCTCACCCGGATTTCCCCCGATACGCTGACCGACCCGGTGACGGGGGAGAGCTATTACCAAGTGCAGGTCACCTTCGACATTGGGCAGCTCGACACGCAGGAAAGCTCCCTCTTGGTTCCCGGGATGCCCACAGAGGTCTTCCTGCAAACCGAGCCGGTCTCGCCGATCCGCTACCTGCTCAGCCCCTTCCTCGATTTCTTCGCACTTGGGGGAGCGGCAGGATGAAGGTTCGGCCCGACACGGTCACAACCGATCGAGCAAGGCGCGCGTCGGCCAACCGTCCGCAGGCAGTCCGAGCTTCTCCTGCGCCGTCTGGACTGCGTTACGAGTGTTCGCGCCAAGGATGCCGTCCACCGCACCCACGTCATAGCCCTTCGCAACGAGCTTTTGCTGCAGCCGCTTCATCTGCGCCACGCTCAGTCCCGGTTCCGGCGCGCCGGGATCGAGGCGCGGCGCTCCTTCGAGGCGTGTGGCAAAATAGGCCGCGCTGGTGACGTAGACGAAGCTCTTGTTCCACTCGAACAGCACGCGGAAATTCGGATAGACGATAAAGGCGGGCCCCTTGCGCCCCATCGGCAAAAGGATCGATCCGCGCAGGCTGCTGGCAAGCTGCCCTTGCCGCGCACGCACCCCGCGTGCCTTCCAATCGGAGACCGGCAATTCAGTCGTCAGCCCGGTCTTGGACCAATCGAGATCGTCAGGCACCGTGACCTCTTGCATCCACGGCTCGTTCGGCCGCCACCCCATATCGCGCAGCATATTCGCTCCCGACATCAGCGCATCGGGGGCGGACGTCTTCAGACGCACATGCCCATCGCCATCGCCGTCGACACCGTTGCGGAGGATGTCGTCCGGCAGCATCTGCACCTGCCCGATTTCTCCCGCCCAGGCACCGGTGGTTCGCTGGGGATCGAAATCGCCGCGCCGGAAAAGCTTGCCCGCAGCGATCACCTGTGGGCGGAACAGCGCGGGCCGACGGCAATCATGGGCCAGCGTCAGAAGCGCGTCGCGGGTGTTGAAATCGCCCTGCACCGCGCCGTAATCCGTCTCGAGCGCCCAGAACGCCAGCAGCACCCCGCGCGAGACGCCATAGGTCTGCTCCATCCGGTCGAAGGTCTTCGCATAGCGCTTGGCGTTCTTTGCCCCGTTAACCATCCGATTCTTGCTGATCACCGCGCTCGCAAATTCGAGGAATGTCTTGCGAAACACCCCTTGCGCCCGGTCCGCCCGCAGCACGGCCGGGCTCTGCCGCGCACCGGCGAGGAACGCATCAGCCTGTTGCGCGTTCAGTCCGGCCGCCTGCAGATCGCTGCGAATTCCGGACAGGAAACCGGACCAGCTCCCGCCGCACTGCGCATGGGCCAAGCCGGGGGTGAGCATGGGCGAGAAAGCGAGGGTCAGAATGAGCAAAGCCTTACGCATGGGAGCCTCCGGGTTGCGCGGTTCCCCTCAACGCTATCTTGGGCGACCCAGAGCGACAACCCGATGTGCCAGCCGTGCAAGCCGTTGCAATTTCAGCACTCTTCGCAGACGCAGCATCGGATCATCTAAATGGTTAACTTGCTTTTTACATTGGTGTGATCAGCATGGAGCATGGGGAAGCTGTTGGAGGATGTCATGGAATTCCTGCCCAAGGAGGTCCTTGAAGGACTGCGCGCCGCGCAGAAGCGCGATGCGGCGAAAAAGGCGCGCCTGCGGGTTCTCGCGGGCGGCCAGATCTGGCCGGTGCTGCGCCGGGTTCCAGGCGGATTCGCGCTGGACGCGGACGAGGTCACGCATCTGCGCGGTCATGTCGATCTTTACGACGGCGAGACCCATGTCGCGACTTGCCTGATCGTGGCGTCGGAGATTCAGGGGCATGAGTTGATCTGCACCGTGAAGCGGGAAACCGCGGTCAGCGATCGCGCAGCGCTGGACTTCGTGCAGGAAGCGCCGACTCTCTCGGGCTACCTGACGAAGCTCTGAGCGAGCTAGAGATTTCAAAGGAAAGGGCCGGAAAACCGGCCCTTTTTCATTGCAGATCAGCGAAGGCCGCCTGCAGTCGGTCGACCGCCTCGCGCACCCGCGCCCGCGGCGTGGCGAGGTTGAAGCGCAGGAACCTTTCGCCCCCGGCTCCGAAGGTCGCGCCGAGATTCACCGCGATCTTCGCTTCTTTCAGAACGCGCGACTGGTATTCCTCGGGTTCCATGCCGGTGCCGGAGAAGTCGACCCAAGCAAGATAGGTCGCCTCGAGCGGCATCGAATGCAGCCCTGGAATCTCTGCGATCCCCTGATCGAAGATGCGCCGGTTCTCGTCGAGATAGGCGTTCAGCGCATCGACCCACGCGGCGCCCTCGGGGCTGTAGGCTGCCGTCGCCATCGCGATGCCGAAACTGTTGGGTGAAATCCCCAAGGCAGCCATCCGCTTTGCGAATCGGGCGCGCAGGTCCGGATCCGCAATGATCACGTTTCCGGTGTGGGTGCCCGCGATGTTGAAGGTCTTCGTGGTGGCCGTCATCATCACCAGCGGCAGATCGGGCGCGGCGTTCGCCATCGGGATATGCGTTTCGCCCGGCATCACGATGTCATGGTGAATCTCGTCCGAGACCAGCACCAGCCCGTGGCGCTTCGCGAACTCGGCCGTGGCTTCCAGTTCTGCACGGGTCCAGACGCGGCCGCCGGGGTTGTGCGGCGAGCAGAGGACGAGCATCTTCTCGGCCCCGGTCATCAACCCGTCCCAGGCGTCGAAATCCATCTCGTAGCGACCATCGACCAGCTTCAGCGGGCACTCGCGCACCTCGCGCCCGGCCGCACGGATGACCCGCGCGAAGGCGTGGTAGACCGGCGTCATCAGAACGACCGCATCGCCCGGATCGGTATAGGCGTCGACGCAGAGCGCCGTGCCGTTGACCAGCCCATGGGTCGTGAAGATCCAACCCGGTTCGATCTCCCAGCCGTGCCGTTCGCGCATCCACCACTGGATCGCGGCACGGTACTCGTCCTCGCCGCCCCAATAGCCATAGATGCCCTGCCCGACCATCTCCTCGAGCGCGCGCTGAACGCAGACGGGCGGGCGGAAATCCATATCCGCGACCCACATCGCGATCCCGTCTTCGGGCGACACGCCGTAAACCTTTTCCATCGCGTCCCATTTCTGCGAATGGGTGCCTACGCGGTCGATGATTTCGTCGAAGTCGGGTTTGCTCATTTGCGCCTCTCTCTGGTCGGATTGGGCGCATCTGAGCAAAAGCGAAGCCGGGTTACAAACGGCGTTTTGTCACTGGCACAATCACCGCCGCCATTGCACAGAGGCATTGCTTCGCCTAAATCCCTGCCCATGACGCTACGACCGATCCTGATCCATCCCGATCCGCGCCTGAAAAAGGTCTGCGAGCCGGTGCCCGAAGTTAACGACGAGATCCGCAAGCTCGCCGATGACATGCTCGCGACCATGTATGACGCGCCCGGCATCGGCCTGGCCGGGCCGCAGGTCGGCGTGATGAAGCGGATCTTCGTGATGGATTGCGTGAAGGACAAGGAAGCGGCCCCCGAGCCGATGGTCCTGATCAATCCCGAGATCAGCTGGACTTCGGAAGAGACCAATGTCTACGAGGAAGGCTGCCTCTCGATCCCGGATCAATATGCCGAGGTGACGCGTCCCTCCGAGGTGCGGATGAAGTGGCTCGGCCTCGACGGGCAAAGCCATGAGGAACAGTTCGACGCGCTTTGGGCGACCTGCGCTCAGCACGAGTTCGACCATCTCAACGGCAAGCTGTTCATCGACTATCTCGGTCCGATGAAGCGCAAGATGATCACCCGCAAGATGGAGAAGCTCAAGCGCGAGCGCGCCCGTGCGGGCGCGGCCAAGGATCCGATCCTCTGATGGCTGCGCGCGCGTTCATCCCCTATGACGACCGCCGCCTGCATCGCCAGGCCGAGCCGGTCGAGACGATCACCGAAACCGTCCGGATGATCTGGGACGACATGGTCGAGACGATGGACGCGATGCCCGGCGTCGGCCTCGCCGCGCCGCAGATCGGCATCATGATGCGGCTTGCGGTCGTCGATGCGTCGGACAAGCGCGGTCAGGCCGTGCGGATGGCGAACCCCGAAGTGCTGCATGCGTCGGTGCAGATGCGCAAGCACGAGGAGGCCTCGCCCAACCTGCCCGGCGTTTTCGCCCCGATCGAGCGGCCTCGCGCTGTGACGGTGCGCTTCCTCAATGAAGACGGCGAGATGGAGGACCGCGATTTCGTGGGGCTCTGGGCGACGAGTGTCCAGCACCAGATCGACCATCTCAACGGCAAGATGTATGTCGATCATCTCTCGCCCCTGCGCCGCAAGATGCTGGTGCAGAAGTCGAAGAAACTCGCGAAAGGCTAAGCGATGCGCGTCATCTTCATGGGAACGCCGGAGTTCTCCGTCCCCGTTCTGGAGGCGCTGGCCGGCGCGCATGAGGTTGTCGCCGTCTATAGCCAGCCGCCCCGCCCCGCCGGTCGCGGCAAGAAAGAGCGCCCCTCACCGGTCCATGCCAAGGCCGATGAACTGGGGATCGAGGTGCGCACCCCGCGAAATTTCAAAGCCCCCGAGGATCGTGAAGCCTTCGCCGCGCTGAATGCCGATATCGCGGTCGTCGTGGCCTACGGGCTGATCCTGCCGCAGGCCATTCTGGATGCGCCCGCGAAGGGCTGCCTGAATATCCACGCCTCGCTGCTCCCGCGCTGGCGCGGGGCCGCGCCGATCCACCGGGCGATCATGGCAGGCGACAGCCAGACCGGCATCTGCATCATGCAGATGGAAGCCGGACTCGATACCGGGCCGGTTCTGCTGCGCGAAGCGACCGAGATCGGCGCGACCGAGACCACCGGCGAGTTGCATGACCGGCTAAGCGCAATGGGCGCCCGGCTGATCCTCGATGCGCTGTCCGAGATCGACTCGCTGATCCTTCAGCCTCAGCCGGAGGATGGCGTCACCTATGCCGCGAAGATCGACAAGGCCGAAGCGCAGGTCGATTGGACGCGCCCGGCCGACGAGGTGATCCGCCATATCAACGGCCTCTCGCCCTTCCCTGGCGCCTGGACCGAGATCGCGGGTGAGCGGATCAAGCTGCTGCGCGCCGCCCCGGCAGAGGGCAGTGGCGCGCCGGGCGAAATCCTCGACGGGTTTACGATTGCCTGCGGCACTGGCGCGCTGGAAATCCTCGAGGCGCAACGCCCCGGCAAGCGTCCGATGTCGGGCGACGACGTCTTGCGCGGCCTGCGCCTGCCCGCTCGCCTCAGCTGAGCGCAACTACCTTCCCAAAACGCACAACTTGCGGCAGACTTGCGGGAAAACCACAAGGAGCAGTCGATGACCCCCCGCATGAGTGAGTTCGCCTGATGGGCGTTCTGTTCGGCTTTCTCGCGACGGCAGGCAGCCGCATCGTAGGGATTGGCTTCGCACTCGCCATCTGGCTGCTCGCGCGCCCGGGAGGCTGGGCCGTGCTCGTGGTGCTGACACTGCTCGCCTTGCGCGTGTTTCCCGGTCACCAAGTTTGAGTTCAGAAGGTCGAGGCCCAGATGTTATTCGTTAATTCCCTGAGCGGCAGCGATATCGTGATGATCGCCATCGCGATGCTGCTGATCCTGTCCGTCTTCCTCGGCGTCCGGATCGTGCCGCAATCCGAAAAACATGTCGTGGAGAGATTCGGCCGGCTGCGCGCGGTGCTCGGCCCCGGCATCAACTTCATCGTGCCCTTCCTCGACCGCGTGCCGCACAAGATCTCGATCCTCGAGCGCCAGCTGCCCAATGCGATGCAGGATGCGATCACCGCCGACAACGTGCTGGTAAAGGTCGAGACCTCGGTCTTCTACCGAATTACCGAGCCGGAGAAGACCGTCTATCGTATCCGCGATGTCGATGCGGCCATCGCGACGACGGTGGCGGGGATCGTGCGCTCCGAGATCGGGGTGATCGAACTCGACGAAGTGCAATCGAACCGTGCCCGTCTGATCGAGAAGGTCCGCGAGCAGGTTGCCGTGATGGTCGACGATTGGGGGATCGAGGTGACCCGTGCCGAGATTCTCGACGTCAATCTGGACGAGGCGACCCGCGCCGCGATGCTGCAGCAGCTCAACGCCGAACGCGCGCGTCGGGCGCAAGTGACCGAGGCCGAGGGCAAGAAGCGCGCGGTCGAGCTCGCCGCCGAAGCGCAACTGTTCCAGGCGCAGAAAGAGGCCGAAGCCCGCCGCATCTCGGCGGATGCCGAAGCTTATGCGACCGAGGTGGTTGCGCAGGCGATCGCCAAGAACGGGCTCGAGGCCGCGCAATATCAGGTCGCGTTGAAACAGGTTGATGCGCTGGCGCAGGTGGCCAAGGGCGAAGGCAAGCAGACCGTGATACTGCCCGCCGCAGCCCTGGAAGCCTTCACCGACGCTTTCCAACTGCTGAGGAAAGCATGATGGACCTGTGGCAACTCCCGTGGGTCTGGGTCGTCGCCGGTCTTGTGCTGGGCGTCGCAGAGATGCTCATCCCCGGCTTCATCTTCCTCGGCTTCTCGATCGGGGCCGTCGTCACGGGCGCGCTCGTCTGGATCGGCATCGTCGGAAATTCGGTCCCGATCACGCTGATCACCTTCGCGATTCTGTCGATCATCGCATGGCTCGTGCTTCGCAAGCTGATGGGCGTGCGACGCGGTCAGGTGAAGCACTGGCATGACGATATCAACGAGAACTGACCCCGTGTGACGAAACCGCGTCCGGCGGGTTCCCGCGCACCCCGGGAACTGGAAGCGGCCTATCGATGTTCTCTCGCCAATACGCAGAGAGAGATGAAAATCGACAGGAGATCATCATGTCTGACACGCATAATCACGAACGCTCGGGTCTGGGCGGCATCTACTTCGTTCTGGGCGCGGTCGTCGTTGCGCTCGGTATCGTCCTTTGGCTGATGATGGCGCCCGGGGACGAAAGCGCCACCACCGCGCCCGCAGAAAGCGACGCAAGCTCCACTTCGGTCACGATCGAAAACAGCGACTCCGCTGCCCCGGCGGATTCGTCGGGCGCGACCGCCTCGGGCGATGCTGCGGCGGGCGATACCGCGGCTAGCGACAGCGGCAGCACCGACACCAGCGGCGCTGCCGCCGAGGCCACCACGCAGAGCGGCGGATCGAACTGATTTCCGCCCTTCTGGATCACGCGCAAGTGAAGCGGCGTCCTGCGGGGCGCCGTTTCATTTTGCGCCGCGCTCCGCCTATCTGAGGACAGGAGGAGGAACGCAGGCCATTGCCTCGCGTTTCCTTTACCGAGGGACCAAAGCGAAGAGGCGAGCAGAAATGGCCAAGGATTCGAACCGACAAAGCAGTATCGGCGGCCTGATACTCACCCTTGTGGCGCTGGTCGCGGCGCTGGGTGTCGTGGTCTGGTTGGTTGCGGATACGCCGGTTGACGGGGGCGATGAAGCCGCCACCGATCCACCGAGCGAACAGCAGATGTCAGATCCGAATGCCGCGAAGGTCGAAGTCGCGCCGAACTCGAAGACGAGTGGCCCGGCCACCGGCGGCGATGGCCAGTGACCTAAGCGCCAGTCAGCCCCGAAGCTCTTGGAGGATCGCTTCCGCCGCGGCGCGCGGATCGGGCGCGCGGTGGATTGGGCGGCCAACGACGATATGGTCAGCGCCTGCGTCCACGGCGGCTGCCGGGGTCGCGATCCGCTTCTGGTCGCCGAGGTCGGCCCCGGTCGGGCGCACGCCCGGCGTCACGATCAGCTTGCCGGTTGCCTCGGGCAATGCCCGGATCATCGCCGCTTCCTGCGGCGAAGCGATCACGCCATCCGCACCCGCGTCGAATGCACGGCCCGCACGTTCGGCGACGAGATCGCTGATCGCACCCTCCTTGATGAGCGCGCCGTTCAGGTCTTCCCGGTCGAGCGAGGTCAGGATTGTCACGGCGAGGATTTTCAGGTCGGTGCCCGCGGCGCCTTCCTTCGCGGCCTTAACCACATAGGGATCGCCATGCACGGTGAGGAAATCAAGGTCGAACTGCGCCAGACCGCGCACCGCGTTTTCCACCGTCGCACCGATATCGAACAGCTTCATGTCGAGGAAGATGCGCTTGCCCTGATCCTGCTTCAGCTCGCTCGCCAGCGCGAGGCCACCGCCGGTGAGCATCCCCAGACCGATCTTGTAGAAGGACACCGAGTCGCCCAACTGGTTTGCCAGCACGAGGCCTTCATAGGCGCTCGGCACGTCGAGGGCGACGATGAGACGGTCGTCGGCGGGCAGGGTCATGTCGGTCATCGCAGAGCGCTCCTTTTCAAGATCGCCCCCTGATGCGGATCAATCACCGCTACGTCAAGCCGTTCGCGGGTTCACAGCCCGCCGATACCACGGCGCTGCGCTTCGCGGGTCAGCGCACGAGTAAGCTGTCGATGTGGGATGTTCTGGCTGGCTTCGATTCTGACGGGCACCCGCAGCGGCTGCGCGACCCCGGGGATGAAGAATTCTACGATCGCCTCGAAACGGCGTTGCGCGGCATTGTAGATCAGGCGCGCGATATGCGTGGCGTTGCCATGGTGCATGGACCCGGACCCTCCTCTGTGGTCGTCCTCTATGCTTGTCTTCACGTAAACGCTAAACCTTGCGATCTGGTTTCCTCCTGCGGCGAAATGGTCCATCGAAAAGACTTGAAGCGGCGCATGCCACATCCCATTTTTCATAGCGAGACCCGGTCAGGACGGCGCCTAATACAGGGCCAGACACATCCCGGGGGCTTTAAAAAAGGAGAATGCCGATGAACATGGAGAAGTTCACGGAGCGGTCTCGCGGCTTCCTTCAGGCCGCGCAGACGATCGCGATGCGCGAGGGTCATCAACGTGTGGTGCCCGAGCATCTTCTGAAGGCATTGATGGATGACGATCAGGGGCTGTCGGCCAATCTGATCAAGCGCGCCGGTGGCGAGCCTGCCCGCGTGCTCGAGGCCGTCGATCTGGCGGTGTCGAAACTGCCGAAAGTGTCGGGCGGCGACGGGCAGGTCTATGTCGAGCAAAGCCTCGTGCGCGTGCTCGACGAGGCCGAGAAGATCGCCAAGAAAGCGGGCGACAGCTTTGTGCCGGTCGAACGTGTTCTGATGGCTCTGGCCATGGTGAACACGCGCGCCAAGGACGCGCTCGATGCGGGCGCTGTGACGGCGCAGAAGCTCAACGCCGCGATCAACGACCTGCGCAAGGGCCGCACGGCGGATTCGGCCTCGGCCGAAGAGGGCTATGAGGCGCTCAAGAAATATGCGCGCGATCTGACCGAGGCCGCCGAGCAAGGCAAGATCGACCCGATCATCGGTCGTGATGACGAGATTCGGCGCACCATGCAGGTGCTCAGCCGTCGGACCAAGAACAACCCGGTCCTGATCGGTGAACCCGGCGTGGGCAAGACCGCGATCGCGGAAGGCCTCGCGCTGCGCATCATCGACGGCGACGTACCGGAATCGCTGCGCGACAAACGGCTTCTCGCGCTCGACATGGGCGCGCTGATCGCCGGTGCGAAATATCGCGGTGAGTTCGAAGAGCGTCTGAAAGCGATCCTCAAGGAAATCGAGGCCGCTGCGGGTGAAATCATCCTGTTCATCGACGAGATGCACACGCTCGTGGGTGCCGGGAAATCCGACGGCGCGATGGACGCGGCGAACCTGATCAAGCCGGCGCTGGCCCGTGGTGAGCTGCACTGCGTGGGCGCCACGACGCTTGATGAGTATCGCAAATATGTCGAGAAGGACGCGGCACTGGCTCGGCGCTTCCAGCCCGTGATGGTGGAAGAGCCGACGGTCGAGGACACGATCTCGATCCTGCGCGGTATCAAGGAGAAATACGAACTCCACCACGGGGTGAAGATCTCCGACTCGGCGCTGGTCTCGGCTGCGACACTCTCGCATCGCTACATCACCGACCGCTTCCTGCCCGACAAGGCGATCGACCTCGTGGACGAGGCCGCCTCGCGCCTGCGCATGGAAGTGGACAGCAAGCCCGAGGAGCTCGATGCACTCGACCGTCAGATCCTGCAGATGCAGATCGAAGCGGAAGCGCTGAAGAAAGAGGACGATACCGCTTCGAAGGATCGTCTCGAGAAGCTCGAGAAGGAACTGGCGGATCTGCAGGATCGCGCCTCGGAAATGACTGCCAAGTGGCAGGCCGAGCGTGACAAGCTGGAATCGGGCCGCAACCTCAAGGAGCAACTCGACAAGGCCCGGGCCGAACTGGATCAGGCCAAGCGCGAAGGTAATCTCGCCCGCGCCGGTGAGCTGAGCTACGGCATCATTCCGAGCCTCGAGAAGCAGCTCGCCGCGGCCGATGAGGCCGAAGGCGAAGAGCTGATGGTCGAGGAATCGGTGCGCCCCGAGCAGATCGCCGAAGTGGTCGAACGCTGGACCGGCATCCCGACCTCCAAAATGCTGGAGGGCGAGCGCGAGAAGCTGCTGAAGATGGAAGACGAGCTACACAAGCGCGTCGTCGGTCAGAATGCAGCGATCACCGCCGTGTCGAATGCCGTGCGCCGTGCACGTGCCGGGCTCAACGACGAGAATCGCCCGCTGGGCTCGTTCCTCTTCCTCGGCCCGACCGGTGTGGGTAAGACCGAGCTGACCAAGGCGGTCGCCAACTACCTGTTCGACGACGATCAGGCGATGGTGCGGATCGACATGTCCGAGTTCATGGAGAAGCACTCCGTGGCCCGGCTGATCGGTGCCCCGCCCGGGTATGTCGGCTATGACGAGGGTGGCGTTCTGACCGAGGCGGTCCGGCGGCGTCCCTATCAGGTCGTGCTGTTCGACGAGGTCGAGAAGGCGCATCCGGACGTGTTCAACGTGCTGCTGCAGGTGCTCGACGATGGTGTGCTGACCGATGGTCAGGGCCGCACGGTCGACTTCAAGCAGACGCTGATCGTGCTGACGTCGAACCTCGGCTCGCAGGCGCTCAGCCAGCTGCCGGATGGTTCGGATGCAGGCGAGGCCAAGCGTCAGGTGATGGATGCGGTGCGGGCGCATTTCCGCCCCGAATTCCTGAACCGTCTCGACGAGATGGTGATCTTCGATCGCCTGAACCGCAAGGACATGGACGGGATCGTGGAAATCCAGCTCAAGCGGCTGGAGAAACGTCTGGCACAGCGCAAGATCACGCTGGATCTGGACGAGTCGGCTCACAAGTGGCTCGCCGATGCAGGCTACGACCCGGTCTATGGCGCGCGTCCCCTGAAGCGGGTGATCCAGCGCTCGCTGCAGGATCCGCTGGCCGAGGCGATCCTTGGCGGCGAAATTATGGACGGTGCGACGGTCGAAGTCACGGCTGGCCCGAACGGGCTGATCGTCGGCGGTCACGTGGCCCCCTTGGGTGGCACGAAACCCGCCGATGGCGTGCCGCTGCACTAAGAGCCACCTGAAGACGGATTGAGAGGGGCGGAGCGATCCGCCCCTTTTTCGTTAGCATCAAGGGGCGCTGCCCCTCTTGGCTGCGCCAATTCAGCCCGGGATATTTCCGCCAAGGCGAAGAGAGAGTATCTAAGGGATACACCCCCGGATCGAGAGCCCATGCCTGCCCTTTGTCGCCATTGCCTGAAGAGTTTTGACGAGGCGCCGAAGCGTTGCCCCGCCTGCGGCAAGGCGCGCATCGTGGCGCATCCGGAGCTGTTCGACCTGCCCATCGCACATATCGATTGCGACAGTTTCTATGCTTCGGTCGAGAAGCGCGACAATCCCGAGCTGTCTTCGCAAGCGGTGATCGTGGGCGGCGGCACGCGCGGAGTGGTGACGACCTGCTGCTACATCGCGCGAATCTCAGGGGTGCGCTCGGCGATGCCGATGTTTCAGGCGCGCAAGCTTTGCCCCGATGCGGTGATCATCAAGCCGCGGATGGAGCATTACGCCAGCGTCTCGCGCGAGATCAGGGCGAAAATGGTGGAGCTGACGCCGCTGATCGAGCCGCTCTCGCTCGACGAGGCGTTCCTCGATCTGGGCGGCACGGAGCGGCTGCACCATGCGCCGCCTGCCCTCCTGATGGCGCGGCTTGCGCGCGAGATCGAGACGGAGATCGGGGTCACGGCCTCGGTCGGTCTTTCGCATAACAAGTTCCTCGCCAAGATCGCCTCGGATCTCGACAAGCCGCGCGGGTTTTCGGTGATCGGGCGCGGCGATACGGAAGAGTTCCTCCGCGACAAGCCGGTGTCGATCCTCTGGGGCGTGGGGGCGGCAACGCGCTCGGCCCTGGGGCGTGCGGGCATCCGCACGCTTGCCGATATTCGCCGCGCGGGGCTGTCGCGGATGGAGGATCGCTTCGGCGCGTCTGGGCGGCGCCTGTTCGAACTGGCGAACGGCCATGATGCCCGCCGGGTCTCTCCCGACTCGCCGATGAAATCCGTGTCGAACGAGACCACCTTCAACACTGACATCGCCGATCGCGAGGCACTGATGGGCAAGCTGTGGCATCTGGCCGAGAAGGTCTCGGCCCGGATGAAGGCGCGCGATCTGGCGGGGCGGACCGTGACGCTGAAGCTGAAAAAGGCGGATTTCGCGACGGTGACCCGGCAGACCCGGCTGGAAGAGCCGAGCCAGCTGGCCGACACGCTCTATCGGGCGGGGGAGACGCTGTTCGACAAGCTGCCGAAGGGGCAGGCCTACCGACTGATCGGGATCGGGTTCTCGGACCTCATGGCGGCGGATGGGCGCGATCCGGCAGGCGACCTGCTCGACCCTTATGCGGGCAAGCGCGCAAGCGCGGAGCGGGCCAAAGATGCGATCCGGGCGCGATTCGGGGCGGATGCGATCCGCAACGGGCGCGGCTGGGACGGGGAGTGACTTACTCCGCTGCGTGGCGCAGCGGATGTGCCCCGAGATCAGCAATCTGACGCGCCGCCCGGCTCATCAGCGCAGCGAACGCATTGAAATTCTCGTTCGGCGCGATGCGGTGCTGGTCCATGTAGAGGGCGCGGTCGATCTCGATCTGGATCGCGTGATAGCCCTCGCGCGGATGCCCGTATCGCTGGGTGATATAGGCTCCGGCAAAGGGGCTGTTGCGCGCGACGTTCAGCCCCTCGCCTTCGAAGATCAGTTCGATCTCGCGCACGATCTCCCGGTCGGCACTGGTGCCGTAGCGATCGCCGAGCACGATTTCCGCGCGGCGCGGGCCGGTCGTGGCCAGCGCCTCGGAGGGCATCGAATGCATATCGAGCAGAATTGCCTGCCCGAAAGCGTCATGCGCCTCGGCCATCAGCGCTTCAAGCTGCGCGTGATAAGGTCGCCATACATGGTTGATCCGCGCCTCGGCCTCAATCAACGGAATCTTGCCGCGATAGATCGCCCGCGCACCGGATACCACGCGGGGAATCACCCCGAGACCAGCCGCGACGCGCGGCCCCGGATGCGCCCGGTCCAGCCCGGCGATCAGCGCCGAATCAAGCTCGTCCTCCGCCCGATTGAGATCGACCCACGCCCTCGGATATTGCGCACAAAGAAGCGGGGCGCCGAATTGCGGCACATCCGCCAGCAACTCATCGACGAAGGCGTCTTCGGAAGACCGCAGGCGCAGCATGTCCAGAACGGCGCGTTCCTGCAGGCTATGCGGGTAGTGTGCACCGGAATGGGGCGAGGCGAAGACCGCAGCGGTCCGCAACGCCTTGGGGCGATCCAGCCGGAACGGCGGCAAAAGGGCTGGGATGTCGGACATGAAACCTCTTATGATCGCTTAATATCCTACACCGGAACGCTTTCGCGCCAAAAGCCTCTTGAAAGCCGTTTCGACTCTTTATATAGACCCCCAGACCGACGCGACACCGCGCCTTTCGGTTCCCTTCGCGGCCTAGCCGCAAGCGCGAATCAAAGGCACCAACGGGGTCGAACGGGTGTGGGCGGTTAGCTCAGCGGTAGAGCACTACGTTGACATCGTAGTGGCCACTGGTTCGATCCCAGTACCGCCCACCATCTATTCACCGCCCCCGGCTTGCAAGCCCGGGGCATTCGTTTTTCAAGGCGCACCGCGCGCCGCGATACAGGAGAAGGCCGATGAAGGTCCGCAACTCGCTCCGCTCGCTCAAGCAGCGTCATCGCGATTGCCAGGTCGTGCGCCGCAAAGGCCGCGTCTACGTGATCAACAAGACGCAGAAGCGCTTCAAAGCCCGTCAGGGCTGAGGCAGCCGAGCCGAAACGAATAAAGGCCGCGCCAGGGATTTCCCGGCGCGGCCTTTTTCTTTGTTCAGCGCTTCGAGGCTGAAAGGGATCGGCGCTTATTGCACGCCGATCGCCCCGGCCAGAAGCTGCGCCACGGTGGCCTGATCGAGGTAGCCTGTAGCTTCCAGCCCGCCCGCCGTCTGATAGCGACGAATCGCGCGGCGCGTATCCTTGTCGAACACACCGTCGACCTTGCCGGGCTTCAGGCCCATCTGGGCAAGGCGTTGCTCCACCAGCGATTTCGCGACGCCGGGCAGGTTGAGGGCGGCCTCTTTCGCGGCGGCCGCATCCATCGCGTCGCTTTGCTGATTCTGTTGCTGCAGCTCGGCAATGCGTGCCTCGGCCTCGGCTTTGAAGGCCGGGTCGGAGCGGCTTGCGAGATAATCCCGGTAGCTGGCGATGGTGTCGGCTTTGCGCGCGGCGTCCCAGTCTGCGCGATCCGCAGCCTGAGCCTCGGAGCGGCGATCCGCTTCGATCTTGTCGAGACGCTCCTGCGCGAGTTCCGCGAAAAGACCGTCGGGATATTTTTTGAGATAGGCGCGCAGCCCGGCCTCATCACCCGCCTTGCCGGTCTGCTCCCAATAGGCACGGTCCTGCTGGTCGATCTTGGCCTGACGCGCCTCGGCCTCTGCCTTCAGCTCGGCGGCGCGCTTCTCGCCCTGCGCCGTGAGCGCGGTGAGCTGTGCGCGGGTCAGGTAGCTCGTATCGTCGAAGCCGTTGGCCTTCTGCCAGCGCGCGATCGCCCCGCGCGAGCCCGGCCCGAAGATGCCGTCGACGCCTTTCGGGTCGAATTTCAGGATCGTCAGGTACTGCTGCACCTCGCGGCGCTGGTCGCGGCTAAGGTTCAGCGCCTCCTCCGCGACCTTCGCTTTTTGCTGCGGTTCGTCACGCAGTTGCTGGATGCGCTGTTTCGCCTGAGCGGCATTCGCGCCATTCGGGTAGCGGTCGAGATAGAGCTGATAAGCGGTGATCGAATCCTCGGAGCGCGCCATGTCCCAATACGGGGCAGACGGGTCTGCTTCGGGGGTCTTCACCGGGGCGGGTTTCTTCCCCGTCGGCTCGGTGACCAGGGTGAGATCTTGCGTCATGTAGCCACTGGCGGTCAGGTCTGCAGATTGCGCCGACCGCATCAGCGAGGCGCCAGGCTCGGTCAGATTGCCCGACATCAGGCTCGCGACGTTTTTCGGGCTGCCGCGCAGCACCGTCACACCTTGCGGAATGTCGAGCGTGCCGATCCCGGGTTGGGTCAGGCCGTTGCCGTTGCCCGCGTCATCCGCCGCGCCGAGCAGCAGCACCGCGCGGCCCGGATGCGCGGCCAGAACCGTCATCACGGCGGACAGCGGCAACGCCTCGCTCACCGCTTCGGGCAGCGAGGTGTCGCGGACATCGACCGGCAGATACCACGTCTCGCCGTCGGAATGGGCGAAGCGACCCGAGAGCGCCACGACCAGCCGGTCGGCCTCGGGCGCGCGGGTCACGAAATCGCGGAAGCGGGAGCGGATCTCGGCGGCGTCGGCGTCATCCTCGATCAGCACCGAGAAACCTGCCGTCTGCAGCTTCGCTTCGCTATCGGTCAGCGCGGTACCCGAGCGAAGATCGTCGATCCGCTGGTAATTGGAATTGCCCAGAAGCAACGCCAGATCGGCGGCATGGGCGGGAAGGCCTAGCGCCGCGATCGCGGCACCTGTCAGAAGAAGTTTACGCATGGGGTCCTCCATCTCTCTTACGCGAGGAAACCCCTGAGATCGCGGCTGGGTTCCTCAGTCGTAGCTGCGCTGGTCGTCGATGACCTTACCATCATTCGGAAGCGACCCCGGCGCCACCAGTTCGATCACGCCTTTCATCTTGAGCGCCGCGCGCACGCCGCCGTCGAAACGCGTCGGGTCGTCGGCCTCGGTTTCGATCTGCACGGTCATCACGTCCATCTCGCCGTCGCGCGTGGCGATGACGCGGGCCTTCTGCACCTCTGCATGGGCGGAGACGAAGCTCGCCACCTGTTCGGGGCGTACGAACATGCCCTTGATCTTGGTGGTCTGATCGGCGCGGCCCATCCAGCCCTTGATACGCATGTTGGTGCGCCCACAGGGGCTGACGCCTTCCATCACCGCCGAGAGATCGCCGGTGGCGAAGCGGATCAGCGGGTAGTCGGGATTGAGCGTGGTCACGACGACCTCGCCGACCTCGCCGGGGGCCACCGGATCGCCGGTGCCGGGGCGGACGATCTCGACGATCACGCCTTCGTCCACGATCATCCCCTCCATCGCGGCGCTCTCATAGGCGATGTTGCCCAGATCGGCGGTGGCGTAACATTGCAGGCAGGAGATCCCGCGGTCGGCATAGCTCTGGCGCAGGCTCGGGAAGAGTGCGCCGCCCGACACGGTGGCCTTGGTGATTTTCAGAGCCTCGCCCATCTCTTCGGCTTTCTCGAGGATGATGCGCAGGTAATCGGGCGTGCCCGCGTAAACCGTCGAGCCGATATCGGCGGCGGCGCGGACCTGCAGCTCCGTCTGGCCGGTGCCTGCGGGCAGCACGGCGGCGCCGACCGTGCGCGCGGCATTTTCGAACATCATCCCCGCCGGGGTGAGGTGGTAACCAAAGCAGTTCTGCACGATATCGCCCGGACCGACGCCTGCGGCATGGACGAAGCGCCCCAGCCGCCACCAATTGTAACTGACATCGCCGGGCTCGTAGATCGGACCGGGCGACTGGAAGATATGGGCGAAGGCATGTGCGGGTTTCATGACCAGCCCGCCGAAGGGTGGCGCGCCTTTCTGCGCAGAGCCGAGGTCGGACTTGCGTAGCACCGGCAGCTTCGCGAGCGCCTCGCGCGATGTGACAGCTCTCGGGTCGACGCCTTGCAGATGCGCCGCGATCCCCGGAGCTGTCATCGCCGCGCCGATCAGAGCCGGCAGGCACTCCGCCAAAGAGGCCTCACGCGCGTCGGCGCTGCGGGTTTCCAATTCGTCGAAATGTTCGCGCATCTCTCGACCCTTTCCGTTCAGCGGACAGACCGCCCCTGTGCCGCGCCGAAAATGCTGCGCAGCAATTTAATTGAATCAGTAGGTTAGCGTCACGCCAGCCAGCGTTTCCGGCGGCGATAGCTTCGCACGTCGCGGAAGCTCTTGCGGCCTTCGTCGGACATGCCGAGGTAGAATTCCTTCACGTCCGGGTTCTCGCGCAATTCCTTTGCGGGACCGTCCATGACGATGCGGCCGCTCTCCAGAATGTAGCCGTAATGCGCATAGCGGAGCGCGACGTTGGTGTTCTGCTCGGCCAGAAGGAATGTGACGCCTTCGTTCTCGTTGACCGATTTCACGATCTCGAAGATCTGCTCCACCAGCTGCGGCGCGAGACCCATCGAAGGTTCGTCCAGCAGGATCGTCTCGGGGCGGCTCATCAGCGCGCGGCCCATCGCGACCATCTGCTGCTCCCCGCCCGAGGTATAGCCCGCCTGCGATTTGCGGCGCTCCTTGAGGCGCGGGAAATAGGTGTAGACCATTTCCAGATCGTCCTGGATCGCGGCGCGCCCGTCCTTGCGAGTATAGGCACCGGTCAGCAGGTTTTCCTCGACGGTCAGGTGTTCGAAACAATGCCGCCCCTCCATCACCTGGATCACGCCCTTGCGGACCAGCTCGGCGGGGGAGCCGTCCTGCACCCGTTCGCCGCGATAGGTGATCGAGCCTTTCGTCACCTCGCCGCGTTCGGACTTGAGCAGGTTGGAGATCGCCTTGAGCGTCGTCGTCTTGCCCGCGCCGTTGCCGCCCAGAAGCGCGGTGATCCCGCCCTTGGGCACGCTCAGGCTGACCCCTTTGAGCACGAGGATGACGTGATTGTAGATCACCTCGATATTGTTGACCTCGAGCAGGGTCGTGTCGGATTTCGAAGCGTCGAGCATGGTTCTCTCCGGGACATTGGGGTGGCCCCCGGCGGCGCGCGCCGGAGGCCGTTTTCGATCAGTTACACTGGTTGGTGATGCCGTTTTCCGAAGCGAAGGCTGCGGAATCTTCTTCGATCAGCGGGTTGAGCACGTCCTTGTCGGATTCGATCCAGTCGGAGGCTTCGTTCCACTTCTTCGCAGCGGCATCCCACTGGAAGACCTTGGCGGAGCCGGGGCCCCCGTGGTTCTCACAGCTCGCCTTGATCGGCTGGGCGAAGTTCGGCAGGCCGAGCTCTTCCAGACGGGCTTCGGTCAGGTCGAGGTTCTCGAAACCGTCGCGCACTTCGGCGGCGTTGACGTTCGACTTGCCGGTCATTTCCTGCGCCTTGCGGATCGCTTCCGAGATGATCATCGCCGCGTACATGCCGCGCGAGTAGAGCATCGTGCCGACCTCATCGCCCGCACCCGAGGCCTTGCCGGCATCGACCACGTATTTCTTCAGGTCGTCATAGACCGGGTAGTCCATGCCGGTGCCGTGGAACGAGAGCGCCTTGTAGCCCGAGGCCTTGTCGCCTGCCGGAGCCACGTCGTTCTCCGAACCCGACCACCAGACGCCGATGAAGTGATCCATCGGGAAGCGGATGTTGACGGCTTCCTGGATGGCGACCTGGTTCATGACGCCCCAGCCCCACATCAGGACATAGTCGGGCTTGTCACGACGGATCTGAAGCCACTGCGACTTCTGCTCCTGCCCGGGATGGTCCACGGGCAGGGTCGACAGCTCGAAACCGTGCTTCTTGGACAGCTCTTCGAGCGTGCGGATCGGCTCCTTGCCGTAGGCGGAGTTGTGGTAGACCAGCGCGATTTTCTTGCCTTTGATGTCGCCACCTTCCTGATCAATGATGTGTTTGATCGCAACCGAGGCGCCATCCCAGTAGTTGGCCGGGAAGTTGAAGACCCACTTGAACACCTTGCCGTTCGCGGCCGAAGTGCGGCCGTAGCCCGGGGTGTAGAGCGTGATGCCGTCAGCGGTGACCTTCGGGATCAGCTGATAGGTGATGCCGGTCGAGAGTGGGTTATAGGCCAGCGCGCCTTCGCCCTTGGTGGACTCATAGCATTCCACGCCCTTCTCGGTGTTGTAGGCGGTTTCGCATTCGGGCGTCTTGACCATCTCACCGCCAATGCCGCCGTCACGCTCGTTAAGCAGGGTGAAATAGTCGTTGAAGCCATCGGCGTAGGGGATGCCGTTCGCGGCATAGGGCCCGGTGCGATAGCTGAGGTTCGGCACCACCAGTTCGGCGAAAGCCGGGGCCGTGGTCAGCGTCATCGCCGCCGCGACCAATGCGGTTAGGGTCTTCTTCATTCGGTTCTCCTCCCAGAATGTTCGAGTTTTGCGCCGGGCGTTTCCCGGTTCTTTGTGTTGGGCGGCCCGGCCCTCAGTGCGGGAAGGGCCAAAGCCGGAGTTTCTCTTTCGCGACGCGCCAGAGCTGTGCGAGGCCGTGCGGTTCCGCGATCAGGAAGGCCACGATCAGCCCGCCCACGATCATCAGCTCGATATGGGCGGCGAGATCCGTGGGCCAACCGAAGGTGCCGACGAGCACGTTCTTGAGGAAGACCGGCAGCAGCACGAGGAAGGCAGCACCCGCAAACGAGCCGAAGATCGAGCCCAGACCGCCGATGATCACCATGAAAAGGATCAGGAAGGACTTCTGGATGCCGAAGGCTTCGCCCACTTCCGCCGCGCCAAGGTAGACCGCGAAGAACAGAGCACCCGCGATGCCGATGAAGAAGGAGCTGACCGCGAAGGCCGACAGTTTCGTCGTCAGCGGGTTCACCCCGATGATCTCGGCGGCGATATCCATGTCGCGGATCGCCATCCATTTTCGCCCCACGGTGCCACGCGTCAGGTTGCGCGCGACCAGCGCCACCAGCGTCAGCATCACGAGGCAGAACATGTATTTCGCCATCGCCGAGGTCTGCGCGCCAGTCACGAAGACGCCGAACACGGTGCGCTCGGGCGCGTTGATCTGACCCGAGGCCGAGTAATTGTAGAACCACGGCACCTTGTTGAAGAGCCAGACGAGGAAGAACTGCGCCGCCAGCGTCGCCACCGCGAGGTAGAAGCCCTTGATGCGTAGGCTCGGCAGGCCGAAGATCACGCCGACTGCCGCCGTGATGAATCCCGCGATGATCACGTGGAAGAAGATGTTGATGTCCGGGAAGGCCGTCATCAGTTTGTAGACGGAATAGGCGCCCACCGCCATGAAGCCGCCGGTGCCAAGGCTGACCTGCCCGGCATAGCCCACGAGGATGTTCAGCCCGATCGCCGCGATGGCGTAGATCAGGAAGGGCACCGCGACCGCGTTCGCCCAGTAGTCGTTGATGAACAGCGGCACGATCCCGAAAGCGACCACCAGCACCGCGTAATAGCGCAGCCGGTCGAACTTGATCGGGAAGGTCTGGCTGTCCTCCCGGTAGGATGTCTTGAAATCACCTGCTTCGCGGTAAAACATCAGCCTCTCCCTTTCGCCAGGGAGAGCGCGTCGTCCCCCGTCAGCAGTCGCCGCGCCGGATCCTCACCCAGGCCCAGAGCCCGGCACCCGCCCCCAGGGCGGCCAGCACGATATTCAATGTTTGCAAGGTGGTCGGTTCTTCCGGCGGCGCGGCCAGCGCGATCCATCCGAATGCGAGCGCAGCTCCCCAGCCAATCGTGAACACGGTTGCGCAGGTCTTCATCGGTAACGGTCCTCCCAATGATCGTCACATCAGCGCGACGACACTGGGCTCCCCTCCCGTTGACGCCACGATATGCGGCAGCTTGTCGCACCCCTGCGACGCGATCAAGATTTTTCTCACCTTGCCGTGACAGCATCGTGATCATCGGTCAGACCCTCTCGATGATCTTCTCGCCGAACAGACCCTGCGGCCGGAACACGAGGAAGACGAGCGCGAGGACATAGGCGAACCAGTTCTCGGTCGCACCGCCAAGGAAGGGCGCCCCGATCAGCAGTTCGAACAGTTTCTCGCCCACACCGATGATCAGACCGCCGACGATGGCGCCGGGGATCGAGGTGAAGCCGCCCAGCATCAGCACCGGCAGCGCCTTGAGCGCAATCAGCGAAAGCGAAAACTGCACGCCCGATTTCGACCCCCACATGATGCCCGCGACCAGCGCCACGAAGCCCGCGATGGACCAGACGAGGATCCAGATGAAGCGCAGCGAGATCCCGACCGAAAGCGCGGCCTGGTGATCGTCTGCCACGGCACGCAACGCCCGGCCCTGCTTGGAGTATTGCGAGAACACGGTCAGCGCGGCCACCAGCAGCACCGCGACGATGGCCGCGACGATATCGAGATTGTCGATGAAGAAGCCGTAGCCGAACATGTTGTAGGTGACGGTGTCGATGGTCTCGTTGATGCCCTGCGGCAGCCCCACATCGAGCGTCTTGATGTCCGAGCCCCACATCACGTCCCCGAAGCCTTCGAGGAAATAGGCCATCCCGATTGTCGCCATGAAGAGGATGATCGGCGCCTGGTTGACCAGATGCTTGAGCACCAGCTTTTCGATGATGATCGCGAGGATCACCATCACGCCCGCCGCAAGCAGTATCGCGACGATCGCCGGAATCTCCCACGGGAAGTTCGTGTAGTGATTGCCCGTCATCGCGTTGATGAGATGGGCGAAGGGCACCTGACCCTTCTGGATGCCGACCAGCGTCAGCGCCGCGAAGAGTGCGAGCACGCCCTGCGCATAGTTGAAGATGCCGGAAGCTTTGAAGATCAGCACGAAGCCCAGAGCCACGAGCGCGTAGAGCACCCCGGCCATCAGGCCGTTCAGCGTCACCTCGGCGGCGTAGAGAACGATATCAGGCATGACGCGCCTCCGATGTCTGAATTGCGAAGCGGATGGTCTCAGTCATGGGCCACCCCCAGATAGGCGTCGATCACGTCTTGATTGTTGCGCACCTCGTCGGGCGAGCCGTCACCGATCTTCTTGCCGTAATCCATCACGACCACGCGGTCGGAGAGATCCATCACGACGCCCATATCGTGTTCGATCAGGACGATGGTGGTGCCGAATTCGTCGTTCACGTCGAGGATGAAGCGGCTCATGTCCTCTTTCTCTTCGACGTTCATCCCGGCCATCGGCTCGTCGAGCAGCAGGATCTTCGGCTCCGCGGCAAGCGCGCGCGCCAGTTCCACCCGCTTCTTCAGGCCGTAAGGCAGACGCCCCACCGGCGTTTTCCGGATATTCTGGATCTCGAGGAAGTCGATGATCTTCTCGACCTTCTCGCGGTTCTCGTGTTCCTCGGCGGCGGCACCGGTCCACCACCAACCTGCCTGCGCCACGAGACCCTTCTTCATATGGGTCAGCCGACCGGTCATGATGTTGTCGAGCACCGACATGCCGTCGAACAGCGCGATGTTCTGGAAGGTGCGTGCGATACCAAGACGCGCGACCTGATAGGGTTTCATCGGCCCGCGCTTGATGCCCTTGTAGAACACCTCGCCCTCGGTCGGGATATAGAAGCCCGAGATGACGTTCAGCATCGAGGATTTCCCCGCGCCGTTCGGACCGATGATCGCGCGGATTTCGCCCTCGCGGATGTCGAAGGAGATATCCTTGATCGCCACCACCCCGCCGAAGCGCAGCGTGATGTTCTTCATCTCCATGATGACCCCGCCGATCTGGCGGCCGTCGGCGGTGACGTATCCGTCTTGCATGTCTTTCATTCCGCCGCCTCCGCCATCTGTTTCGGGGCCACGACCTTCGCGTCGGCGATCTTCAGCGTCGCCTTGATCGAGCCCTTGCGCCCGTCCTCGTAGGTCACTTCCGTTTCGGTGTAGATCTCGTCGCGCCCGTCATAGAGCGCCGCGATCAGGTCGGCGAATTTCTCGCCGATCACGTTGCGGCGTACCTTGCGGGTCCGGGTCATCTCGCCGTCATCGGCGTCGAGTTCCTTGTGCAGGATCAGGAAGCGATGGACCTGACAGCCCGAGAGCATCGGGTCTTCGGCGATGCTTTCATTCACCTCTTCGACGTGTTCGCGGATCATCTCGTAGACGCGCGGGTGGCCCGCAAGCTCCTGGTAGGAGGCGTAGGAGATGTTGTTGCGTTCGGCCCAGTTGCCGACCGCCGTGAGGTCGATATTGATGAAGGCCGTGCAGCGATCGCGCCCTGCGCCGAACACCACCGCCTCGAGGATCGAGGGGTAGAACTTCAGCTTGTTCTCGACATATTTCGGCGCGAACAGGCGACCGTCGGCCATCTTGCCCACATCCTTCGCGCGGTCGATGATCCGCAGATGGCCGGTGTCTTCCTCGAAGAAGCCCGCATCGCCCGTTGCGACCCAGCCTTCCGGGTCCTTGGTCGAGGCCGTACTTTCCGGGTTCTTGTAATACTCCACGAAGGTGCCGGGGCTGCGATAGAAAACCTCGCCATTGTCGGCGATCTTCACCTCGACGCCCGGCGACGGCACGCCCACCGTATCGGCGCGGACTTCGCCATCGGGCTGCTGGGTGATGAAGACCGACGCCTCGGTCTGGCCGTAGAGCTGCTTCAGGTTGATCCCGAGCGAGCGGTAGAAGGAGAAGATCTCCGGCCCGATCGCCTCGCCCGCCGTGTAACCCACGCGAATGCGCGAGAAGCCCAGCGTGTTCTTGAGCGGGCCATAGACGAAGAAATTGCCCAGCGCATATGACATCCGCTTGCCGAAGCTGACGGGCTTGCCGTCGAGAATGTCGGGGCCGACATCGCGCGCGACCTTCATGTAATGGTCGAACAGCTTCTTCTTCAGCTTGCCCGCATCTTCCATGCGGATCATCACCGAGGTCAGTTGGTTCTCGAAGACCCGCGGCGGCGCGAAGAAATAGGTCGGCCCGATCTCACGCAGGTCGATCATCATCGTCTCGGGACTTTCCGGGCAGTTCACGGTGAAGCCCGACCAATAGGCCTGCCCGATCGAGAAGATGAAATCGCCCACCCATGCCATCGGCAGGTAGGCCAGAACCTCGTCATTATGGTTCAGGTGATCGAATTCCGAGGACGCCTTCGCAGTCTCGATGATGTTGCGATTCGACAGGACCACGCCCTTCGGCTTGCCCGTCGTGCCCGAGGTGTAGAGCATCACGCAGGTGCTGTCATAGGTCAGCTCGGCGATGCGCTTGTCGAGCTCGGCCTCGTAGCGCGAATGGCCCGCGCGGCCTTCGGCCTGCACGTCCTCCAGCGCGTTCATCCGCGAGTGGTCGTATTTCCGCATGCCGCGCTTGTCGGTGTAGGTGACATGGGTGACCGCATGGATGCGGTCCTCGATCTCGACGATCTTGTCGACCTGCTCCTGATCGCCGCAGACGACGAAGCGCGCGCCGCAATGCTCCATCACATAGGCCATCTCTTCGGCCGCCGCGTCCTGATAGAGCGGCACCGGAATCGCGCCGCACATCTGCGCCGCGACCATCGACCAGTAATGCATGGGGCGGTTGCGCCCGATGATGGCGACATGATCGCCCCGCTCCACGCCGAGGCTCAGGAAACCCAGCGCCATGGCGCGGATTTCCTCGGCCGCTTCGGCCCAGCTCCAGCTCTGCCAGATCCCGAATTCCTTTTCGCGATAGGCGGGGTAGCCACCGTATCGGGCCACGTTCCGCGCCAATAGCGCAGGAATCGATTGGGCAGAGTCCTGCCCCTTCGCGACTGCGTCAGCCAAATTTTCCTCCCTCGCGCCGGTATGTCCGGCGTCCCTCGACCGCTCTGGGCGCTCCTCCGCGCACAGTTCGGCATGGCTCGACAGTCTCTGTCAAAGTTTTCGTGATCTTTTCGTGATTGTAACGAATTCTTACGACTTCGCTGCGCAGCGAAACGCGCTTTGCCGCGCCGTCCGCCGGTGGTAGCAAAAGCCAAGGAGCGGGAGGGGCAAGGTGAGCGAAACAAGCCGCGAGCGGCTGACACAGGCGGGGCTGAACCTCATCGGACAGGCGCTGTCGATCTTCGACAGCGATCTGCGGCTGGCCGTGTCGAACCGACAATACCAGCTGATGTTCGACCTGCCCGATGCGCTGACCCGACCCGGCACCACCTTCGAGGATACGATTCGCTTCCTCGTGACGCGGGGCGAATACGGCGAGGTGGACGATATCGAGGCCGCCGTCCGCGAACGGGTCGAGACCGCGCGCGCCTTCGAGGCCCATTACATGGAGCGGCAACGCGCGAATGGGCGCACGATCTCGGTCGAGGGCGCGCCTCTGCCCGAAGGCGGCTGGGTCACGGTCTATACCGATATCACGCCGGTGAAGCGGCAGGAGGCACTGTTGCGCGCGCGATCCGAAGAGTTGTCGGGTCAGCTCCTCGACCATGCCGAGGCGCTCGCGGCGGCGAACCGCGAACTCGCCGCGACCAACATGGCGCTGGAGGAAACCTCGCGCCAACTGGCCATCACCGAGGCCCGCACCCGGCAGGTGACCGAGATGATGCCTGCCCATATCGCGCGGGTCGATCGCGACCTGATCTACACCTATTCCAACCGGCGTCTGTCAACCGTGATGCCCGGCTCGCTCGCCAATGCGGTCGGCCACCATGCGAGCGAGGCGCTCGGCCCAGAGACCTATCGCAAGATCACCCCCTGCTTTCGCCGCGCGCTTGCCGGCGAGGCAAGCGTGGTCGAGATCACCCATGACCCGTCGGGCCGCCGCATCCGCGTGGCGCTGACCCCCGATCTCGCGGGTGAGGACAAGGTAACCGGGATCTATATCCTCTCCACCGATGTCACGCACGAAGCGCAGGTCCGCGCGGCGCTGGCGCAAACGGCGAAGCGCGAATTGGCAGCGCAGCTGTCCTCGGGGCTGGCGCATGATTTCGCCAATCTGCTGACGATCATCCTCGGGTTGCAGGGGCGGCTCGAACGGATGGAGGGGCTGCCTGCGGAGGCGCAGGAGGCGATCCGCGCGACCCTTGGCGCGGCGCGGCGCGGCGGCACGCTTCTCGACCGGATCGCCGCGATCTCGGGACCGCGCGAGTTGCGCCCGCAGGCGGTGGTGCTGGACGATCTCTTCGACGATCTCGCCGCGATGGCGGGGCCGACGCTGCACGATCCGGTGACGCTCGACTTCGCCAATAACGGTCTGAGCGACCCGATCCTGCTCGATCCCGGGCCGCTGCAGGACAGCCTTCTGAACCTGATCCTGAACGCCAATCACGCAATGCGGGCGAAGGGCGGCACGATCAGTATCGAGGCCCGCGCGGTACGCGACACCTGGGTCGAGATCACCGTCACCGATCAGGGCGGAGGCTTCTCGGACGAGGCGCTCGAACACGCGCTCGACCCGTTCTTCACGACAAAGGGCAAGGAGGGCTCCGGGCTCGGCCTGTCGATGGTCTATGACCAGACCAAGCTCGCGGGCGGCACGCTGCGGCTGGAGAACACCGAGGACGGAGCGCGCGTAACGATGCGGTTACCGCTGAAAGCCGCCGCCCGGCAAGCCGACCCAATGATGGTTCTGCTGGTCGAGGATGACGAGGACATCCGCGCCAGCACCCGAGACATGCTCCGCGCCCTCGACCATACGGTCGTAGAGGCGGGTACGATCGCCGAGGCCGAGGCGCTTCTGAACCTGCCCGACATTGAACTGGTCCTGTCGGATATCCAGCTGCCCGGACCGCGCAGCGGGGTGGATCTTGCCCGCAGTATCGGCGATCAGGTTCCAATGATCCTGATGACCTCGCTGCCACCGGGCGATGCGCTGCGCGCGCAGGCCCCCTGCCCGGTGCTTCAGAAACCCTTTACCGCCGCGCAGCTTGCGGCGTTGCTTGCGGGAGTGCCTCGATGAGTGCCGACCATCCCCTTGTCGCGATCCTCGACGACGAGCCCGAAATTCGCCGGATGCTCTCCGATGCGCTCGAAGAGGCCGGGTTTCGCACGACCTGCTATGCCCGCGCAACCGAGTTCGAAGTTGGGCTGAAGCGCTCTTCGCCGGATGTCTGCCTCGTCGATCTGGGGCTACCTGATCGCGACGGACTGGCGCTGGTGCATCGGCTGGCGCTGGAATCCGGCGCTGCGATCATCATCATCTCGGGCCGCGCGCAGGTGCAGGACCGGGTGACTGGGCTGGAGCTTGGTGCGGATGATTACATCATCAAGCCCTTCGATCCCGCCGAGGTCGTGGCGCGCATCCGCGCCCGCCTGCGCAAGGGGCGCAGCGAAAGTCCCGCGCAGGCGCAAACCGCCCGTTTCGCAGGCTGGACCGCGCATTTCGACCGCTACCTCCTCGTCGCGGAAGATGGGGCCGAAACCTCATTCTCCCATGCCGAGGGGGAAGTGCTGCGGCTGTTTCTCGAAAGCCCGAACCGGCTGATCACCCGTGCGCAGATGCAGGAAAGCTTGGGCGGCGCGGCGGGCGAGAGCTTCGACCGGGCGATGGATGTGCGGATCTCTCGGCTGCGCACGAAGCTTCGCGAAGATCCGAAAAACCCACGCCTTATCAAAACGATATACGGCGCGGGGTACATCTTCCTGGGCGAAGTCCGCTGGAGCTGAGGACATAGCCCGCGCTGCGGGCAGCAAGGCATTAACCTCTTTTTGCTGGCCAAAACCGCTCCGCTCTGATTCACTTCACGAAATCGGGATACAGGGGCACTGCCATGCTCAATCTCCTTCTACACACGCCGACATCGCGACGGTTCTATCGCGTGGAAGTCTCCGACAACCTGTTCGGGGAATATACCGTGCTGCGCGAATGGGGGCTGCAAGGTCAGACCGGCGCCTCCTGCCTGCGCTGGTTCTCCAACCTGCGCGAAGCGGTCCATGCCGCCGAGCGGTTTCGCCGCCGGGCGCAACGGCGCGGCTACGCGCTGAGCGCGGCGGACGCAGGCGGCACGCAAAGCTGACGCGGCGAGCCGGATCGGTTCAATCCTCGGACTTCTCGGCCTTCGCCGCCGCCCTTTCCTCGCGCTTGATCTTCGCCCGCATCTTCTCGAGCCGCGCCTTGAGCCGACTACGCCGCCGGTTCTGATAGGCGGTGATGATCGGCAAGGACACGTAGTAGCAGATGGTCGCCGAGATCACGCCGGGAACGATTCCGCCGATCAAGTAGGGTAGCCAGACGTCGGTGAAGAACCGCTCCAAACCGCTCCATTCGGCATGTTCGGGGGTGAACATCGCCCAGAAGTTATGCAGCAGATCGTGGCTCGCCGCCTGAAAGGTCTGCAGCAGGCTTTCGGGCTCTCCGCCATGATCGAGCCGGTCGCCCAGGATCTTGTGCCCAAGCTTCGTCGAGAAGACAGCGATGATCGGGAAGGTGACCGGATTGCCGAAGAAGGTGGCGAGGATCGCCGCGAGGATATTGCCGCGCATGATCCAGGCCACGGCCGCCGCGCTGACGAAGTGAAATCCGAAGAGCGGCGTGAACGAGACCAAGACCCCGGCCCAGACGCCGCGGGCGATGCGATGCGGGCGGTCGGGCAGTCGGTTGACGCGGTGCTTGACGTATTGGAAAGCCCGGGACCAGCCCGAACGCGGCCAGATCGCCTCGCGCAGGTTGGCCAGAAGCCCCCTTTTTTCGCGCCGCCTGAAGACCACGCCGCCGTCCTTTCTCCCCCCTGCGCCGTGTGCGTCAGGGTTTGCGCGACAGGTTCCTGATCCGCTCCACCTGCGCCACGTCGCTCTCCGCCTCAAGGGCGGTAAGCAGGCGATGCATATGTTCCGCATCGCACAATTCGACCTCTACGAGCACCGAATAGAAATCCGGCTTGCGCTCCACGAAGTTGAGGTCCGAAATATTTGCCTTCTGCTGGCCGATCAAGGTGCAGATATGTCCCAGCACGCCCGCGTCGTTCGAGATCGTGACCTTGAGCGTCGCGGTATAGGCAGGCGGGTGTTGCCCGGTTTTCCAATGCAGATCGACCCAGCGTTCGGGCTGATCCTCGAACTCTTCGAGAGCGGGGCAATCGATGGCGTGGATCACCACGCCCTTACCGCGATAGGTGATGCCGACGATCCGCTCTCCCGGGAGCGGCTGGCAGCAATCGGCACGGCGGAAGCTCTGATCGGCGGCGAGCCCCAGAACGGCGCGGGTCGGCTCGATCTCGGCGCCTTCGCGGCGTTGCGCGAGTTCCGGGTAAAGCGCGTCCAACACGTCCGAGGCCGCCAGTTCCGCAGATCCGAGCCGCGCGAGAACCTCGTCCTGATCGCCGATCCCCAGCGCCTTGCCGGCGGTGCGCAGCGCCTTGTCGGTCACGCGGCGGCCGACATGCTCAAACGCCACCCGTGCCAATTCCTGACCCAGCTTGATGAAGCGGTCGCGATCTTCCTCACGCAGCGATTTGCGGATCGCTGCCTTGGCGCGCCCGGTCGCCACTATATCGAGCCAGGTCAACTGCGGACGCTGGCCCGAGGCGGTGATCACCTCGACCGACTGGCCGTTTTTCAAGCGCGTCCAGAGCGGAACGCGGATGCCGTCGACCTTGGCGCCGACACAGCTATTGCCGATACGCGTGTGGATCGCATAGGCGAAATCGATCGGAGTGGCGCCTTTCGGCAGCTTCACCACATCGCCTTTCGGCGTGAAGCAGAAGACCTGATCGGAATACATCTCGAGTTTGACGTTCTCGAGAAACTCGTCGTGATCGCCATCGCCATCGGGGTCCGAGAACCGCTCGCTCAACGAGGCCAACCATTTCGCCGGATCGACCGCGAAGGGGTTCTGCGCGCGCTCGCCATCGCGATAGGACCAATGCGCCGCGACGCCTGCCTCGGCGACTTCGTGCATCTGGCGGGTGCGGATCTGCACCTCGACGCGCTTGCCGTCGCGCCCCGACACCGTGGTGTGAATCGAGCGATAGCCGTTGGTCTTCGGCTGGCTGATATAATCCTTGAAGCGGGTCGGCACCGCGCGCCAACGGTGGTGGATCAGCCCGAGAACCCGGTAGCAGTCCATCTCGGTGCGAGTGATGACGCGGAAGCCGTAGATATCCGACAGGCGCGAGAAGGTGAGCTGCTTCTCCTCCATCTTGCGCCAAATCGAATAGGGCCGCTTCGCGCGACCGAACACGTCGGCGTCGATATCCTCGTCTTCGAGCAGCGCGCGGATGTCGGCGGTGATCTTCGGTATCACATCGCCGGTTTCCTTTTGCAGGCTGACGAAGCGCCGAATGATCGAGGTGCGCGCCTCGGGGTTGAGTACCTTGAAGGCGAGGTCTTCGAGTTCCTCACGCATCCACTGCATACCCATCCGGCCTGCGAGCGGCGCGTAGATCTCCATCGTCTCGCGCGCTTTCTGAGCCTGCTTTTCCGGCCGCATCGAACGGATCGTCCGCATGTTGTGCAGGCGGTCGGCGAGCTTCACGAGGATCACCCGCAGGTCTTTCGACATCGCCATGAACAGCTTGCGGAAGTTTTCCGCCTGCTTCGAGGCCGCGTTCGAGAGTTGCAGGTTGGTCAGCTTGGTGACGCCGTCGACCAGCTCGGCGATCTGCTCGCCGAACATCCCGGCGACCTCGCCATAGGTCGAGCGCGTGTCTTCGATCGTGTCGTGCAGAAGGGCGGTGACGATGGTCGCATCATCCAGACGCTGTTCGGTCAGAATCGCCGCCACCGCGACGGGATGCGAAAAATAGGGCTCGCCCGAATGCCGGAACTGCCCTTCATGCATATCCTTACCGTAGGCATAGGCCTTCCGGATCAGATCCGCATCGGTCTTGGGATTATAATTGCGGACGAGCGCGATCAGGTCTTCGACGTCGATCATTCGCGCTCGTTCCGGCCAATCAGTGGATTACTCGCGCCCTTGCGCGTCCATCAGCGCGCGCAGCATGCGCTCTTCGCTCATGTCGTCCTCGACGGCACGATCGGGGGATTCGCCACCCATGAGCATCGCCATCGAGTCCTCTTCGGGCTCGTCGACCTCGATCTGGGTCTGGTTGCTCTCGATGAGACGCTCACGCAGATCCTCGGCCGATTGGGTCTCCTCGGCGATTTCGCGCAGAGCGACGACGGGGTTTTTATCGTTGTCGCGCTCGACCGTGATGGGAGCGCCAGCAGCGATTTCGCGGGCACGATGCGAAGCAAGCATTACCAGCTCGAAGCGGTTCGGAACCTTGTCAACGCAATCTTCAACCGTCACGCGGGCCATGAATCTCTCCAGAAGAACTCGGATTGAGGGCCCTACTTAGGCTTTGCAGTGCGGAAACACAAGCGCCCATCCACCCCGCCCGCAGGGTTTTGCCCCCCTCATAGCGGAGAAATCGACGATTTTTCCGCCTCCGGAAGCGCTGCAAGCATCTCCATCACGCTTTGCCCCGTCACCGGATGGGGCCAGAGCGGCGCGATTTCGGCAAGGGGAATCAGCACGAAAGCCCTGTCCTGCAAGCGCGGATGCGGCAGGATCAGCTCGCTCGGGGCCTCGCGCTGCTGCGCGTCCTGCGGAAGATTCTGCCAGCGCAAAAAGGCGTCGCGATCCGGCAGAACCCGCTCCTCTGATGCAATCAGGTCAACATCAATGACCCGCGCGCTCCAGCGGCCTTCCCGCACGCGGCCAAATTCTTCTTCCAAGACATGAAGTTGCGCGAGGACATCGCGAGGTTGCAAATTGCATCGCATTTTGCAACAAGCGTTCACGAAGTCGGGACCGGCCCCAGCGGGAACGGCGGGCGTCGACCAGAAGCGGCTAATTGCCACCATGGAAAAACCCAGTTGCTCCAAGCGCTCCAAAGCGGCGCAGAGCGTTTCGCGAGGAGACCCATATTGGCTCGGTAAATTCGCCCCTAAAGCGACCAAATAGTTAGTGTCCATAAAGACAGATTCCGTTTCCCTCGCGAAATGCGATATGTCCTAGTTAAATCTGGTCGGCCCTCCCCGCCTGTGCAAGACTAAGATACGGTTAATCCTTTCCGTATCGGCACATGAGCGATCTGGTCCACCCCACCTGTGCAAGAGGACTGTATGTTCTACAAGGACGAACGACTCGCCCTGTTCATAGACGGATCTAATCTTTATGCGGCCGCCAAGGCGCTTGGCTTTGATATTGATTACAAGCTGTTGAGACAAGAATTCGAGCGCCGCGGCAAACTCGTGCGCGCGTTTTATTACACAGCCCTCCTGGAGAGCGAAGAATATTCGCCGATCCGTCCGCTGGTGGATTGGCTGAATTACAACGGCTTCGCGATGGTTACCAAGCCCGCGAAGGAATATACGGATTCCATGGGCCGCCGAAAGGTGAAGGGCAATATGGATATCGAGCTGGCCGTCGACGCGATGGAGCTCGCACCGCGCCTCGATCATATCGTGCTGTTCTCTGGCGATGGCGATTTCCGGCCGCTGGTCGAAAGCCTTCAGCGTCAGGGCTGCCGTGTCTCGGTCGTCTCGACGATCCGCTCGCAGCCGCCGATGATCGCTGACGAACTGCGTCGCCAGGCCGATAATTTCATCGAACTCGACGCGCTGCGCGAAGTTATCGGGCGTCCGCCTCGCGAGCCGCGCGAAGGCGAAGACGGCAGCGAGAGCTGATCCGGGGCCTGACGCGGGCCGTAATTCGTGATTGAAGGGGCGTGCGGATCACCTGCGCGCCCTTCGTCTTTTCCGGGATCGTTCTCCCGGCTGCTTTTCACGAAAGCCCTGATGCTCGAAAACGTCTCCCTGCTCGGCCTCTTCGTCTCGGCCCTTCTGGCCGCCACGCCGATCCCCTTCCAGTCGGAAGTGGTTTTTGTGGCGCTGCAGACCCTCGGCACCCAGAATATCTGGCTGATGATCCTCGTCGCCGCCGTGGGTAATACGATCGGCTCGCTCGTCACTTATGCGATCGGTCTCGGCGTGACCCGCTGGAAAGATCGCAAATGGTTTCCCGCGAACGAGACGCAGCTCGCGCGCGGCCACCGTTGGTTCGAGCGCTGGGGGATCGGGCTATTGCTGCTGAGCTGGGCGCCCGGAGGCGACCTGATCTGCCTCGTCGCGGGCATCCTGCGGATGTCGATGTGGCTGTTCCTGCCGCTGGTCTTCATCGCGAAAGCGGGACGCTACGCGGTGCTGGCATGGCTGACGGCACAGGCCATCGGGCTTGCAAGCTGATCGCCTCTGGACGCGAGGCTGGTGGAGCTTTACGTCTGAACCCGAACAAAGGAGCGCGCGATGAAACCCTCCCTGACACTCTATCTCGCAGCCCCGCGCGGCTTTTGCGCGGGCGTCGACCGGGCGATCAAGATCGTCGAGATGGCCCTCGAGAAATGGGGCGCCCCGGTCTATGTGCGCCACGAGATCGTGCATAACAAATACGTCGTCGACAGCCTGCGCGACCAAGGCGCCGTCTTTGTCGAAGAGCTCGACGAATGCCCCGACGACCGACCGGTGATCTTCTCGGCCCACGGCGTGCCGAAATCGGTGCCCGCCGAGGCTTCGCGGCGCGAGATGATCTATGTTGACGCGACCTGCCCGCTGGTGAGCAAGGTCCACAAGGAAGCCGAGCGGCACTCGAACGAGGGGCTGCAGATGGTCATGATCGGCCATGCCGGCCACCCGGAAGTTCTCGGCACGATGGGGCAACTGCCTGAAGGCGAGGTGCTACTGGTCGAAACGGTCGAAGACGTGGCCAAGATCACACCGCGCGACCCCGACCAACTGGCCTTTATCACCCAGACCACGCTTTCGGTCGATGACACGGCAGCAATCGTCGAGGCCCTGCAGGACCGCTTCCCGAAGATCGTCGGCCCCGCCAAGGAAGACATCTGCTATGCCACCACGAACCGTCAGGCGGCGGTGAAGGCGATGGCCGATCAGATCGACGCGCTGCTGGTGATCGGCGCGCCGAACTCGTCCAACTCGCGGCGTCTCGTCGAGGTCGGCAAGGCTTCGGGCTGCGCCTATTCGCAACTCGTGCAACGCGCCGAGGATATCGACTGGCGCGCGCTGGAAGGCGTGAAGACGGTCGGCGTGACCGCAGGCGCGTCAGCACCGGAAGTGCTGATCGACGAGGTGATCGACGCTTTCCGCCAACGCTTCGACCTGACGGTCGACCAGATCGAAACCGCCCGCGAGGACATCGAGTTCAAGGTGCCGCGCGTATTGCGGGAAGCCTCGTGATGCGCGGTATGGGTCCGAAAATCCCCGGCGGCGCGCTGATCCTCGGCCTTGCCGGGCTGATCCCGTTCCTTTGGGGCGTGCTGGTGGTGCAGACCGGGCAATTCGCCTTCGTCGCCGATCCGCGTGTAGCCGTGCTCGCCTATGGCCTGATGATCTTCTGCTTCATGGCGGGCAGCCTCTGGGGCTTCGCGGCGCGGGCGGAATGGGAGACGGGCTATTTCCTCGCCGTGGCCCCGGTCCTCTTCTTCATCGCTTTCGTGGCGCTCGGGATGCCGGTGAATTTCGTGCTGCTTCTCGGCTTCCTCGCCCTGCTGCCGCTCGACTGGCTGTTCCAGAAGTTCGGTCATACGCCGCTCTGGTGGCTGAAACTGCGCATCGGCCTGACGGCAGTCGTCGTCGCCTGCCTGATCGCGATCGTAAGGACGTAACGAGATGAAGCTTTATTCGATGCCCTCCTCGGGCAACAGCTACAAGGTGCGTCTGCTGATGGCGCTGCTCGGTCAGAGCTACGACCGGGTCGATGTGGAATATGACAGCGACGCTTTGGCCGAGGCTCATGAAAGCGGGGCCCTTCCCTTCGGCAAAGCACCCACGCTCCAACTCGATGACGGGCGGGTGCTGGGCGAATCCAACGCGATCCTGACCTATCTCGGCGAAGGCTCGCGCTTCGTGCCGGAGGATCGTTTCGCCCGGGCGCAGATGCTGTCCTGGATGTTCTGGGAGCAGAACCAGCACGAGGGCGTCATCGCCGTGCGCGCCGCGATCCTCTGCTATCCGCATCGCGGCCATGAGCGAACGCAGGAGACGCTTGACGCGCTGGAAGTGCGCGGCCACGTCCTTTTGGGCATCATGGAGCAGCGGCTGGAGCAGGCGGATTGGCTTGCAGGCGACGCGATGAGTCTCGCCGATATCTGCCTCTACGCCTATACCCACACCGCCGACACGCGCGGCGGCTATGATCTCGAGCCCTTCCCGGCGCTGCGCCGCTGGCTCGACCGGATCGCTAAGCTCGACGGCTATGTGGGTCTCGATGGCTAAGCTTTACGCATGGACGGATGGCGCGTGCAGCGGCAATCCCGGCCCCGGCGGCTGGGGCGTCTTGATGCGCGCGATGGACGGCGAAGCGGTCGTCAAGGAGCGCGAGCTCAAGGGAGGCGAGGCCGAGACCACCAATAACCGGATGGAGCTTCTGGCCGCGATCAACGCGCTGGAGGCCCTGACCCGCGACACCGCGATCACGATCACCACAGACTCCGCATACGTGAAGAACGGCGTGACCGGCTGGATCCACGGCTGGAAGCGCAACGGCTGGAAGACTGCGGCGAAGAAACCGGTGAAGAACGTCGATCTCTGGCAGCGGCTCGACGAGGCGCAGCGCCGCCATCTCGTGACCTGGGAATGGATCAAGGGCCATGCGGGCCACCCGGAGAACGAGCGCGCCGATGAATTGGCCCGCGCCGGGATGGAGCCCTTCAAACCGGCCAAGCAAAAATGACCGCCTTACCCGCATGGCTGGGAGATTTTCCCGTGGGTGCGGCACTGGATTACGCTTCGGTGCTGGTCTTCGCACTGACCGGGGCGCTGGTCGCCTCGCGCCAGCAGCTCGACCTCGTGGGCTTCATCTTCGTTGCCGCGCTGACTGCTATCGGCGGCGGCACCCTGCGCGACCTGCTTCTCGGCCGTGACCCGGTCTTCTGGGTCGGCGATCCCACCTATGTGCTGATCGCGGCGGGGGCGGCGGTGGTGGTCTTCTTCACCGCGCACCTCTTGGAAAGCCGCTATCGTGCACTGCTGTGGCTGGATGCCTGCGCATTGGCGGTGGCGGTACCGGCGGGCGTGGCGATCACGATGCGGCTGGAGCATGGCCCGGTCATCGTGCTGATCATGGGCATCGCCACCGGCACCTTCGGGGGCCTGATGCGCGACGTGGTTTGCAACGAGGTGCCGCTGGTCCTCAAACAGGGCGAGCTCTACCTGTCCTGTGCCTTCGCAGGGGCAGCGAGCGCGCTGGTCGCGACGGCGCTCGGAGCGGATACGCTGCTGGCGCTGCTGATCTGCGGCGGCGTGACCTTTGCGCTGCGCGCTGGATCGCTGCGCTTCGGCTGGAAGCTCCCGGTCTACAAGGCCCGCCCGCCGAGGCAGTATTAACCGAAGTAACTCAGCACGACCGGCGCGAGGAAGGCGGTCAGCACCGCGTTCAGCCCCATGCCGATGGACGCAAAGGCCCCCGCAGTCTCATGTACCTGAAAGGCGCGCGCCGTGCCGATCCCGTGGGCCGCGACGCCCACCGCGAAGCCCCGCGCCCGCCAGTCGCGAAAGCCCAGCAGGTTGAGCATCGGCGTCACCGTGATCGCCCCGATCATCCCGGTCAGGATCACCAACGCCGCCGTCAGCGACGGCTCCCCGCCCAAGCTTTGCGAAATCCCGATAGCCACCGGGGCCGTCACCGATTTCGGCGCGAGCGAGGCGAGCAACTCAGGCCCCGCCCCCATCGCCTTCGCAATCGCCAGAACCGAGACGATGGCCGTGACCGACCCCGCCACCAGCCCCGCTACGATCGGCAGCAGGGCGCGCTTCACCTTGGGCAGGTTCGCATGCAGCGGCACCGCCAGGCAGACCGTCGCCGGACCCAGCATGAAATGCACGAATTGCGCCCCATCGAAATAGCGCTGATAGGGCGTGCCGGTCATCAGGAGCACCGCGCCGAGGATCACCACCGCGATCATCACCGGATTGGCGAAGGGGTTGCGGTTCACGCTTTTGAAGATCGCATCCCCGATCCAATAGGCGATTAGCGTCGCCCAGAGCCACAGCAGCGGTTCGGAGGACAGATAGGACCAGAGCTTGAACGGATCAGTCATCCACATCGCTCCGCGTCAGCTTCGCCACCGCGACGAAAACCGCCGCACCGACCACGATCGCCAGCATGGTCGAGACCACCAGCGCCACCGCCAGCCCCACCCCATGCTCGCGCAGCGCGCCGAGATGCGCGACGATCCCCACGCCCGCCGGCACGAAGAGAAGCGACAGGTGTTGCAAGACGAACTGGGCAGTGGGGCGCACGATCTGCTGCACCTTGCCCGAGACGCTCATCACGATCAGCAGGAAGATCATCCCCAGAACCGGGCCGGGAAGCGGTAGCTGCAAGGCGCGGGACAGGATCTCGCCGGCGAGTTGGCAGGCGAGGATCAGGGACAGGGCTGGGATCATCGGTCGGCTCCTTGGGTCGCTTTCGATGCTAAGCCTGCCCGCACAAAAGGAAAAGACGGACTATTCAAGAGCTTCAGGCGAGACACGCTCCTCCCGGCTTCGAGAATCCGGAGCGCAAATTGCGCGAAACACCGGCGAGAATACGCCAATATCTTGTGGATAATGCCGCCATCATCTCCAGATGAAGTGTCTTCCCATTGACTCGCAGGCCTGCTCTACGGACACTTCTCAGTACTCATTCAGATTCGGAAAGTTCGGCAATTGCGCTTCTCTCGGCTACGTCTCAACGGTTTCAAGAGCTTCGTGGACCCCACGGATCTCGTGATCCATGACGGGCTGACCGGCGTCGTCGGGCCCAATGGCTGCGGCAAGTCGAACCTCCTGGAAGCGCTGCGCTGGGTGATGGGCGAGAACCGCCCCTCGGCGATGCGCGGCGGCGGGATGGAAGACGTGATCTTCGCGGGGGCCTCGTCGCGGGGCGCGCGCAATTTCGCGGAAGTCGCGCTGCAGATCGACAATACCGAGCGGCTCGCGCCCTCGGGGTTCAACGACAGCGACGGGCTGGAGATCGTGCGCCGGATCACCCGCGATGCGGGCTCGGCCTACAAGGTGAACTCCAAGGACGTGCGCGCTCGAGACGTTCAGATGCTGTTCGCGGACGCCTCGACCGGCGCGCATTCGCCCGCACTCGTGCGGCAGGGCCAGATTTCCGAGCTGATCAACGCCAAGCCGAAGAACCGTCGCCGCATCCTCGAGGAAGCGGCCGGGATTTCCGGGCTCTATCAGCGCCGCCACGAGGCGGAGCTGAAGCTGAACGGCGCCGAGCAGAACCTGACGCGCGTCGATGACGTGATCGAGCAACTCGCCTCGCAGCTGGCTACCCTCGCCCGGCAGGCCCGTCAGGCCGCGCGCTACCGCACCATCGGCGAAGAGCTGCGCCGCGCCGAGGGGATGCTGCTGTATCGTCGTTGGCGCGAAGCCGATCTGGCCCGCACGACCGCCGAAGAGGCGCATCGCGAGAAGGTCACCGGGGCCGCGCAAGCCGAGAGAGCCTCCCGCGAGGCGGCGAAAGCCCGGCAGGGCAAGGAAGACGCATTGCCGCCGCTGCGCGAGGAAGAAGCCATCGCAGGCGCGATCCTGCAACGCCTCACCGTACAGCGCGACGCGCTCTCGGATCAGGAAGATCAGGCGATTGCGCGGATCGAGACGCTGAAGGCGCGGATCGAGCAGCTCGTGCGCGACATGGAGCGCGAAGCGGGCCTAAATCGCGATGCGGGGGAGACGATCGGGCGGCTCGAATGGGAGCAGGCGCAGATCGCGAAAGCCTCCGAGGGGCATGAAGACAAGCTGGCCGCAGCGGTCGATGCCGCCCATGAGGCCGCGCAGATTCTGCAGGAGCGCGAGGCGCAACTGTCGGAACTGACCGAGGATGTCGCGCGGCTCGCGGCCCGCCACCAGTCGTCGCAGCGTTTGGTGACCGACAACCGCGCAACGGCCGAGAAATCCGAGGCCGCCGCCGCGCAGGCGAAGGAAGCTGCCGAGGCTGCTGCCGCCGCGCTTGCGAAGGCGAATGCGGAATTCGAGGCGGCCGAAGGCGCACAGACACAAGCGCAAGCTGCCGCCGAAGCTGCCGAAGAGTCGTTGGCCGCCGCCGATGACGCGCGCGCCGAGGCGCAGGGCCGCGAAAGCGCAGCCCGGGCAGCGCGCTCGGAGGCCGAGGGCGAAGCGGGGGCCTTGCGCGCCGAAGTCTCGGCACTGGCTCGTCTGGTCGAGCGCGAAGCCTCCAACGGTCAGCAAATTCTCGACCGCGTCCGGGTGGATCGTGGCTACGAGGCGGCCCTTGGTGCCGCCCTCGCCGATGACCTGCGCGCGCCGGAAGTCGGCGAGGATGACGCGACCGGCTGGCAAGCCCTCCCCGACTATCCCACGCCGCACCCCCTGCCCGCCGGGGTCGAGCCGCTCTCGGCCCATGTCGACGTGCCCGACGTGCTGGTCCGCCGGATTTCGCAGATTGGTCTGGTAGAGGATTATGACGAGGGCGCGCGGCTGCAGGATCAGCTGGCCCCCGGTCAGCGGCTGGTGTCGACCGAGGGCGACCTGTGGCGCTGGGACGGCTATCGCGCCGGCGCCGAGGATGCCCCGACCGCCGCCGCACTGCGCCTGCAACAGCTCAACCGTCTGGTGGAATTGAAGCGCGATCTCGAAGAGGCCGAGGCGCGCGCTTCGGGCGCGAAATCCGCTCATGAGGCGCTGACCGCCGCGCTGGCCGAGGCCACACGCGCCGATGCCAGCGCCCGCGAGGCGCGCCGCGAGGCCGATCGCCGTCTGGCCGAGGCGGGCCGCGCGCTCAGCCGCGCCGAGGCCGATCGTTCCATCGCCAGCTCCAAGCTTGAAAGCGCACAGCTCGCCGTCGCACGCCACGAGGAAGAAGCTAGCAGCGCGCGGATGGCGCTGCGCGAGGCGGAGAATGCGCAATCCTCCCTGCCCGATCTGGACGCCGCGCGCGGCGACGTCGAGGCTGTGAAGATGACCGTCGAAGCGGCGCGGATGACGATGATGACCAAGCGCTCCGCCCATGACGAAATCCGTCGCGAGGGCGAGGCGCGGCTGAAGCGTCGGCAGGAGATCACCAAGGAAATCTCCGGTTGGCGGCACCGGCTGGAGACCGCAGAGAAACGCTCCGCCGAGCTGGAAACCCGCAAGATCGAGAGCGAGGCGGAGTTGAAAGACGCCTCCGCCGCCCCTGAGGAATTGGCCGCGAAACGCGCCGAGCTGTCGGAAGCCATTGCCACCGCCGAAGCGCGTCAGGCCGAAGCGTCGGAAAAGCTGTCGGGCGCGGAAACCGCCCTGCGCGAGGCGCAGCTGGCCGAGCGCGAGGCCGAACGACTGGCTGGCGAGGCGCGCGAAGCCCGCGCCCGCGCCGAGGCCCGCGTCGACGCGGCGCGCGAAACCGTCGCCTATGCCGCCGAACGCATCCTCGAGGAAACCGAGAAGTCGCCGCAGGATCTGCTGGAAAGCCTCGATACCGATCCCGATAAGATGCCCGACGCGGAGAAGCTCGACGCGGAAGTGAACCGGCTCAAGCGACTGCGCGAGAGCCTCGGCGCAGTCAACCTGCGCGCCGAGGAAGATGCGCGCGAGGTACAGGAAGAGCATGACGCGCTGGTGCAGGAGAAATCCGATCTCGAAGAGGCGATCCGCAAGCTGCGCGCCGGGATTTCGGGACTCAACCGCGAAGGGCGCGAGCGTCTTCTGACCGCGTTCGAGCAGGTGAACGAGAACTTCCGCACGCTGTTCACCCACCTCTTCGGCGGTGGCTCTGCGAACCTGCAACTGGTCGAAAGCGACGACCCGCTGGAGGCCGGTCTCGAGATCATGTGCCAGCCGCCGGGCAAGAAGCTGTCCACGCTGTCGCTGTTGTCGGGCGGGGAGCAGACGCTGACCGCGATGGCGCTGATCTTCGCGGTCTTCATGGCCAACCCCGCGCCGATCTGCGTGCTTGACGAGGTCGACGCGCCGCTAGACGACGCCAACGTTACGCGCTTCTGCGACCTGCTCGACGAGATGACGCGGCGCACCGATACGCGCTTTTTGATCATCACCCACCATGCGGTGACGATGGCGCGGATGGACCGGCTGTTCGGGGTGACGATGCAGGAGCAGGGCGTGAGCCAGCTCGTCTCGGTCGACCTGAAGAAGGCCGAGGCGCTGGTGGCGTAACAGCAAGGGGCTCCGCCCTCGTCGCCGTAGGGCGACAAAACTAAAGGGTGAAGGGGCTCTACCCTGCGCTATCGCGCCCCGGGATATTTTCATCAAGAAGAAGAGAAGCGATTCCGCTTGCGGGAGAAAAGGCGCGCGCCTAGCCTCGCGTCGAATTTCACATGGAGGGCGCAATGGCCAAGATCGAAGCACGTCTCGAAGAGTTGGGGATTCAGCTTCCCGATGCCCCGGCACCGGCCGCGAATTACGTGCCCTTCGTGCGCACCGGCAATCAGCTGTTCGTCTCGGGGCAAATCTCGAACGGGCCCGAGGGTCTGATCCGCGGCAAACTCGGCGACGGCATGGATGTCGAAGAGGGCGCGATGGCGGCGCGTTTCTGCGGGCTGGCTCTGATCGCCCAGGCGAAAGCCGCCATCGGCGATCTCGACAAACTCCGCGTGGTGAAGCTGGTGGGATTCGTGAACTCCACCGCTGATTTCACCGATCAGCCCAAGGTCATCAACGGCTGCTCCGACCTGATGGTCGAGGTCTTCGGCGAAGCCGGGCGTCACGCGCGTTCGGCGGTCTCGGCGGCTTCGCTGCCGATGGGCGTCGCAGTCGAGATCGAGGCGATTTTCGAGGTCGCGTGATGGCATTGCATCCTGATTTTCTCCGGCTTCCGATCGCGCATAGGGCTTTGCACGACTACACGCTGGGCCGCCCTGAGAACAGCCGCGGGGCGATCCGCGCGGCAATCGCCGCGGGTTACGGAATCGAGATCGACGTGCAGCTCTCCGCCGATGGCGTGCCGATGGTGTTTCACGACTACGCGCTGGACCGGCTGACCGCAGAGCGCGGCCCGGTACGCCAGCGAACGGCGGCGGAGCTGGGTGCGATCCATCTGAGCGGCACGGAGGAAGGTATTCCGACCCTCGCCGAAGTGCTGGAGATCGTGAAAGGCCAAGTGCCGCTTCTGGTCGAGATCAAGGATCAGGACGGGGCTCTCGGTTCGCAGATCGGCGCGCTGGAGGAGGCGACGGCGCTGTTGCTGCGCGATTACGAGGGCCCGGTCGCAGTGATGTCCTTCAACCCCCATGCGGTGGCGGCTTTCGGCGAATTGGCCCCGGACGTCGCTGTCGGTCTGACAACCTCGGCCTACCAGCCCAATGACTGGGCTCTGCTGCCCGCGGCGCGCGGCGACGAGCTGCGCCACATCCCCGATTTCGATCGCGTCGGGGCGGCCTTCATCTCGCATGAGGCGAAGGACCTGAACGCGCTTCGGGTGACCGAGCTGAAATCGCTCGGCGTGCCGGTTCTGTGCTGGACGATCCGCTCCGTCGACGAGGAGGCGCTGGCGCGGCGGGTCGCCGATAACGTGACCTTCGAAGGCTACCTCTCGGCGCTTCCGGCTTGACGCGGAGCGCGCGGGGCACAGATTCAGGCAAAGGATCGCCTAACCTCCCGGGATGAAATGGATCAAAGCGTTGAAATCACGCTTTATTCGGATATTTCCGAAATAAGTGAAACAGACTGGAATGCCTGCGCCTGCCCCGAAACCGGGGATGGGGAACGGGCGTTCGACCCGTTCACCACACATCGGTTTCTTGCCGCCCTCGAGGCCTCCGGCTCGGTCGGGCCGGGCACGGGCTGGGATGCGCGGCATCTGGTGGCGCGGATGGGCAATCGGATCATCGGCGTCGCGCCGCTCTACGTGAAATCGCACAGTCAGGGCGAATATGTCTTCGATCACGGCTGGGCCGATGCGTTCGAGCGCGCGGGCGGGCGCTATTACCCCAAGCTGCAATGCGCGGTGCCCTTCACCCCAGTGGCCGGGCGGCGTCTGCTGGTTCTGCCGGGGCTGGAAGAGGCCGGGGGCCGCGCGCTTCTGGCTGGCATGGCGCAGATCGCGGAAGGGGCCGGGGTTTCCTCGGTCCATATGACGTTTTGTACCGAGGACGAGGCTGAGCTTGCCACCGAAGCGGGCTGGCTGCCACGGATCGGGCAGCAGTTCCATTGGTTCAACGAGGGGTATGAGAGTTTCGACCAGTTCCTCGGCGAACTGAGCTCACGCAAGCGCAAGGCTTTGCGCAAGGAGCGTCAGCGGGCGCAGGCCTTCGGCGGCGAGATCGTGCAGTTGACCGGCGACGACATACGGCCCGAGCATTGGGACGCGTTCTGGCAGTTCTATCAGGACACTGGCGCGCGAAAATGGGGCCGCCCCTACCTGACTCGTGCCTTCTTCGATCTTCTGCACGAGATGCGCGACGACGTGCTTCTGGTGCTTGCGATGAACGGCGACCGCCCGATCGCCGGTGCGCTGAACCTGATCGGGCGCGAGGCTCTGTTCGGGCGCTACTGGGGGTGTATCGAGGATCACCCCTTCCTGCATTTCGAGCTTTGCTACCATCAGGCGGTCGATTACGCGATCGCGCACAAGCTGAGCCGGGTCGAGGCCGGCGCGCAGGGCGAACACAAGCTGGCGCGCGGCTACCTGCCCGTCGCCACCCATTCGGCGCACTGGATTGGCCATCAAGGTCTGCGCGGCGCGGTCGCGGAGTACTTGGAAGCCGAACGCGCCGCCGTGGACGAAGATATCGAGATACTTACCGAAATGGGCCCATTCCGGAGCCCCTCGGGTGGCAGCGATGAGCAGGCGTGATAAGTAGCAGTGTTAAAGGACGTATGACGGGAGCGATGAATGAATTTCAATGACCTGACCGATGTCAGCGCGTGGCTGACGCAGGATCGGATCGATGCGGCCATCATGGTTGCGGTGAATGTGGTGGCTGCGCTGGTGATCCTGCTGGTCGCAATGGCGATCTCGGCCTGGGCCAAACGGCGCATCGTGGCGCTGTCGCAGCGCTACAAGCGGCTGGACGACACGCTCTTCGGCTTCCTCGGGAACATGGTGAAATACCTGATCCTCGCGATCGGGGTGATCTTCATCCTAAACCGCTTCGGCATCCAGACCACGTCGCTGGCCGCCCTCGTCGGTGCTGCCGGTCTGGCCATCGGTCTCGCGCTGCAGGGCACGCTGTCGAACCTCGCCGCCGGGGTGATGATCATCCTGTTCCGCCCGTTCCGCCAAGGCGACTACATCGCCGCGGGCTCGGAAAGCGGCACGGTGACCGAGATTCAGCTCTTCTACACGGTCCTGACGACCTATGACGGCATCCAGATCATCGTGCCCAACAGCGACATCTGGTCGAGCGCGATCACCAATTACTCCGCCAATCCGACACGTATGATGGATCTGACGATCGGCGTCGCCTATGACGCGGATCTCAAGAAAACGCAGGAAGTGCTGGAGAAGATCTCGCTCTCCGATCCGCGCGCCCTGCCGGAGCCCGCGCCGGTGATCCGCGTGAAGCAGCTCGGCGACAGCTCGGTCGATTTTACCTTCCGTGTCTGGGCCACAACCGCCGACTTCTGGGGGCTTCAGGCGGAATATACCCGCAAGATCAAGGAGGAGTTCGACGCGAACGGCATCGGCATCCCCTTCCCTACGCGCACGCTCGAAGTGGTGCAGGTGCCGAAGATCGAAACCCGCAGCGTGACACGCGAAAGCGGCGCCGCTTGAACTGGCGGCCCGCTGCTGCAAGGCTGCGGGCCAGCTTAACGTATCAGGGAGTAAGCGATGACTTCGAAGCTCGAACCCGAGGAACGCAGGGCGCTGCTGAACGCGCTTGAAGATACCGGATGGCGCGCGGCCGATGGACAGGATGCCCTGATCAAGCGGCTCCTGTTCAAGGACTTCTCCGCCGCGTGGGGCTTCATGAGCCAAGCCGCGCTTTGCGCCGAAAAGATGGATCACCATCCCGACTGGCGCAACGTCTACAACAAGCTCGAGATCACGCTGACGACCCATGACTGCGGCGGCATCAGCGTGCTCGATATCGAGCTAGCCGGTGCGCTGGACTCGCTGGCCGAAGGCGTCGCCGAGGTCGATCGCGACATCGGACGCCCGTTGATGCGACTGGCCGAGCCGGTTCCGAAAGACGAAGACTGACGAAAAACGCCCGGCTCCTTGGCCGGGCGTTTTCCTTTGCATTTGGGCCGCGGATCAGATCTCCGCGAGAAGCCCTTCGCCTGCGGAGGCTTCACAGGTGCCGGGGCTTTCCTCGACATTCAGCTGCTTGACCACACCGTCCTCGACGAGCATCGCATAGCGCTTCGAGCGGTTGATGAGACCCGCGGGCGGCGCCGTGAAATCCATCTCGATCGCCTGCGTGAATGCGGCTTCCGGGTCGGCCAGCATGGTCAGCCCCGCCTCGGTCGCGCCCGTCGCCTCGCCCCACGACTTCATCACGAAGGGGTCGTTGACCGAGACGCAGATGATCTCATCCACGCCCTTCTCCGCAAATTGGTCCTTGGTGCGGATGAAGCTCGGCACATGGGCGGTCGTGCAGACGCCGGTATAGGCGCCCGGCACCGCGAAGATCACGATCTTGCGGCCCTTCATCTTGTCGCCAAGGCTCACGGGTTGCGGCCCTTCATCGCCCATCGCGAGGAGAGTCGCGCCAGGAAGAACGTCGCCGGTCGAAATAGTCATGAAAAGCTCCGATTTGTTCGCGTTGCACTTGTTCCGCCCGTCGATATAGGGTCATGCGCGAGCCGGGCCAGTGGAGAAAGATATGGGTGGAATAGTGATCGTCGGCGCGGGACAGGCCGCAGCCTCGATGGCCGCGAAACTGCGGGCACTGAAATATGACGGCACGATCACCGTGATCGGCGCAGAGCCGGTGCCCCCCTATCAACGCCCACCGCTGTCGAAAGCCTATCTGCTGGGCGAGATGGAGCTGGAGCGGCTGACCCTGCGCGCCCCGGACTGGTGGCAGGAAAACGACATTACGCTGCGGCTCGGCACCTCGGTCACCGCAATCGACACCGAGGCGCGGACGGTGACCCTGTCGGATGGCGAGACGCTGGATTATGCCGAACTGGCGCTCTGCACCGGGGCCACGCCGCGCCGCCTGCCCGCCGCGATTGGCGGCGATCTGGGCAATGTCTTCACCGTGCGCAACCTCGCCGATGTCGACCGGATGCAGCCCCTTTTCACCGCCGGCAAGCGGCTGGTCGTTATAGGCGGCGGCTATATCGGGCTCGAGGCGGCCGCGGTCGCGCGCAAGCTCGGCCTCGAGGTGACGCTGGTCGAGGCCGCACCACGCATCCTCGGCCGCGTCGCCTGCAAGGAGACCGCAGACGCGATCCGCGCGCTGCACAGCGAGCGCGGCGTGAAAATTCTCGAAGGGGTCGGCCTGACGCGACTGACCGGCGAGGGGACCGTCACCGGCGCGATCCTCGAGGACGGGCGCGAATTGCCCGCCGATTTCGTGATCGTGGGCATCGGCATCACCCCCGACGAGGAAGTCGCCCGCGAAGCCGGTATCCATTGCGAGAACGGCATCGCTGCCGACGAACAGGGCCGCACCTCCGCGCCCCATATCTGGGCGGCGGGGGATTGTGCCTCCTTCCCCGGCACAGAGGAGCGGATCCGCCTCGAATCCGTCGGCAACGCGATCGACATGGGCGAGCTGGTCGCCGAGAACATGCTGGGTGCAGGTCGTCCTTACGCCCCGAAAGCGTGGTTCTGGTCGGACCAGTTCGACGCGAAGCTGCAGATCGCCGGGCTCAATGCAGGCTACGACCGGGTCGTCACCCGCCGCGATGAGGGCAGCAGCTTCTGGTATTTCCGCGACGGCCGCCTGATCGCAGTGGACGCGATCAATGACGCGCGCGCCTACATGGTCGGCAAGCGCCTGATCGAAGCTGGCAAACCCGTCACGTCCGAGGCGGTCGAGACCACGGCAGAGCTGAAAGCCCTGATGAAATGAGAATTATCGGAGGCGCGAAACGCGGGCTGAAGCTGGCGGATGTGGGTGTAGGCGATATGGATGCCCATCTGCGCCCCACGACCGACCGCGTGCGGGAGTCGATCTTCAACCTGCTGACCAATGGCGGGCACGGCAATCCGGTGCCCGAGGCGCGGGTGCTTGACCTCTTCGCAGGTACCGGCGCACTGGGGCTGGAGGCGCTGTCGCGCGGCGCGGCTCGCGTGGCTTTCGTCGATGACGGCACCGCCGCCCGCGCGCTTCTGCGCCGCAACATCGAGGCTATGCGCGCGATGGGCGTGACGGATGTCTGGCGGCGCGATGCGACCAATATGGGCCCCAATCGCGGCCCCGGCTACGACCTCATCTTCCTCGATCCGCCCTACGGGATGGGCTTGGGCGAACGCGCCCTCGCCTCCTGTCTCGAGAATGGATGGATCGCTCCGGGTGCGATGATCGTTTGGGAGGAGAACACCGCGCCGATCCTGCCCGCCGCCCTCGAACAGCTCGACCAGCGTCGCTATGGCGACACGCTCGTAACTCTTGCCCGGATGCCCGAATGACGCAACACCACCCGATCCCGCACGCCGTCCTGTTCGATTGCGACGGGGTGCTCGTCGACAGCGAGCCCGCGACCTTCGATCTGATTCAGGAAGAATTCGGCCGCTACGGCGTGCACAAGACGATCTCCGAACTGGAAGACGCCTTCATCGGATCCACCATCGAGAACGTCTATCAATGGGGCCGCGAGCATGGGGCCGATCTGCCAGAGGGCTGGGTCGACAGCTATTACAAGGCGCTCTACGCGCGGTTGCGCGAGGGGACCGAGCTGATGCCCGGCATCCCGCGCCTTCTCGCGCGTCTCGATGCGGAAGGCATTCCCTTCGCGGTCGGCTCGAACGGCCGGAAAGCGAAGATGGAGGCGACACTGGGCCAGCACCCGGATATCCGCACGCGGCTGGAGGGGCTGCTGTTCTCGGGTCAGGACATGGGCATGCCAAAGCCAAAGCCCGATCTCTACATCCATGCCGCGCGCCATCTGGGCGCCGATCCGGCGGCCTGCGTGGTGATCGAAGACAGTCCTACCGGGGCGCGTGCGGCGAAAAACGCGGGGATGCGTTGTTTGGGCTACTCGCCGAAAGGCGACAATCCGCGGCTCGCGGCGGAAGGCGCAGAGCTCTTCACCGACATGCGTCAGGTGCCGCGGCTCATCGGCCTCGACCCCTGATCTTCGGCTTGGCTAAAATATCCCGGGGGGTGAGCCGGGATCAGCCGCCTTCCAGTGGAAGGACGCCCCGGCGAACGCCCGAAGCGCAAGCGCAGGGCTGGCGCAGCCAGCGGGGGCAGCGCCCCCACTAACTCCTGAACCTTAGCGCCAAGTCGGGTGGAAGCGCCCCGCCGGCGAGGTGGTGAAGATCTCGCAGCCATCGGCGGTCACACCCACCGAATGCTCGAACTGCGCCGACAGCGATTTATCCCGCGTCACGGCGGTCCAATCGTCGGCCAGAACCTTTGTCTCGGGGCGGCCGAGGTTCACCATGGGCTCGATCGTGAAGATCATGCCCTCTTCGAGCATCGCGCCGGTACCCGCGCGCCCGTAATGCAACACGTTCGGCGGCGCGTGGAACACCTTGCCCACGCCGTGACCGCAGAAATCGCGCACCACCGACATGCGGTTGCTTTCGACGAATTTCTGGATCGCGTGGCCGATATCGCCAAAGGTGTTGCCGGGCTTCACCTGCTCGATGCCGACCATGAGCGAGTCATGGGTGACCTGAATCAGACGCTCGGCCTTGCGGCTCAGGTTGCCCGCGACATACATGCGCGAACTGTCCCCGAACCAGCCGTCGAGGATCACGGTCACGTCGATATTGATGATATCGCCGTCCTTCAGCTTCTTGTCGCCCGGGATGCCGTGACAGACGACATGGTTCACCGAGATGCAGCTCGCGTGCTGATAGCCGCGATACCCGATGGTCGCCGAGGTCGCGCCCAACTCGCCCACGCGGCGTTCTATAAAGGCGTCGAGTGCTGCGGTCGTGACCCCCGGCTCCACCAGGTCGGCGACCTCGTCGAGGATCTGCGCCGTCACCTGCGAGGCGGCGCGCATTCCTGCAAAATCGCTCTGATCGTAGATCCGGATCCCGTCCTTCGTGGTGCGGCCCTGAGTATCGTCCAACGGTCTGCTCCTTAAGGGTTTCGGCCTTTAGATAGTCACAAAAGCGGGGCTTGGCCAGTGCCCGGGCTTTTCGCGCCCCGTTCCGCGCCCTATACCAAGTCGAAAGGAGCCTCACAGATGCCAAATCCCACCGCAGCGATCCTGATCATCGGCGATGAAATCCTCTCGGGGCGCACCCGCGAGGGAAACGCCCATTATCTGGCCGGACAGCTGGTCGAGCGCGGAATCACCTGCCGCGAGATCCGCGTGGTGCCGGACGACAATGACGTGATCGTTGCCGCGGTGCGGGAGCTTTCGGCAGCCCATGATCACCTTTTCACCAGTGGCGGGATCGGCCCGACCCATGACGATATCACCGCCGATGCGGTAGCCGAGGCGATGGGCGCCAAGCTCGACGTGCGCGAGGATGCCAAGGCGATCCTCGCCGCGCATTACGCCGCGCGCGACGCTGAGTTCACCTCCGCGCGCCTGCGCATGGCGCGGATCCCCGACGGGGCCGAGCTGATCGAGAACCCGGTCTCTGCCGCGCCGGGTTTCTCGCTGGGCAATGTCCATGTGATGGCGGGCGTGCCGAACATCTTTCAGGCGATGGTCGAAGGGCTTTTGCCGAAGCTCACCGGCGGCGCGCCGATGCTCTCGCGCAGCCTGCAGGTTCTGCGGGCGGAATCGTCGGTGGCCGATGATCTGCGCGCGCTGGCTGGCCGCTTCCCCGACCTTTCGATCGGTTCTTATCCTTTCGTTCAAGAAGGCCGCTACGGCACCAATCTCGTGCTGCGCGGCACCGATCCCGATCAGGTCGAGGCGGGCTTCGCCGCGCTGACGGCCGCCTTCCCGGAGGGCACATGATCGACGCCTACGCGATCATCGACGCGACCTGGCCAGCCGCCGAATATCGCCGTGCAGGCGGATTTCTGATCCGCGATGGGCAAGGCGGCGGATCGCGCGTCAGCTGCGCTACGCTGGAAGTCCCGCTGGAGCAGGCCGACATTCCCGCCGCCGAAGCTGCGCATCGCGCTTTGGGCCAGCGTCCGCGCTTCATGATCCGCGCGGGAGACGAGGCGCTCGACGCGGTTCTGGAGGCGCGCGGCTACGAAGCTTATGACCCGGTGCGGATCTGGTCGGCTCCGATCGCGGCGATGCAGGGCGAGGTGCCGCCCGTGACCGCTTTCGCCCATTGGCCGCCGCTGCAGATCGCCCGCGACCTCTGGACCGAGTTGGATGTCGGGCCCGAGCGGCAGGCGATCATGGACCGCGCAGAGGTGCCGAAAACCTGCGTTCTGGGCCGCAAGGACGACCGGGCCGCGGGCGTTGCCTATATCGCTCTCTACGAGGACGCGGCGATGCTCCACGCGCTCGCCGTTGCGCCGAAATACCGCCGCATGAGCCTCGCGCGCGAGATGATCTACGAGGGCGCTCGCTGGGCCGTTGAGGCCGGGGCAGAGCGGTTCGAGATGATCACGACGCTCGCCAATGACGCCTCGAACGCCCTCGCCGAGAGCTTCGGCATGGAAGTTCGCGCGCAGTATCACTATCGCCGCGCGCCGGAGGTGGCATGATCCGCCGCGCGCCACTCCTGCTGGCCAGTCTGCTCGCCGCCAGCCTGCCCCACGCCACATGCGCCGCCTCGTTAGATCTGACGTTGCCCGCCGGCGCCACCCAATCCGCGCAGGAAACGAGCCCCGCCACCAGCTACCAATTGGCGGTCGGTCCGTGGCAGGACGGCAAGCTCGAGACCCGCGATCTCGAGGGTGCGCGCTCCGACACGGCCTATCAGCTGCGGGCCAATCAGAATACGACGCTACAGATCCTCGCGCCGCTGCGCGATCAGCTCAAGCAGGCGGGCTACGACATCCTCTATGAGTGCGACACGCAGGCCTGCGGCGGCTTCGATTTTCGCTACGCGCTCGACCTGCTGTCCGAGCCCGCGATGCATGTCGATCTGGGCGATTTCCGCTACATCGCGGCGCGCAAGGATGCCGATTACCTTGGGATCACCGTCTCGCGGTCGTCCGAGTCGGGCTTCATTCAGGTGACCGAGCTGCGGGTGCAGGACGTCACCCCCGCTCGGCCCGACGACCCGCTCGGCGCGCCGCAAACCGCGCCGGTTCTGCCGCGCGCCGATGCCCCGGCCGTCGCCCCCTCCGCGCTTGCGCAGACGCTGGAGGCGCAGGGCTCGGTCGCGCTCGACGATCTCGACTTCCCATCGGGGGCATCCGCGCTCGGCGAGGGCGATTTCGCCTCGCTGCAGGCGCTGGCCGAGTTCCTCAAGGCCAACCCGGATTATCAGGTGATGCTGGTGGGTCATACCGATGCGGTCGGTTCGCTCGCGGCCAATATCGCGCTGTCGAAGAAACGCGCGCAATCGGCACGGCAAAAATTGATCGGCGATTACGGGGTGGCGGCGTCACAGGTCAGCGCCGAGGGGGCGGGCTTCCTCGCCCCGCGCGCAAGCAATCTGACCAAAGAGGGACGCGAGAAAAACAGACGGGTCGAAGCGGTTCTCACCTCGACCCGGAGTTAGCGCCAGCCGGCGGAATGGCCCGGCGCGGGAGGGAGTTCGGTCTCACCAGTTGTCGGGGCCCTTCTCGGCGAAGGTCTTGGCGAGGAAATCGATGAAAGCGCGCACTTTCGGCTGTGTGAAACGCCCCGGCGGATAGATTGCGTAGATGCCCAGCGTTTCCATCGGCAGATCGGGCATCGCTTCTTCCACGAGGCCCTCGCGCATCGCGTCGGCATAGAGGAACGAGGGCAGGTAAGCGATCCCGAGACCGGCCGTCGCGGCATGCAGCAGCGACTGACCGTCATTGACCGTCAGCCAGCCCGCCGAGCGGACCTGACGCCGTTCGCCCGAAGGCGCGGTCAACTTCCAGACATTGCCCGCCGACTGGTTCGAATAATGCAGCAGTTTGTGGTTGTTGAGATCGTCGATCCGCTCGGGGCGGCCGAATTTCTTGAAGTAGTCTGGCGAGGCGATCATCCGGCGCGAAGTCTCGGTCAGCTTGCGCGCGCGCAGGCTCGAATCCTCCAGTTCGCCGACGCGGATCGCCATGTCGAACCCTTCGGAAATAAGTTCGACGTAGCGGTTGTTCAGCACCATATTCACGGTGATTTCGGGGAATTCCTGCAGGAATTCGCCCAGAACGGGAGAGAGAAGGTTCACACCGAAATCGGTGGCGACCGAGATGCGCAGCAGCCCCGAGGGCGCCGTCTGCATCGACGTCACCAGCGCATCGGCCTCGCCCGCATCGTTGAGAACGCGACGCGCGCGGTCGTAATAAGCCAGCCCGATTTCCGTCGGCGAAACGCGACGCGTGGTGCGATTCAGAAGACGTGCGCCGAGGCGCGCCTCCAACGCCGAGACATGCTTCGACACAGCCGATTTGGAGATGCCCATCTTCTTGGCTGCATCGGTGAAGCCCCCCTGATCCACAACCGTGGCAAAGGCTTCCATTTCAGTCAGGCGATCCATCCCAAACACCCTTCGGCTTGTAATTTCTGTTTCTTATTTTCCGCTTATCGAGCCGAAATCGGGCGCAATTTAGACTTCGCGGCGACAATACGAGGGTAACAATGGGAGAGAATCCCGCAGGTTGGTGACCTCTGCGAAACGGTGGCGCTTTCGCTCTGACGCCGCGTTTGACGTGACAAGCCTGGCCTTGCGCCGCAGAGTGCGGGCCAAATCAGGGAGGGTTACATGAGCCAATATCCGCATATCTTCACGCCGCTCGATCTGGGCCACGTGACGCTGCCGAACCGCGTGCTGATGGGCTCGATGCACACCAATCTCGAAGAGCGCGGCGACTGGAATGCGGTGGCCGAGTTCTATGCCGAACGCGCGCGCGGCGGTGTCGCGCTGATGGTGACGGGCGGCATGGCCCCTAATAACGAAGGTGGCGTCTTTCCCGGCGCGGCGGGGCTGTTCACCCCCGAGGACATCGCGCATCACAAGATCATCACCGACCGCGTTCACGAAGCGGGCGGCCGCATCGCGATGCAAATCCTGCACGCCGGGCGCTATGCCTATGGCCCCGATTGCGTGGCGCCCTCTGCGATCAAGTCCCCGATCTCGCCTTTCCCGCCGAAAGAGCTCGACGAAGCCGGGATCGAGAAGCAGATCGCCGACATCGCCACCGCCGCCGCGCGCGCCCGCGAGGCGGGTTATGACGGCGTCGAGGTGATGGGCTCCGAGGGCTATTTCCTCAACCAGTTCCTCGTACGCCACACCAACAAGCGCGAAGACGGTTGGGGCGGCTCGTTCGAGAACCGGATGCGCCTGCCCGTCGAAGTGGTCAAGCGCGTGCGCGAAGCGGTCGGCCCCGATTTCATCGTGATCTTCCGCATCTCGCTGATCGACCTGATCCCCGACGGCTCGACTTGGGAAGAGGTCGTCACCCTCGCGAAAGCCGTCGAGGCAGCGGGCGCCACGATGCTCAACACCGGCATCGGCTGGCACGAGGCGCGGGTGCCGACCATCGTGACGTCGGTGCCGCGGGCGGCCTTCACCTGGCTCACCGGGCGGCTCAAGCCCGAGGTCTCGATCCCGGTCATCACGTCCAATCGCATCAACACGCCTGAAGTCGCCGAAGAGGTGCTGGGCGACGGCTGCGCCGACATGGTGTCGATGGCGCGCCCCTTCCTCGCCGATGCGGATTTCGTGGTGAAGGCGAAAGAGGGCCGCGCCGCCGAGATCGCACCCTGCATCGCCTGCAATCAGGCCTGTCTGGACCACACCTTCCAGGGCAAGGTCTCGAGCTGCCTCGTGAATCCGCGCGCCGCGCATGAGACCGAGATCGTCATCACCAAGACCGAGGCGCCGAAATCCATCGCCGTCGTCGGCGCGGGCCCGGCGGGCCTGTCTGCCGCGATCACCGCGGCCGAGCGTGGCCATGCCGTGACCCTGTTCGACCGCGCCTCGGAGCTCGGCGGGCAGCTGACCATGGCGCGCGCGATCCCCGGCAAGGAGGAATTCCACGGGCTCACCGACTGGTTCAAGACCATGATCGAGAAGACCGGCGTGACGGTGAAGCTGGAGACCGAGGCCACGCCCGATCTCCTCGCCCCCTTCGACGAGATCATCATCGCAACCGGCGTGCAGCCGCGCGACCCGGAAATCCCGATCGAGGGCGGGCAGGTCGTGAGTTACATCGACATCCTCAAGGGCCGCGTCACCGCCGGCAAGCGCGTCGCGGTGATCGGCGCGGGCGGCATCGGCTTCGACGTGGCCGAATTCCTGACGGTGACCGAAAGCCCGACGCTGGATCTGGAAGAGTGGAAGCGCGAATGGGGCGTCGGCGATCCGGCGCAGACGCCGGGCGGGTTGACGAAGCCCGAGCCCGAAGCCCCAGCCCGCGAAGTGACGCTGCTGCAGCGCAAGAAGGAAAAGCTCGGCCGCCGCCTCGGCAAGACCACGGGCTGGGTTCACCGCGCGGCGCTGCATATGAAGGACGTGAAAATGATCGGCGGCGTGAATTACGAGAAGATCACCGCCGAGGGGCTGCATGTCACTTTCGGTGAGGCGCGCGAGAACCCGACGCTGATCGAGGCCGATACGGTGGTGCTCTGCGCGGGCCAACTCTCGGACCGCTCGCTGGCCGATCAGCTGATCGCGGCGGGTCGCAGCCCGCATGTGATCGGCGGCGCGGATGTGGCGGCGGAACTCGACGCGAAACGCGCCATTGATCAGGGCACCCGGCTCGCCGCGGCGCTCTGATCAACTCTTCGGATTGGAAGAAATATCCCGGGGGGCTCGCATCGCGAGCGGGGGCAGAGCCCCCTCCGTCTTCAAATCTGTCGCCGTCCGGCGACCGGGGGGCAGAGCCCGCTCCCGGCCTCAGTTTGATCGCCACGCCCCGCCATCTGCGCCAAAGCGGCTCGCCAGATCGGCGACCAGCGCCATGTCCACCGCATCCAGCGGCCCCTCATGGCGCGGGCGGAAGCGCAGGCGGAAGGCTGGCAGGATCGTCGCGAGCGGCGCTTCCGGGTAGCCAAGGCTCGAGGCCAGTGCGAGGAAACTCTCGGGATCGACCGCGGGCGCAGCAGCGCCCCGCTCCGGCCAGATCGCCAGTCCCTGCCGCGCGAGGCGCTGCCAGTCGAAACGCGGGCCCGGGTCGATCTTGCGCTCGGGCGCGAAATCCGAATGGCCAATGACGTTCTCGGGTGCAATTTCCCAGCGGCGCATGATCTGCCGCAGCAGCTCTTCCAGTGACGCCATCAGCGGCTCGGGGAACGGACGATCGCCCTCGTTGTCCAGTTCGATACCGATCGAGCGCGAATTCACATCGCCCAGCCCCTGCCAGCTTCCCAAGCCCGCATGCCAGGCGCGCATCTCCTCTGGGACAAGCTGCTCGACCGAGCCATCACGCCCGATCAGCCAATGCGCGGAGACCTCCGCCTCGGGCAGGCAAAGGCGCGTCCGCGCGGCCTCGCAGGACCACATCGCGGTGTAATGGATAATGATCAGTTCCGGCACCGCCCCCTCGCGGCGCGGGCCGTAATTGGGCGAGGGCCAGTCGGCGCTCACTGACGCGCGGTCTGGAACGGCGTCGGATCCCAGTCGCAGGCGAAACCGTCGCCATCGGGATCGAGGTTCAGCCGGTCTTTCTGCGGCCCGCCTGCGGAGAGGAAGGCGCGTTGCGCCTGATCGGCAGAGACGTATTTCGCGCAGGCCTTGCTCGACGAGGTCAGCTTGATGCCCGAGCGCTTGTAGACCGAGTCGCCCGGACGGTTGGACACCGACAGCGCATAGGCAGCGAGGTTCGGCCCCGAGCTGTCCTGATTGCTGATCGTGTTCTGCGCGGGCGCGCTGCTCGACGCGGTGGTGTCGAAGTTCGGCGAGCTGGCCATGGTGCTGGAACCGGCAGTGCTGTTCGACGCGTCGGTCTCCTGCAGCGCGGCCATCGCATCTGCCCCGATCGCGGCGCCGCTATTGTCGCTGCTGTCGGAGCTGGAGGTCGAAGGATTGTCGCCGATGGTGCCGCCCGCATCGATGGTCGGTGCGGAAAGCGCGTTGGTCGTGCCGGGCGTCGCCGTGCCGGTCGCGTTCAGCGGCGCGCCGGGCGCATCGGGGTTGGTCGAGCCGTTGTCGGTCGGCAGGACGCTTTGTGCCGAGGGCGGCACGATGGGCTGGCCGCGCAGTTCGGCCTCGCGACGGGCTTCGGGGCCGCTGTCGGGGATCGAAGAGATACAGCCCGAGAGGGCCAGAACGCCGCCGAGGATCGCGAGTGCCTGTTTCATGTTACCACCATTTCTCCGGTTTGGCCGAGAAGCCCGCGGCCTGTTCGAGGACGTGGGCGTGGTTCAGCAGATCGCCCTCTTCCCAGGGCCGCCCGATGAGTTGCAGCCCCAGCGGAAGGCCCTTGCTGTCCAGCCCGCACGGCACCGAAACGCCGGGAAGGCCTGCAAGGTTCACCGTCACGGTGAACACATCCTGCATATACATCTCGACCGGATCGGCGCCGTCCATCTCGCCCAGACCGAAAGCGGCAGACGGGGTGGCAGGCGTCAGGATCGAATCGATGCCCTGCGCGAAAACTTCTTCGAAGTCGCGCTTGATCAAGGCGCGCACTTTCCGGGCGCGGTTGTAATAGGCGTCATAGAAGCCTGCCGACAACACATAGGTGCCGATCATCACGCGACGCTGCACCTCGGGGCCGAAGCCTTCGGCGCGGGTCTTCTCGTACATGTCGACGATGCCCTCGCCTGCCGCGAGCTTGGCGCGGTGGCCGTAGCGCACGCCATCATAGCGCGCGAGGTTCGACGAGGCTTCCGCGGGAGCCACGACGTAATAGGCGGGCAGCGCGTATTTCGTATGGGGCAGCGAGATATCGACGATCTCGGCCCCCGCATCTTTCATCATCGCGATGCCGTCGTCCCAGAGCTTCTGGATCTCGGCGGGCATACCATCGATGCGGTATTCTTTCGGGATACCAATCTTCTTGCCGCGAATGTCGCCGGTCAGCGCGGCCTCGAAATCCGGGACCGGAATATCGGCGGAGGTCGAATCCTTCGGATCGTGCGAGCACATCGTGCCAAGCATGATCGCCGCGTCGCGCACCGATTTGGTCATCGGACCCGCCTGATCAAGCGAAGAGGCGAAGGCCACCACACCCCAGCGAGAGACCCGGCCATAGGTCGGCTTGATGCCGACGATGCCGGTGAAGGCGGCGGGCTGGCGGATCGAGCCGCCGGTATCCGTGCCGGTCGCGGCAAGGCACAGGTCGGCAGCCACAGCCGCGGCCGAACCACCCGAAGACCCGCCCGGGGTCAGTTTCCGGTCATCGATCTTCCAGGGGTTCACCGCAGGGCCGTAGCAGGCGGTCTCGTTCGACGAGCCCATCGCGAATTCGTCCATCGACAGCTTGCCGAGCATCACCGCGCCCGCGTCCCACAGGTTCTGCGTGACGGTGGATTCGTATTCCGGCTTGAACCCGTCGAGGATGTTCGACGCGGCCTGCGTCGCCACACCCTTGGTCGCGAAAAGATCCTTGATCCCCAGCGGGATGCCGCACATCGCGGGCGCGTCGCCCGACTTGATGCGCGCATCGGCGGCCTTGGCCTGCTCCAGCGCGATCTCAGGGGTCTTGTGCACGTAGGCGTTCAGCGCGCCTGCGCCTTCGATTTCGCCCAGGCAGGCCTCGGTCAGCTCGACCGAAGTCACATCGCCCTTCTTGAGCGCATCGCGCGCGTCGGCAATCGTCAGTTTGTTCAGGCTCATTCGACCACCTTCGGCACGGCAAAGAAGCCCTCGCGGGCATCGGGGGCGTTCTTGAGGATTTTCTCGGGATAACCACCATCGGTCACCTCGTCGACGCGGCGCTTGAGGCGCATCGGCGTCACGGAGGTCATCGGCTCGACGCCCTCAACGTCGACCTCGTTGAGCTGCTCCATGAAGGTCAGGATGCTGGAGAGTTCCTGCGCGAGCTCGGGCAGATGGTCTTCGGGCACCCGGATCCGGGCCAGATGCGCCACTTTGCGGGCGGTGTCGATATCGATGGACATGTGCTTCTCCGCTTGTCTTGGAAGGCGGTTTAGCCCGAGCCACTGGGGCTTTCAAGCGCCGCGCCCCGGCATCGGCGCGCCCCTGCCCTGTCCCACGCGAATTTGCGCGCTAATCTTGGAACATGCGCAGGGCTTATACGTCACCCTGTCACAACCGAAGTGCCTAACGGAGGAAATCCATATGAAACTCATCTGGCTCGGCCATTCCGGCTTCCGCATCGAAACCGGCGACGCCGTGATCCTGCTCGATCCGTTCCTCACCGGCTCGCCGGTCTTTCCCGACGACAAGCGCGGCGAGGCGATCGAGGGTGCGACGCATCTGCTGCTGACCCACGGCCACGGCGATCACGCTTCGGACGCGGTGCCGATCGCGAAGGAACTGGATATCCCGATCTACTGCATCCACGAGCTGTCGATCATGCTCGGGGCCGAGGGGGCCGAGACGGTCGGTTTCGGCAAGGGCGGCACGGTCGATCTGGGCGGTGTGAAGGTCACGATGGTGAACGCGACCCATTCCGCCTCGGTCGATTACAAGGACGGCAACCCGGCCTATGCGGGCCAGCCCGCGGGCTTCATGATCGAGGCCGAGGGCCACACGATCTACGTCAGCGGCGATACCGACATCATGGCCGACATGGACTGGATGGGTGAACTGCACAATCCCGATATCGGCATCCTCGCGGCGGGCGGCCATTTCACGATGGACATGAAGCGCGCGGCCTGGGCGTCGAAGAAGTATTTCAACTTCAAGACGGTCATCCCCTGCCACTACAAGACCTTCGATGCGCTGGAGCAATCCGCGCAGGCGCTGATCGACGGTCTGCCGGGGGTGGATGTCATCGAACCAGAGATGCTCAAAGCGATCGAAATATAAGCTGCAGCCCGCCGGGCGAGGGCTGGCTTTGCTTGCAGCCTGAAGCCCGGCGCGCTAGCTTCTCGCCCGGATCGGGAGGCCGAATAGATGTCAGACTTACTGTCCTTCAAGGAGATGTGCGAGCGGTTCGACGTGACCCCGCGCACGCTGCGCTATTACGAGTATATCGAGCTTCTCAATCCCCAGAAGGAAGGCCGCTCGCGCTATTACGGCCCGCGCGAAATCGCGCGGATGACGTTGATCTTGCGCGGGCGTCGATTTGGCTTCTCGCTCGAGGAGTTGCGCCAATGGCTGCTGATCTATGATCAGCAAGGCACCGAAGAGCAGAACCGCGTCTGGGTCGAACTGGCCGACCGGCAGCTTGACGTGCTGACGCGACAACGCGAAGAATTGGACGCGGCAATCGACGACCTCCGACAATTGCGTGATCAGGTTCAGGACACTCTTGATTCTTGAGCCTGAAATGCATTCCTTAACGTCAGCGAGGTCGTGTGAACGCCTTGTGAGCTTGACGATTATGGCCAGTTTCGACGAAAGAAACTTGCTTTACCGTACGGTAAAAATTCCCTGACATTACGTCATTGGATTCGTGACGCCACGTTACGGTGACGCGAACGTAAAGAAGTCTTGTATTGTGACTGCGGACAGACGATCTGCCGCGTCGCATTACGCAAAGGAAACGCGAGGCAGAGAGTATGACCGACACAGTAATGACGATCCGCGAGATGTGCGATGCCTTCGAGGTGACCCCGCGCACCCTGCGGTTCTACGAAAGCAAGGAGTTGCTGTTTCCCATTCGCGAGGGACAGAAACGGCTGTTTACGCGGCGCGACCGCGCCCGGCTGAAACTGATCCTGCGCGGCAAACGTTTCGGGTTTTCGCTGGAGGATATCCGCCAGCTGCTGGACCTCTACGAGATGGGCGACAAGCAGAAGACGCAGCTGAACGAGACGATCAAGCTCGCACAGCAACGTCTGGAGGAAATGACGCGCCAACGCGAGGAACTGGGTCAGGCGATCGACGAACTGGCCAGTCAGATCGAGTGGGCGGAGAAGGAACTGGAGAAGGCGCGCCACGACGACGCGGCCTGATCCGCGACGACTAAAGGGAGCGAACCATGTCGAGCTTTATCGCCAACACCAAAGACATGCAGTTTGTGCTGCATGACCTGCTCAAGGTTTCGGATTCGGACGTGCCGGGTTACGAAGAAATGGACCGCGACTTCACCGAAGCCGTTCTCGACGCTGCGGGCAAGGTCTCGTCGGAGGTGCTGGCCCCGCTGAACGAGGTGGGCGACAAGGAAGGCTGCGTGCTCGAAAACGGCGTGGTCCGCACGCCCAAAGGGTTCGACAAGGCGTTCGAGGCGATGAAAGAGGGCGGCTGGACCGCGCTCGACTGCGATCCTGAATTCGGCGGTCAGGGCATGCCCTACCTGCTGAACTGCGCGGTGGGCGAGATGTTCGTCTCGGCCAACATGGCCTTCAACATGTACCAGGGCCTGACCCACGGCGCCTATTCGGCGATCCACACCCACGGCACGGACGAGCAGAAGCAGACCTATCTGCCGAAGATGGTCACCTGCGACTGGACCGGCACGATGAACCTGACGGAGCCCCATTGCGGCACCGATCTGGGTCTCATGCGCACCAAGGCCGAGCCGCAGGATGATGGCTCCTACGCGATCACCGGCACCAAGATCTTCATCTCGGCGGGCGATCACGACCTGTCGGATAACGTGATCCACCTCGTGCTGGCGAAAGCGCCGGGCGGTGGCGAAGGCACCAAGGGCGTCTCGCTCTTTATCGTGCCGAAATTCCTCGTCAACGAGGACGGCTCGCTGGGCGAGCGCAACTCGCTCTCGGTCGGCAAGCTCGAAGAGAAGATGGGCATCCACGGCAACGCGACCTGCGTCATGAACTACGACGGCGCGAAGGGCTGGCTGCTGGGCGATCTCCACAAGGGGATGCGCGCGATGTTCACCATGATGAACGAAGCGCGTCTCGGCGTCGGCCTTCAGGGCTATGCCGTGGCCGAAGCCGCCTATCAGGAAGCCGTGGCTTACGCGAAGGACCGCATTCAGGGTCGCGACGTGACCGGCGTGAAAGCGCCCGAGAAGGCCGCCGATCCGATCATCGTGCACCCGGACGTGCGCCGGATGCTGATGGACCAGAAGAGCTTCGTAGAGGGCGCCCGCGCCTTCACCTTCTGGGGCGCGCATCTGATCGACCGCTCCCATGGGCTCAACGACGCCGAAGCCGAAGGTCTGATCTCGCTGATGACCCCGGTCATCAAGGGCTTCCTTACCGACAAGGGCTTCGAGACCGCCGTCTCCGCGCAGCAGGTCTTCGGTGGCCACGGCTATACCGAGGACTGGCCGATGTCGCAGCATGTGCGCGACGCGCGCATCGCGATGATCTACGAGGGCGCCAACGGCATTCAGGCACTCGACCTCGTGGGCCGCAAGCTCGCAGCCGACGGTGGCAAGCACGTCATGGCCTTCTTCGAGATGGTCAAGGCAGAGTGCAAGTCGCATGACGACGATGAGCGGATGAAGCCCTTCACCGATGCGCTGAAGAACGCCTCCAAGCAGCTTCAGACCGCGGGCATGTTCTTCATGCAGAACGGCATGAAAAACCCGAACGCGGCGCTGTCGGGCAGCTATGACTTCATGCACCTGATGGGCCACGTCTGCCTCGGCCTGATGTGGACGCGGATGGCGAAAGCCGCCTTCACCGCGCTCGACAACGGGGCGTCGGACACTGCCTTCTACGAAGGCAAGATCGCGACGGGCCGCTACTACATGGCGCGTCAGCTTCCCGCCTGCGCCATGCATCTGGCGCGGATCGAGAGCGGTGCGGACCCGGTCATGGCGCTGACCGACGACCAGTTCTGAGACGAACGGATCAAACGAAAATGAACGGCGGGCCTCGGCCCGCCGTTTCAATTTTCGATCACCGCCATGTCAGGCGAAGTGTAGCGCCGGGCGATTGTTTTGCGGCCATGCAAGTCTAACCTCGGAATCTCAACCGAGACACGATTCCCGCCGAGCCCCGCCGCCATGTATCTCAATAACGCAGAAACCCACCGCCGATACGATGCCGCGCTCGCAGAGCTGCGGGCGCGGGGCGTGTTCCGCTCGACCCGCCCTTCCATGGGCGCGCGGGTACTGCATTGGCTGGGCTTCGAGCCGCGCCCGATTCCCTATCTCGACTGGAAGCAGAACCTGCTGATCTTCGGCGCCGGGTTCGCGGTGGCGCAGCTCCTCGTGGATCATCTGCTGAGCGCGACGGAGGGCATGTCCTACGCGCCGCATCTGGTAACGCTGGTGATCTCGGCGCTCGCCTTCGGGGCGCTGATGGCGCTGTGGCAGATCCACCGCAAGAACAAGCTCGGGCTGAGCGATTGGGACGACCTCTAGGCGCGGTCCCGATGCTTGGCTTCGGAGCACGGGCGGTCTGGCCAGCGCGCAGGTTTCTTCCTAAGCTGCGCGCAACCTGACGCGCCTTCCCGCGCTACATTGCCCCGGAGCCTGAATGCCCAAACGACTGCGCCTGACCCGTCGCTTTCCCGTCGCCATGACCAATGACGCCTATCGCAGCCTCAACCGCTTCGCGCAGGAGGCGGAAATCACGCCCGACGAGGCGCTGACCTTCCTGTTCGAGCATTTCAACTCCGTCACCCACGAGGAAAATCTCAACCACCGCCTGCGGCTGTTCAAGGCCGAGCTTGGCGAGCGCAAAGCCTGATTTCGAAAGGACATCCATGACCCGCCTGTCTCTCGCTTTCGCTGTCGCATCCCTTGCCGTCTCGGCCCTGCCCGCCTTTGCCTTCGACTCCGCCGACCGCAACGCTGTCACGCAGGAGGTCGCGGGCTTCACCAAGGCGGTGGAAGAGAAGGACTACTCGGTCTTCTTCGACACGGTGCCGCCGAAGATGATGCAGGCCATCGCGGATCAGACGGGCGTACCGAAAGAACAGCTCGAAGAGATCATGCGCAAGCAGATCAACGACGCGATGGCCTCGGTCACGATCGACGAGTTCGAGATGAACACCAACGAAATGAAAACCGGCGAGACGTCTTCGGGCCGGGCCTATGCGCAGATTCCGACATCGACGGTGATGGAGGTGCCCGATATGGGCAAGGTGCGCTCGACCAATACCACGCTGGCGCTGCAGGATGGCGAGGAATGGTATCTTGTGCGCATCGACAGCCCGGCGCAGATCGCGGTATTGCGCAAGGTGTATCCCGATTTCGAAGGAATCGAGTTTCCCAAGGGAACGATGCAGGCGGTGCGCTAACCGCGCCGCTCCTCTCGCTTTTTCCGTGCTTTCCGTTCACGTCCGTTCACCTCTCGCAACGGAACGTCACCCTCTCCCTCGCGTTGGACGCAACGTCGTGATCGAATGACGTTGCGGCGGAATGCCCACGAGGGGCTTACGTTCGCGTCACTTAGGGGCCAGATTGGCATCGTGATCAGGGAGGACCGCAACGAATGGCGGCACAACTTTATTGCTTCGGAGAGTCGGGGAACGCTTACAAGGCGGCGCTGACGATGGAATTGGCGGGCTACGACTGGGAGCCGGTCTATGTCGATTTCTTCAACGGCGAGGCGCGCAGCGCCGAATACCAGGCGCTGAACGAAATGGCCGAGGCGCCCGTCTTCAAAGAGGGCGACCTGACCCTGTCGCAATCCTGCGTCATCCAACTTCACATCGCGGAGCAGACCGGCAAATTCCTCGCCGAGGACCGCAACGAAATGCTGCGCTGGATGTTCTGGGATGCGCAGAAAGGCTCGGGCCAGCAAGGCGGGTTGCGCTTCCTGATGAACTTCCTGCCCGAAGAGAAGCGTCCGCAAGAAGCGATCGGCTGGCTCAAGGGCCGCGTGCTGACCGCGATCAAGACGCTGGAGAAACATATGGAGGGTCGCGACTGGGTCGTCGGCGACCAGCCCAGCTTGGCCGATTTCGCCTGCTGCGGCTATCTCTACTACCCCGAGCCCTTTGGGTTCGACCGCAAGGAATTCCCCAATATCGACCGTTGGCTGGATGGCATTGCCGCCCTGCCCGGTTGGAAACACCCCTATGATTTGATGCCCGGCAATCCTTCCGACCGGGCGTGAGGAGGAACCATGACGGAAGCCTATATCTATGACGCAGCCCGCACTCCGCGGGGCAAGGGCCGCAAGGACGGCTCCTTGCACGAGGTCAGCTCGGTCGCGCTGTCCGCGCGGCTGCTGAACGCGGTGGCCGAGCGCAACAACCTCGAAGGCCATGCGGTCGAGGACGTAATCTGGGGCAACGCGACCCAGGTGATGGAGCAGGGCGGCTGCCTTGCGCGCTCGGCGGTGCTTCTGTCGGATCTCGACGAGCGCATCCCGGGCCTGTCGATCAACCGCTTCTGCGCCTCGGGCATGGAAGCGGTGAACCTCGCCGCGAACCAGGTGCGCGGCGGCGCGGGCATGGGCTATATCGCAGGCGGCGTCGAGATGATGGGCCGTGTCGCGATGGGCTCGGACGGCGCGGCAATCGCCGTGGACCCGTCGCTCGCGATGAAGACCTATTTCGTCCCGCAGGGCATTTCGGCCGATATCATCGCCACCGAATACGGCTTTAGCCGCGAAGACGTCGACGCGCTCGGCGTGGAATCGCAGCGCCGTGCGGCGGAGGCGATCAAGGAAAACCGTTTCGCAAAATCCATCGTGCCGGTGAAGGACCAGAACGGTTTGACCATTCTCGAGCAGGACGAATTCCCGCGTCCGGGCACGACGATGGAATCGCTCGGCAGCCTGAAGCCGTCCTTCAAGGAAATGGGCGAGGTCATGCCCGGCTTCGACAAGGTCGCGATGCTGAAATACCCGCACCTCGATCACATCAACCACGTCCATCACGCCGGCAACTCCTCGGGCATCGTGGACGGGGCCGCCGCCGTGCTGATCGGCAACAAGGAATTCGGTGAGGCGCATGGCCTCAAGCCGCGCGCGCGCATCCGCGCCACCGCGAAGATCGGCACCGATCCGACGATCATGCTGACCGGCCCGGTGCCCGTGACCGAAAAGATCCTCGCCGATTCGGGCATGTCGATCTCCGACATCGACCTGTTCGAGGTGAACGAGGCGTTTGCTGCGGTCGTGCTGCGCTTCATGCAGGCCTTCCAGGTCGACGCATCGAAGGTCAACGTCAACGGCGGCGCGATCGCGCTTGGCCACCCGCTCGGCGCCACCGGCGCGATCATCATCGGCACACTGCTGGACGAGCTCGAACGCCGCGACCTGAACACCGGTCTGGCCACGCTCTGCGTTGCGTCCGGCATGGGCGCCGCGACCATCATCGAGCGCGTGTGAGGGAGGAACAAATGGCTGATTTCAAATACGAACTTGGCAGCGACGGCGTTGCCGTCATCACTTGGGACGTGCCCGAGAAGTCGATGAACGTGATGAGCATGGAGGGCTTCGCGCTTCTCGACAGCTTCATCGACAAGGCGCTGGCGGATGACGCCGTGAAGGGTGTCGTGATTACCTCCGGCAAGCCCGATTTCGCGGGCGGCATGGACCTCAACGTCATCGCGCAGATGCGCGAAGGCGGCGCTCAGGCGATCTTCGACGGGGTCATGCAGATGCACCATGTCCTGCGCAAGATCGAGCGCGCCGGCATGGACCCGAAGACCAACAAGGGCGGCAAGCCGATCGCGACCGCGATCCCCGGCACCGCGCTCGGCATCGGTCTGGAACTGCCGCTGTCGACGCACCGCACTTTTGTCGCTGACAACCCGAAGGCCAAGATCGGCCTGCCCGAGATCATGGTCGGTATCTTCCCCGGCGGCGGCGGCACCACCCGCGTCTCGCGCAAGCTCGGCGCGATGGCGGCGGCGCCCTTCCTGCTGGAAGGCAAGCTCTCGGACCCCAAGAAGGCGAAAGCTGCGGGCCTGATCGACGAGGTCGTCGAGGATCCGCTAGCCGCCGCGAAGGAATGGGTTTTGGCCGCGAAAGACGCCGATCTGGTCAAACCGTGGGACGCGAAGGGCTTCAAGATGCCCGGCGGCGCACCCTATCACCCGGCGGGCTTCATGACCTTCGTCGGTGCTTCCGCGATGGTGCATGGCAAGACCGCGGGCATCTATCCGGCGGCCAAGGCGCTTCTGTCGGCGGTCTATGAAGGCGCGCTCGTGCCCTTCGATCAGGCGATCAAGATCGAGGCGCGCTGGTTCACCAACGTTCTGCTGAACCCGTCGTCGACCTCGATGATCCGTTCGCTCTTCATCAACAAGGGCGCGCTGGAGAAGGGCGCGAACCGTCCCGACGTGTCGGACCAGAGGGTGAAGAAGGTCGGCATCCTCGGCGCGGGCATGATGGGCGCAGGCATTGCCTATGTCTCAGCCAAGGCCGGTATCGAAGTCGTGCTGATCGACAACAGCCAAGAGGCCGCCGATCGCGGCAAGTCCTATTCCGAAGGCATCCTCGACAAGGGCATCTCGCGCAAGAAGGTCACCGAAGAGGGCAAGGCCAAGACGCTCGGCCTGATCAACGCGACCACCGATTACGCCGCGCTGGAAGGCTGCGACCTGATCGTGGAAGCGGTGTTCGAAGATCCGGGCGTCAAAGCCGAGGTCACCAAGAAAGCCGAAGCCGTCATCCCGCAGGATGCGATCTTCGCGACCAACACCTCGACCCTGCCGATCACCGAGTTGGCCAAGGCCAGCGCACGCCCCGAGCAGTTCATCGGCATCCACTTCTTCTCGCCCGTCGACAAGATGATGCTGGTCGAGATCATCAAGGGTGCCGAAACCGGTCCTGTGGCCGTGGCCAAGGCGCTCGACTTCGTGCGCCAGATCCGCAAGACGCCGATCGTGGTGAACGACGCGCGCTTCTTCTACGCCAACCGCTGCATCATCCCCTATATCAACGAGGGGATTCGCATGGTGGCCGAAGGGGTGAACCCGACGCTGGTGGAACACGCCGCGACTATGGTCGGCATGCCGCTCGGACCGCTGCAGCTGGTAGACGAGACCTCGATCGACCTCGGCGTGAAGATCGCGAAGGCCACCAAGGCGGCGATGGGCGATGCCTATCCCGATGAGGCGGTCGATGACGTGCTGTTCTGGATGGCCGACGAAGGCCGGATGGGCCGCAAGTCGAACGCGGGCTTCTACGACTATGACGACAAGGGCAAACGCCAAGGCCTCTGGGATGGGCTCGACGCCAAGTTCCCGCGCGCCGACGAGCAGCCCGACGTGCATCACGTGCAGCATCGCCTCCTGATGGCGCAGGTGCTGGAAGCCGTGCGCGCCTTTGAGCAGGGCGTGCTGGAAGACATCCGCGAGGGTGACGTGGGCGCGATCCTCGGCTGGGGCTTCGCCCCGTGGTCGGGTGGCCCGTTCTCGTGGCTCGACATCCTCGGCGCCGGCAAGGCGGTGGAGATCTGCGAGGCGCTCACCGCGCAATACGGTCCGCGCTTCGAAGCCCCCGCCCTGCTGCGCGACATCGCAGCCAAGGGTGACACCTTCTATGGTCGTTTCGGCGACGGTCAGGCCGCGAAAGCCGCCTGATCCGACGGCGCCAGAAAACCAGAACGCCGGGACCGAAAGGCCCCGGCGTTTTTCTATGCGCGCGCCTTCCTCTGCGCCGAAGCGTTCGCCTATTCCCGGGCAAAGGAAAACGCCGCACCCTGGTCTGGGGGTGCGGCGTTCGGCCTGTCAGAATTTCAGGAGGGGATCAGGCCGGGCTATCACTCTGCCGCGTAAGCATGTGCGGTCAGATCTTCGTCGATCAGCCCCGCGACGATCGAGCGCGCCATCTCGAGCGACAGCGTCTCGTAGTTCGGGCCCGCATCATCGTCGAAGAGCGCTTCGAGCCGGTGGCTGTTGACCGAACCGCAATGGACCATGCCAGAACCATTAGCGTAGACGATCTCCTCCTCCTCAAACTCCAGCACGATCACGTCGATCGGACGGTGGGGTGTAATCCGATCGATCCCGCGATAGCCTTCAAGTGCCGAAGCGGGGATCACGGCGAAGGGGTCACCGTAAATTGCCTCGGCCATGTCGCTTTCCACCATCATGTTCTGTTCAGGCAAAAGCAGCATCGGGGTTTTGTTGCCCAACGCGCCGACCGGCACGGCGAGCGGCTTGCGATGGTCCGGGCAACGCCCGTGACCGAGCCAGAGTTGAGTCCGTTTGACGTCCGCGACGGGACGCAGGCCACTGTCGAAAGTCATGACCATGTCACCGGCTGCGATCGCTTCCACCGGGCGCCAGCCCATGGCGGTGGCGATGCGCGTTCCGGCGACGATTCCCGACGCAGCTCCGTTGTCGAGCATTCGCCCGGAGGTTGCGCCCGCCAGAGCGGTATCAAAGGCGCAATCGTCGTCCCAGGTCGTCGTTGCACTGCGGGTCATGTCGGTCTTCCTTCTGAAAGTCGGCGAGGCCATTTCTTGGTCCTACCCAGATCAATTGATTCCTAGGGAGTTTCCGGGGCCGAAAGGTGACCGAAATGTGGCAAACCTATACTTTCGGACAGTAAGTTGCTCACGGACCCGTGATTGACCTATCTTTTTGGATAGGGGACACGCTCGATTGACCTATCTTTTTGGATAGGGACGCGTTCACCGCCCGTAAGAATGGCCCAAAATGCGTCGCAATCTGCAATCGCGCGAAAATTTAGAATCGGTAACCGAACCGCGCGATGTCTTCGGCACAGAGTTTTGAAACCGCTTCAGCGTCGGCATCCGAAAAATACTCGCGCCAGTTGCGCTTCCGCGCGGAAATGTTGGATCGCGCGAAGGGCGTCACGGAAAACCCCAGATGCGTCGCGAGGGGTGCGGCATCGGCCTCTACATCTTCAAGGCGAATATAAAGGTCGCAAATCTCCTCCCCGTCCGGCAGCCGCGTGTAGCTGCCATAAGGGGCCGCCGCGAGCGATGCCTGGGTGTGCGGATGGTTTATGAAGTCCGAAAAGCTGAGTGACTTTGCTAACGCCACGGCCGGATGCGCCATCTGCTGCTCGCGCAACCAATGGTAGTAGCTGACGACCCGATCCCACGGGTTCCGCACAAGTGTGAAAGTGAAATAGGCCCGAGCCTGCTCTTCCGTATAGAGCCCCAGCCCGTCGCTCAGCGTGGAATGCTTCCAAAGCCGCCCTTGCGTCTCGCGGCCCGCCAGCCTGCGTTTGCGCCGCTGCGCCTTGGGCGTGTCTCCGATCAGAAGATCGTCCGCCATGGCGCGGTCCTCCAGCGCGAGCGTCAGCGCCGTGCCGCCCGTCTTCGGGATGTGAACGAAGATATAGCGACGGCCATGCGAAACGATCATGCGCGAGACACTATCTCTGACGAAAGATGACGCAAACCCCCTTTTCTTTCGCGCGGAGCCGCCTGAAGATGCCCGAACAATTGAGGAGGAGGTTTTCATGGGCTGGCTTGCCGACGAGACGGGTTTGGAGAAATGCGCGGCGAATTACGCCCCGCTTACACCTTTGTCGCATCTCAACCGCGCGCTGGAGGTCTTCCCCGAGCGGCTGGCGGTGATCTACGGCAGCCGCTCTTATAATTACGTCGATTACCACGCGCGCGTGAGCCAGCTCGCCTCGGCGCTCAAGGCGCGCGGCGTGAACTCGGGTGACGTGGTAGCGACGATCCTGCCCAACACCCTGCCCCAGATCGAAGCGCATTTCGGCGTGCCCGCCTGCGGCGCGGTGCTGAACGCGATCAACACACGGCTCGATGTCGATACCGTCGCCTATATCTTCGAACATGGCGGCGCGAAGATCGTGCTCTGCGACGTGGCCTTCCTGCCGGTGGCCGAAGAAGCCGTGAAGAAGATGAAAGGCCCCGCGCCGCAGATCGTGGAGGTGGCCGACCCCGATCACGGGTTCGAGCCGACCGGGCATTACCTCGAATACGAGGCGCTCGTAGCCGAGGGCGATCCGATGTTCGACTGGATCATGCCTGAGGACGAATGGGAGAGCATCGCGCTCAACTACACCTCCGGCACGACCGGGAAGCCCAAAGGCGTCGTCTATCACCACCGCGGCGCCTATCTCTCGACGCAGGCGAACGCGATCTCGTGGCGGATGCAGCTTTACCCGGTTCTGCTGACCATCGTGCCGCTGTTCCATTGCAACTCCTGGACCCATAGCTGGATGGCCCCGATGATGGGCGGCACGGTCGTCGGCTGCCGGGACGTGACCGCGAAGAACATCTATGACGCGATCGCCGATCACGGGGTGACGCATTTCGGTGGCGCGCCGATCGTGCTCAACACCATCGTCAACGCCAAGGACGAGCATCGCCGCCCCTTCGATCACGTGGTCGAAGTCTTCACCGCCGGCGCCCCGCCGCCCGCCTCGACGCTGGCCGCGATCGAACCGCTGGGCTTCAACGTCACGCAAGTCTACGGGCTGACCGAAACCTATGGTCCTGCCGTGGAATGCACCTGGAAGCCATCCTGGGACGGCGCAACCGGCGAGGAACGTGCCGAACTGAAGGCGCGCACGGGCGTGTCGATGCCGATGCTCGAACAGGTCACCGTTCACGATCAGGGCAAGGAGGTCGCCCGCGACGCTCAGCATCTGGGCGAGATCGTCTTCCGCGGCAACATGGTGATGAAGGGCTACTTCAAGAACCCGCAGGCGACGCGCGAGGCCTTCGAGGGCGGCGTGTTCCACTCCGGCGACATCGCCTTCATGCATCCCGACGGCTACATCAAGATCACCGACCGCGCGAAGGACATCATCATCTCGGGCGGGGAGAACGTCTCCTCGGTCGAGGTGGAAGGCGTGATCTGCGCCCACCCGGCGGTCTCGCTCGCCTCGGTCGTAGCGAAGCCCGACGAGACCTGGGGCGAGGTGCCCTGCGCCTTCGTCGAGCTGAAGGAGGGCAAGGAGGCGACGGAAGAGGAGTTGATCAAGTTCTGCCGCGAGCGGCTCGCGGGCTTCAAGACGCCCAAGCGCGTGGTCTTCTCCGAACTGCCGAAAACCTCGACCGGGAAGATCCAGAAATTCGAGCTGCGGGCCGTGGCCAAGCTGCTCGACGCGTAGGTCTTTCTTCTACGCGTGCGCGCGCCCGCGCGAGGGCGCGCGCAAAAGGCTCAGCTTTCGCTCTCGGCGCAATGCTGGCGGAAGGCGCGCGACAGCATGTCCAACTCGGTGCGCAGCAGGTCGATCTCGGCGCGCAGATCACCCGCGAGCGGCGCGCCTGCTACCAGAGAGAAGCGGTCGATCACCTCGCCATCCGATTTGCGGCAGACGAGGAAGGTCAGTACCCCCTCACTCAGCAACTCCGCCGGGATCGGCTGCGAGAGGCGCCAGTCGCCCGGCTCGCCAGTCAGCAACAGCCCTTCCAGCACCTCGCCCTGATGGCGCACCTCAAGATCGGGCGTCTCTTTCTCGTGGCTCACCGCCTCCCAGCGCCCGGCCTTGATCCGTGAATTTTCCAGCATCCTCGCCTCCGTCACAGCTCGGCGCGCGGGTAGCGCGCGAAGGTGAGATCGCGGATCACCACCTCGTTCATCCGTGGGTTTTCGAAAATCAGGTCGACCCATACCTTTTCCAACCGCCGCTCGTTCATCCGCGTATAGGCCAGATCGAATTCGACATAGCGCGCGCCCTCGCCTCGGGGCAATTCGCGCACCAGCTGCTCCGAATTGGGGCCGTGCTTGATGTTGAGGCGGCAGAACACCTCCAGTTCCCGCTCGCACTCCAGCTGCATCTCCAGCCGGATGAGATGGTTGAGTTGCAGCCCGCCAAGCGCCGCATCGGGCAGGTCGAGCACCAGCGACAGGAACGAGCCTTCGAAGCGCAGCACATCGAGCCGCAGCCCGAACGGCGCGAGCGTCTCGCCCTTGGTATTACGGATCTGGCGCAGCGTTATCTCGGACCGAGGGCAGTCATGGAACAGGATGAGGTCATAGCCAAGCTTGTCGCGACTTTGCGCCCCCGCGACACCGTGCGGATGCGCCTTCACCCGCCAGAGCAGCGGACGCCACGCCCAGTCACTGCCCGCGGGCTTGCGAACCGACGTATCACCGGGAAAGGCCGTCAGCCGCTGCTCGGTCGCGCGGAGCACCGTGTCGAGCTCGTTGCGCAGCGCGCGCGCCCGGGCGCGCAGACTGCGCAGTCCATCAGGCCCAAGCGTGGGCACCGTGGACGCCGCATCGCGCCAGCGCCGCAAGCTGCGCCGCTCGGCAATCCGTTGCAACAGCGATCCGCCGTTTCGCCCCGCCATGTCCCGCCCTTCTTTCCCGTCCTGCCGTTGCCGCTTGCGGCATCACAGCAGTTATTCCTTATCAGCGGATTCTGAGAAAGGGAAATTTCCGGGCGAAGTCATCATGTTCCGGCGTGGCGACGCGCGCTCGGAGCGTCACGTCCGCACGGTCAGTTCGCGGCGCGGATCGCGGCGATGAATTTCTCCAGCAACTGGCGCTGCTGGGCGTAGCTCAATTCGCCTTCCTTCAGCGGCATAACCGACAGCGCGGTGATCCGCCCGCCAAGCGCGGTGACGCCCCGCAGATAGGTCTTGGCGATCGGCGGCCCGCCGGTGCCGGAGCGATCCTCGACCCGCAGCAGCAAGGTGCCATCGGCGATATCGGTGCCTTTGATAGTGACGTCGCCCGCCTCGCCGGATCGCGACAGCGCCGCCCGCCCAATCTCGGAATGGAAGAAATCGCCGATCTTCTTGAGCCGATCCCGTGACAGCTTGCCGGAGCCATCCTCCAGCGCGGGCGGCCCGACGGTGACGCTCAGCAGCGCGGGCTCTGGCGCATGGGCATCCTCGGCATTGCGCGAGATTGCAGCGCAATTGCCGAACAGCGCGAACCCCCCCGCACCGGAATTGCGCAGGCTTTTCGGATCGACGCACCAGCCCTTCGGCGCGGCTACCGTCAGCGCGCCATTCGCGAGCGTGGTGCGGGCTTTTGCGACCTGCGCCGAACCGAAGGCTGTCGGCTGACACCCCGCCAGCAATCCGGTGCCCCCCAGCGCGAGGGCGAGGGGGGCCAAAAGACGCGACGAGCGGTGTTTGACAGCAGAAATCATGAGTTTTGAGATAGCCTCAGGGCCCTCAACGCGCAAGTCTGCCGGGGCTCGCCGCACTGCGGCTGCGCGGGGTTCAGCCCAATGTGATCCGGCGCGCAGCTGCCGCGCCATCCTCCGGATCGTGGCTGACCATCAGGCAAGGGATCCGCTCGGCCGCGAGATGCTGCAGCGTGAAACTGCGGATCTCGGCCCGCAGCTCCGCGTCGAGCGCGGCGAAGGGCTCGTCGATCAACACCGCGCGGGGCCGGGCAAGCAGAGTGCGCATCAGCGCCGCACGGGTGCTCTGCCCGCCCGACAGCGTCGCCGGATCGCGATCAGCCATGCCCGCAAGCCCGGCCTGTTCCAATGCCGCCTCGACCGCCGCGCGCCGGGCCGCCTTGCCCTTCACCTGCCCGGGCAGCCCGAAGGCCAGATTGTCGCCCACCGAGAGATGTGGGAAAAGCTGCGCCTGCTGAAACAGCATCCCGATGCCGCGTTTCTCGGCGGGCAGCTGCGTGACGCTTTCGCCATCGAGCCGCACATCGCCCGAGGCCGTGAACCCACGCGGCAGGTGCCCGCCGATATGGGCGAGCAGGCTCGACTTGCCGATCCCGGACGGCCCCATCAGGCAGACGGTCTCGCCAGGCGCCACGACCAGCGACAGCGGCGCGAAGAGCGGCGCGGAGGTGCCGGGCGCGGTCAGGCTCAGATCGATCAGCTCGAGGCTCATGCCACTCCTCCGCGCAACCCGCGCCGATTGCGATGCCACCATGCCGGCACGGCGAGCGCCAGCGCGAAACCCAGCCATGGCAGCGCCGCCTGCATGAGCGCGAGGATCGCGGCCAGCCGCCGATCCGCCCCCGAGGCGAGCGCGACCGCTTCGGTCGCCAGCGCCTGAACGCGCCCCGCCCCGGGCAGCAGAACTGCGAGATATTGCGCGACCGACACCGCGACCCCGATCGCCGCCGCCGCGCAGATCGGACCGAGCAGCATCGGCAGCTTGATCCGCAGCAGGCGTCGCGTCGGCCCGGCCCCGAGGCTCGCCGCACTGGCGAGATGCGCCGGGTCGAGCGCGCGCCACGGCCCGGCCAGCGCGATCATCACATAGGGAAAGACGAACAGCAGTTCGGCCCATGTCACCGCGACCGGCCCGGGCGGCAGGCCGAGCCAGAGAAACCCCGTCGTCAGCCCCTGCAGAAACCCGATCTGCGGCAGCAAAAGCGGCAGGACGATCAAGGCGCCGAGCGGCAGGCGCTTGCCGGAGCGATCCTCGCTTTCCAACCAGAGCATCGCGAGGATCACCGCCAGCCCGGTCGAGACCAGCGCAAGGGACAAGCTGGTCAGAGCGGGCCCTGCCCAATCCGCGCTGGCCCAGCGTTTGAGCGTCAGATCGGCGGGCATGGCATCGGGAAAGCGCCAGAAGCTCGCGAGGCTCCACAGGATCAGCGCGCCGAGCGATCCGATCGCCAGCAGACCGCCCGCCCCGATCAGGCCAGCGCCGCTCCAGTTTCGCCGCGAGGTGCCGCGATGCCCAGCGCGGATCGCCGTCTTGCCCAGCCGTGCCACCGCGCGCTCGCCGGCCATCCAAAGCGCCGCACTCGCCCCCATCACCACCAGCAGGATCACCGCCAGCGCCGAGGCGGGCACCGCCTGCGCGGGATCCGGCGCGCCGTAGAGCCGCAGGATCCGCACCGCCAGCGTCGGCGGGTTCGACGGCCCGAGGATCAGCGCCATGTCCACGACCGACAGCGAGAAGGCCAGCACGATCAGCACCGGCAGGCGCAGCGCCGGGTAAAGCTGCGGCCAGACGATCCGCGCCCAGACGCGCCCCGGCGCGTAGCCAAGCGCACGCCCCGCCGCCATCTGCGCCGCCACCGGTCGCTGCGCGACGGCGACCAGCGTCATCAGCGTCAGGAACGGCACCTCTTTCAGCATCAGCCCGACGATCAGCGACAGCCCCCACGGGTCGCCCACAGTGACGATCTGCGGCGGCAAGTCCCAGCCAGTCGCCCAGGGCGAGATCAACCGCGCGGCCCAGCCCGAGGGCGCGATCAGGAAGGCCAGCCCGATCGCCAGCGCCGCATGGGGCGCCGCGAGCAGAGGCGTCAGCCAGCGCGACGCCGATTGCCGCGTCATCAGCCTGCGCGCGAGCGGGATCGAAGCCGCAAGCGACAGCAGCGTAGCCCCCAAACCGGTCACCAGCGTCAGCCGCAGCGAGGTGAGGATACCGGGCGCGGCCAGCGCCTCGGCGAAACCGTTCCAGCCCAGCGCGACCCGCCCCAGCCCCGGCTGCCAGCCGAAGCCGGTCGCCAGCGTCAGCGCCGCGCCCAGCAGCACCGGCGCGCCGATCACCAGCGTCAGGATCGCCCCGGCGAGCCGCATCGGAACCTCACTTCGTGTAGCGCTGCGCCCAGTCCTCGGTGAGCTTGGTCATCCAGCTCGGGTGCGGCTCGGGCAGGGTCGGGCCCAACTCCTCCAGCGTCGGCAGCGCGGGCGCGGTGGGCAAATCAGCGAAGGCCTGTTTCGCCGCCTGGTCCAGCTTCGCCGGATCGAGCACCGAGAAACTTCCCAGCACGCGGATGTCCTGCATATGCGCCTGCGTGGCCGGATCGAGCAGGAAATTCGCGACCAGCTCCGCCCCCGCCTGATGCGCCGCGTTATAGGGAATCGCGACGTAGGAGATATTCCCGATCGTGCCACCTTCGGGCACCCAGACACGGACCGAGGGCGGCAGCACGCCCTGTTCGATCATCGCGGCGGGCGCGGCGGGATCGAAGAACATCGCGAAATCGACCTCGCCATCGGCCAGCAGTTGCGCCTGCACGCTTTCGTTCTCGGGGAAGGATTTGCCTTCGCGCCACATCAGCGGGCGCAACGCATCGTACCACGCCCAGAGCGGCGCGGTTTCCTTGGTATAGGCCTCGTCCGTCACGGGCTGCGACAGCGCCGCCGGATCGGGCGCCAACTCGACCAGCGCCTGCTTGAGGAAGCTCGCCCCCATGAAATTCGACGGGTTGGGATGGGTGAAGCGGCCCGGATGCGCCTTGGCCCAATCCAGAAGCCCCGCCATATCCTTCGGCGGTTCGTTCACCCGCTCCGCATCATAGGCGAAGGCGAATTTCGCAAGCCGCCAAGGGCTCTCATAGCCCTCGGTCGGCACGGTGAAATCGGTCGTGGCCGCCGAGCCTTCCGACAGGTCGAGATATTTCGCATTGGGCAGATCGCTCACGAACGGCCCATGCAGCAGCCCCGCGTCCTTCATCGCCAGAAAGTTCGGCCCGTTGATCCAGATAAGGTCCACCGCGCCGCCGTCATCTTTGCCTGCCGCCTTCTCGGCCTGCACGCGCGAAACGGCTTCGGCAGTGTCGGACAGTTTCACCTGCTCGACCGTGACACCGTATTTCTCCTGCATCTGATCGGACACCCAGTCGATGAAAGCGTTGGTGCGCGGATCGCCGCCCCAGGCGTTGAAATAGACCGTCTGGCCCTTCGCCTCAGCCTGCGTCTGTGCCCAATCGGCGAAGGCGGGCGCGGCGAGCGGCAGCGCGAGACTCGCGGCAAGAACCGGGACGGCAAGAAGGTTTCTCATACTCTCTCCGTTCAGGAAAACGCCCGCCAGCCCATCAGCCAGCGGGTCACGGTGGTCACGAAACAGGCGGCGGCGAAGATCCCGGCTAGGATCGGGAAGGCTTGCGGAAACAGGCAGATCGCCGCGAAGAACAGGATCGTCTCGGCCCCTTCGGTAAGGCCGCCGAGGTAGTAGATGCCCTTCGTCGGATAGGCATCGGTGCTCATCCCGCGCTTGGCGGCGATCGAGGCGAAAGCGAGGAAGCTCGACCCGGTGCCGACGAAGGCCGCGATCAGGATGGAAGCGGCGAGCGCGTTACGGGCCGGATCAGCCAGAGCGAAGCCCACCGGGATCAGCGCGTAGAACAGAAAATCCAGCGCGATATCGAGGAACGCACCGCGATCGGTCGGCCCCTTGATCCGCGCGATGGCCCCGTCGAGCCCGTCCGCGACCCGGTTGATCAGGATCAGCGCCAGCGCCAGCCAATAGGCGTGCAAGGCCAGCGCCGGAATCGCGAGCAGACCCAGCGCGAAGCCCGCCACCGTCACCTGATCGGCGCGGATATCGCGCGCGGCCAGCGCCTCGGCGGGGGGCTGCATCATGGCACGTTGCAGCGGCAGGAGAGCTGCGTCGATCATCCGCGCCTCCATGTCATGAAGCGCTCGGCGATACGTAGCGTTCGCGGGTTCACATGCGACTGCCGCCAGCGCCCGGCGGCGTTCTTCGCGGCCTCCGACCAGCTCGGATAGATATGCGGCGTCGAGAGAATCTTGCCCAAGCCCAGCCCGTGCCGCATCGCCAGCGCGAATTCCGCCAGCACCTCGGCCGCATGCGCTCCGCAGACCGTGGCACCGAGGATCTTGTCCGAGCCCTTCGCGGTGAGAATCCGCACGAAGCCCTGTCCCGCGCCTTCGGCCAGCGCCCGGTCCAAATCGCCAAGCGGATATGTCGTGACTTCGTGATGCACGCCCTCGGCCTCGGCCTGAGTCGCCGTGATCCCCACCCGCGCCAGCTCCGGCGTGGTGAAGACCGCATGCGGGATCGGCGCGGCATGGGCCTTGAAGCGCCAGAACGGCGAGGCCAGCGAATTCGCCGCCGCGATCCAGCCCTGATGGCCCGCGGCGTTGGTAAGCTGCAAGGGCCCGGCCGAATCGCCTGCGGCGTAGATATTCGGCATCAGCGTCTCGAGGTAGTCGTTCGTCTCGATCACTTTGTTTGCCGGAATGCCCAGCTCCTCCAGCCCAAAGCCTTCGAGCCGCGCCTTGCGTCCGACCGCGACCAGCAGCGTGTCGAACTGAATCTTGGAGCCGTCTTCCAGCTCCAGCCATTTACGTCCATCCGTGCTGGACTCCTCCCGCCCGAAGCGGATCGCCTTCGCACCAAGCTTCAGATCGGCCCCATCGGCGCGCAACGCGGCCGCGATGGCGTCCGAGGCCTCGGTATCTTCACGGATCAACAGCCGCTCCGCCGCCTCGACGACCGTCACGCCCGCCCCAAGACGCGCCAGCGCCTGCGCTATCTCGCTGCCGATCGGGCCACCGCCAAGGATCACCATCCTCTCGGGCGGCGCAGGCATCGCAGCGAGCGCCTCCCACAGCGTGTCCGAGGTCAGGGGCTCGACCGATCCGATCCCCTCGATCGGCGGGATCACCGGAGCCGCGCCGGTCGCGAGCACGACGCCGCGCGTCGTCAGGCGCTGGTCGCCCACGCGCACGGTCCACGGGTCTTCCAGTCGCGCATGGCCTTCGATCACCTCGACGCCCAAACCTTCATAGCGCTCCACGGAATCATTCGGCTCAATCTGCGCGATCACCTCGGATATCCGCCGCGTCACGACGGACCAATCGACCGAGACATCCGCGCGCACGCCCAGCGCCTCGGAACCGCGTGCCACACCCACAGCCCTCGCCGAGGCAATCAGCGCCTTCGACGGCACGCAGCCGAAATTCAGGCAATCGCCGCCCATCGGGCCGTCCTGCACCAGCGTGACTTTCGCCTTTGCTTGGGCCGCGACATAAGACGCCACAAGCCCCGCCGCCCCTGCGCCGATGACGATCAGGTTGCGGTCGAACTTGGCCGGGCGCTCATAGCCGCGATAAGCGCGCTTGCGCGCCCAGAATCGTAGCGCCGCGCGCGCCACCCACGGAAACACCGCCAGCGCCGCGAAGGCGCCGAGCAGCCCCGGTGAGACGATCCCCGACAGGCTGCCCAGATCGCCCAGTTGCGCGCCCGCCGCGACATAGACGGCCGTGCCGGGCAGCATGCCGAGCTGCGAGACGGCATAGAATTTCCATGCTTTCATCCGGGTCAGCCCGAAGGCGAGGTTGATGACGAAGAACGGCACGACCGGAATCAGCCGCAGCGAGAACAGATAGAATTCCCCGTCGCGCGCCGCCCCTTTCTCGATCTTCGCAAGCCGTGGGCCAAGCCGCCCGCGCACCCAGTCGCGCATCAGGTAGCGCGCGACCAGAAAGGCCAGCAGCGCCCCGATGGATGACGCGAAGGAGATCAGCACCAGCCCCTGCCAGAATCCCAGCAGCGCCGCGCCCAAAAGGGTCAGCCAGACCGCAAAGGGCAGCGACAGCGCCGTAACGACAACGTAGGTGACGAAGAACCCGATGGGCAGCGCCAGCGGATGCGCCTCGCGCCACGCCGCGAGACTGTCGCGCAGGGCGCGCAGCCGTTCGGGGTCGGGATCGGCCACCAGAAGGGTCGCGATCACCGCCAGAGCGATCAGGCCAAGGAATATCAGAGGTTTGCGCATGGTCCTCCCGTGGGTGACGCCCCAGTGATAGAGGCGATGCGATCTTTCCCCAAGTCGTTTCACGCGCGGATTTCGTTACGCGCTTTCTCTCGGGTTCGCTATTTGGCACTGTTACGCAGAAAACGGAGGCGGGGATGCATTTCATTGCAGTCGATGGCGGAGGCAGCGGATGCCGGGCGGTGTTCGCCGATGCGTCAGGCCGCGTCATCGGGCGCGGCGAGGCCGGCCCCGCGAATATCGCCTCCGACTACGACGCGGCGCGGCAAAATATCTTCACCGCCATCGAAACCGCGATGCGGCCCCTCGATGCACCGAAGATTCGCGCGGTGCTCGGGCTGGCCGGGGCGAACCATGCGCCCGCCGCCGAGGCTTTGGCCGCCGAGCTGCCTTTTCCCGCCCGCGTCGTACAGGATGTGACGACCTCGGTGCGCGGCGCCCTAGGACCGGAGGACGGTATCGTCGCGGCCATTGGCACCGGCTCGTTCTTCGCGCGGCAGCTGGGCGGTCAGCAACACGCGATCGGTGGCTGGGGCTTGCGGCTGGGCGATGAGGGCTCGGGCGCTTGGATGGGCCGGGCGCTCGGAATGCGGGCGGGGCGTGCGCTGGATGGTTTCTGCCCGGTGACGCCGCTGCTGCGCGACTTCCTCGACGAGATGAACGGGCGCAACGGGCTGATCGCGTTCAGCCTCGACGCCACCCCCGCCGATTGGGCGCGGTTTGCGCCGCGCGTCCTGCAGTCGACCGACCCTGCCGCGGTTGCCGTGCGCGAGGCTGCGCAGACGGAGATCAGGGAGGCCATCGCGCTGTTGCAACCCGAAGAGCCGCTGCCCGTGACGTGGCTCGGCGGACTCGGACAGGGTCTGGCGGTGCAAGATTGGCCGCAGCGGGCGGCGAAAGGCAACGCGCTGGACGGTGCCTTGGCATTGGCGATGGAGGATGCGTTTTGGACAAGCTGATCCTGACGGGCGCGCGCGTTTTCGATGGCGCCGCCTTCCACGAAAACTATGCAATCGTGCTGGAACAGAGTCGAATCTCGGCGCTCTGCCCGATCGCGGAGCTGCCAGAAGGCGAGGTGATCGAGTTTCCGGGAGGCACGCTCGCGCCCGGGCTTGTCGATCTGCAGGTGAACGGCGGCGGCGGCGTGATGCTCGACGGGCGCGCGACGCTGGAGACGATCGCGACGATCTGCGCCGCGCATGCCGATCTTGGCGCGACGACGATCCTGCCGACGCTGATCACCGATACCCGCGCCGCGACCCAGACCGTGCTGGCGGCAGGTATCGCCGCCGTGTCGCGAGTGCCGGGCTTCGGCGGGCTGCATCTGGAGGGCCCGCATCTCGACCCGAAGCGCCCCGGTTGTCACCCGCCGGGTTGCATCCGACCGATGGACGAAGAGGATATCGAGACGCTGCTGGAGGCGAAGACCGGGCTGCCCGCGCTGATCGTGACGCTCTCGCCCGCCAACGCGACGCCCGAACAGATCGCGCGCCTCTCCGATGCCGGTATCGTCGTCAGCCTCGGCCATTCCGATTGCAGCTTCGCGGAGGCTCAGGAGGCCATCTCGGCAGGCGCGCGGATGGTCACCCATCTCTTCAATGCGATGAGCCAGCTGGGCTCGCGCGAACCCGGACTCGTCGGCGCGGCGCTGTCGCAGCCGGTCTCCGTTGGGCTGATCGCGGACGGCATCCATGTGCATCCCGAGACGATCCGGCTGGCGCTGGAGGCGAAACGGCAGGGCGAGGTCTTCCTCGTCTCCGACGCGATGGCCTGCGCCGGGTCCGATCTGACCGAGTTTGATCTCGCCGGTCGCCGCATCCTGCGCCGCGACGGGGCGCTGCGGCTGGAGGACGGCACGCTCGCCGGGGCCGATCTGTCGCTGCCGCAGGCGGTGCGCTTCATGATCGAGAAGGTTGGCGTATCACCGGAACAGGCGCTTGCGATGGCAAGTCGTATCCCGGCAGAGGCAATCGGCGCGCCGGTGGGCCGGATCGCCCCCGGTCTCGCAGGGGATCTGGTGCATTTAGATGACGATTGGCGCCTGACCGAAGTCTGGCAGGGCGGTCAGGCGAAATCTTCCACCGCATAGCCCTGAATGTAGAGCAGCGCGCTCAGATCGCCGAAGTTGATCCGGATGTCGCATTCGGCGGCAACGGAGGGCTTGGCATGCAGCGCCACGCCCGCACCGGCGAGCTTCAGCATTCCCAGATCGTTCGCCCCGTCGCCCACGGCCATGACCTGCGCGTGATCCAGCTTCAGTTTTTCCGAAATTTCCAGCAAAGCCTGAACCTTGGCCTCGCGCCCGAGGATCGGCTGCGAGGGCACGCCCGTCAGCTTGCCATCCTCGACCAGCAGCAGGTTCGCGCGGTTCTCGTCGAAGCCCAGCGTCTCCGCGACATAGCCGGTGAAGGCCGTGAAGCCGCCCGAGACGAGCACACAGTAGGCACCATGGGCCTTCATCGTCGCGACCAGATCGTGCCCACCGGGCATGAAGCTGATGCGGTTCGCGATCACCTCGGAAATCACGCTCTCGGGCAGCCCTTTCAGCAGACCGACCCGCTCGGTCAGCGCGCCTTCGAAATCCAGCTCGCCATTCATCGCCCGCGCGGTGATCTCCTTCACGCGTTCACCCACGCCCGCCACGTCGGCCAGCTCGTCGATGCATTCCTGCTGGATCATCGTCGAGTCCATATCTGCCAGCAGCATCTGCTTGCGACGCCCCTCGGCGGGCTGCACGACCAGATCGACGCCCAGCCCCTGCAGGCCCTCCCACGCCTCCCAACGATTCGACGGCACGCGGTCCACCATGAACTCGGCTGCGACATTCGGGTTGAGCCAACGCGCATCGCCACCGCCCCATGCGCCACAGAGCGCATCGAGCGTGCCTTGATCCAGATTGGCCTCTTTCGGGTCAGCGATCAGCGTGGCGGTAAACATGCGCGCTCCTTGGGGAATATCGGCTCCGAATTTTGATGCCGGAATTAGACCAATTTCCCGGCGCATGCCAGAGCGTCGCCACGGGGCAACCTGCGCCTCCTCCCCGGGTGTCGGTCGCCTCGCTATTTCTCGGCTTCACCCGTTCCGGAACGCTCCGCGCGCGTTGCTATCTCTGTCTGGCAGACTTCGCGGAACGTCTTCCAGACCTCCGCCATCTCGGGGTCGGCTTTCAGTTCGGCGATCCGCGCATGATGAGCGTCGATCGCCGCAGTGTGCAACGCGGACAACACCGGATCTTCGAGGAAGCGGCCCATCTCGCGCCGGATCGCCAATCCATAGCGCAGCATGGTCCGGTTTTCTTCGCGCGCAGAGCTGCGTTTGCGCGCATAATTGGCAGTCAGCCGGTCCGGCCGCACCGCGTCGCCGCGCTCCATTTTCAGTAACAGGCTTTCCGCCGAGCGTACCGAATAATGCGCGAGCCATGCCTGATCATATCGCCCGCGCACATCGTAGCCGCGATCCGTTCCGACACGGTATTTACGCGGCACGGGGACGCCGGCACCGTCGAGCCAACGAATGCCGCGCCGTCGCTCCATCTGCGGACGATGGTTGTTCCATTCGAGGACCGTCGGCGTGACCTTTGCGATCGTCTTCACGCCACGACGGGCACGGCGCGCTCCGGGTCTCATGTCGATCGCCCAGGTGAAACGCTCGGTAACGAGACCTTCTTCGAAGCTTTCTCGCCCGCCGAACCCGAAGAGCAGCTCACCGAAGGAGATCGCATCGGGATAATCGTGCAATGCCAGAAGCCCCGGAAGGGTGCCATCCGCCACGTCGATATGCAGAAATTCGTCGGTATCGCAGATCATCGTGTAATCGGCCTCGCGGTGGCGCCGCAATTGCGACCCGTAAGCCAAGGCTTGTCGATGGAAGCGTTTGGTGTCCGCCAGATATGCTGGGTTGGGCAAGTGTTGCACGACCCCGAGAGCATCGAGCCGGTCCAGAATCGCATCCGTGCCATCGAAGCAGTCGTTCGAAAAGACGATGAAATCGGTCACCCCGAGATTGCGCCAATGGGCCAACCATTCGAGGATGAAAGGCCCTTCGTTCTTCATCAGGGTGATGATGCAAATTCGCATCGGCGTGATCACGGCTGCCTCCGGGGCGCTGTCTTTAGTCATGTCTGAAAGCTCTTGGGTCGCCCAGTTCGAGCGGAGTGACGCGAACAAATGTCACGAGCTGAAAGATTTATCATACTGTTTATAAAATAAGATTTTGCCTTGGCTCATATGCTCGCCGGCGCGTATCGTTGAAACGATACAACATCACGACCGCCGCACCAGTCTGCATCGAGATCCGGCATCATTTTGACGCAGGTGTGGCCTCGCGGTGAATTCTCCCCTTGCACCAGAGCGGCCCCACGCGTACATCCGGCGGCGGGACACCCTTCCCCAACGAAGGGCATATATCTGGAAGGATACCAGCAATGGCTATTCAAGCTCCGGCTACGCGGCCGGCAAACCCGCGTTTTTCTTCGGGCCCCTGCACGAAGATCCCTGGTTTCTCCCTCGACATGCTCAATGACGCGCCGCTGGGCCGTTCGCACCGTGCCGCTATCGGCAAGGCGAAGCTGAAAGAGGCGATCGACACCACCCGCGAAATTCTGGGCGTGCCCGCCGATTACCGCATCGGCATCGTGCCCGCCTCCGACACCGGCGCCGTCGAAATGGCAATGTGGTCGCTGTTGGGCGAGCGCAAGGCGACGATGGTCGCTTGGGAAAGCTTTGGCGCCGGCTGGGTGACCGATGTGGTCAAGCAGCTCAAGATCGAGGCCGAGACGAAGACCGCCGACTATGGCGATATCGTCGATTTCTCCACCATCGACTTCAACACCGACGTGGTTTTCACGTGGAACGGCACCACCTCGGGCGTGCGCGTCCCCAATGGCGATGCGATCCCGGCGGACCGCGAAGGCCTCACCATCTGCGACGCCACCTCGGCCGCTTTCGCGATGGAGCTGCCCTGGGACAAGCTCGATGTCACCACCTTCTCCTGGCAGAAAGTGCTGGGCGGCGAAGGCGGTCACGGCGTGCTGATCCTGAGCCCCCGCGCCGTCGAGCGGCTGGAGAATTACTCCCCCGCCTGGCCGCTGCCGAAGATCTTCCGCATGACCAAGGGCGGCAAGCTGAATGAGGGCATCTTCAAGGGTGAGACGATCAACACCCCCTCGATGCTCTGCGTCGAAGACTACCTCGTGTCGCTGAACTGGGCGAAGTCGGTGGGCGGGCTGAAAGGCCTGATCGACCGCGCCGATGCCAACGCGAAAGTCGTCTGGGATTTCTGCGCCGAAAAGCCGTGGATCGCGAATCTCGCCAATGATCCGGCGACCGCGTCGACCACCTCGGTCTGCCTCAAGTTCACCGACGATCGCATCAAGGATGGCGCAGCCTTCGCCAAAGCCGTCGCCAAGCGGCTCGAAGCTGAAGGCGTCGGCCTCGATCTCGGCGCCTATCGCGACGCCCCGGCCGGTCTGCGCATCTGGTGCGGCTCGACCGTCGAGACGGCGGATGTCGAGGCGCTGATGCCTTGGGTCGAATACGCCTTCGAGGCCGAGATCGTCGCGCAAGCGTGATCCGTGACAGATTGGCGGGCCTCCGGGCCCGTCCTTTCCCGATATTCTGAAAATTCAAGGAGCCCAGAAAATGGCCCCCAAGGTTCTCGTCTCCGACAAGCTCTCGGAAACCGCCGTCCAGATCTTCCGCGACCGTGGCATCGAGGTCGATTTCGAACCCTCGCTCGGCAAGGACAAGGAAAAGCTCGCCGAGGTGATCGGCAAGTATGACGGTCTCGCCATCCGCTCGGCCACCAAGGTCACGGCGAAACTGCTGGAAAGCGCGACCAACCTGAAAGTCGTCGGCCGCGCCGGTATCGGCACCGACAATGTCGACAAGGAAGCGGCGAGCAAGAAAGGCGTGATCGTGATGAACACGCCCTTCGGCAACATGATCACCACCGCCGAGCACGCCATCGCGATGATGTTCGCCGTTGCGCGCCAGATCCCCGAAGCCGATGCCTCGACGCAGGCTGGCAAATGGGAAAAGTCGAAATTCATGGGGGTCGAACTGACCGCCAAGACGCTCGGCGTGATCGGTGCGGGCAATATTGGCGGCATCGTCTGCGACCGCGCGCGCGGCCTGAAGATGAAGGTCGTGGCCTATGATCCCTTCCTGAGCGAAGAGAAGGCGGCCAATATGGGCGTCGAGAAAGTCGAGCTGGACGAACTGCTGCGTCGCGCCGACTTCATCACTCTGCACGTGCCGCTTACGGATTCGACCCGCAACATCCTCTCGAAGGAAAACCTGCAGAAAACCAAGCCCGGTGTGCGCATCATCAACTGTGCGCGTGGCGGCCTGGTCGACGAGCAGGCGCTGGCCGATCTGATCAAGTCGGGCCATGTCGCGGGCGCGGCCTTCGACGTCTTCGCCGAGGAACCGGCGACCGATAACGTCCTCTTCGGCCTGCCGAACGTGGTCTGCACGCCGCACCTCGGCGCCTCGACCACCGAAGCGCAGGAGAACGTGGCCCTGCAGGTGGCAGAGCAGATGTCGAACTACCTGCTGGACGGCGCCGTCGAGAACGCGCTCAACATGCCCTCGATGACCGCTGAAGAAGCGAAAGTCATGGGCCCCTGGGTGAAACTTGCGCAGCACCTCGGCGGCTTCATCGGCCAGATGACAGAGGACGCGATCAAGGCGATCAACATCACCTTCGACGGGGTGGCGTCCGAGATGAACCTCAAGGCGCTCGACGCGGCTGTCGTTTCGGGCATCCTCAAGGCCAGCCAGCCGGACGTGAACATGGTCTCCGCCCCGGTCATCGCGAAAGAGCGCGGCATCCAGATCTCGACCACCTCGCAGGACCAGACCGGTATCTTCGAGGGCTACATCAAGGTCACCGTCGTCTCGGAAAGCAAGGAACGCTCGATCGCGGGTACCGTGTTCTCGGATGGCAAGCCGCGCTTCATCCAGATCAAGGGCATCAACATCGACGCCGAAGTGGGCGAGCACATGCTCTACACCACCAACGACGACGTGCCCGGCATCATCGGCAAGCTCGGCACGATCCTCGGCGAGAAGGGCGTGAACCTCGCGAACTTCACCTTGGGTCGTTCCAAGCAGGGCGGCGAAGCGATCGCCATCGCCTATGTCGACGAGGCGGTCAGCGCGGACGTTGTCGAGGCGCTGAAAACCTCGGGCGGCTTCAAGCAGGTCAAGCCGCTGGAATTCGTCCTCGGCTGACTTAGCTGAACGGTTGAAACCGGGCCCTCCGCCGTGCGCGGGGGGCCTTTGCATTGGAAGGGGCACTCATGCGGACCTACGCGATCGGCGACATTCACGGGCATCTCGACAAGCTGCGCGGGGCGCATGACCTGATTGCGGCGGATCGCGACACCTATGGCGAGACGGAGGCCCCGATCGTGCATGTCGGCGATCTGGTGGATCGCGGACCGGACTCGGCGGGTGTGATCGACTACCTGATGAAAGGTCAGCAGAGCGGCGAGAACTGGATCGTGTTGCGCGGCAATCACGACCGGATGTTCCTGGGCTTCCTCGACGATCCCTATACCGAAGACCCGATCCTCAGCGCAGAGGTCTCCTATCTCAATCCGCGTGTGGGCGGCGAGGCGACACTGGAGAGCTACGGCATCCCCGACGCGTTCTCGCGCCCACTCGACGAGGTCACATCGGAGCTTTCCGCCATCCCGCAGTCCCATCGCGACTGGCTCGCGCACCAGCCCGCCTATTTCCCCCGCGGCGAGGCGATCTTCGTTCACGCAGGCATCCGCCCCGGCGTGGCGATGGAGGATCAGGTGGAGGATGATCTCCTGTGGATCCGCAAACCCTTCCTGACCGACCCGCGCGACCACGGGGCGCTGATCGTGCATGGGCATACAAATATCAAGGCGGCCACCCATTACGGCAACCGCCTCAATCTCGATTCCGGCGCGGGCTATGGCCACCCGCTCTCGACCGTGGTGATCGAAGGCCGCGACGCGTGGCTGCTGACCCCCGAGGGCCGGGCCGAACTGCCACGCGGCTAACGCTTACCGCGGCTCGAAATAGTCGAGCGGGATTTTCAGGTAAGACCGACCATCCCCCTCGGCCTCGGGCTTGCGCCCGCCGCGGATATTCACCTGCAAAGCGGCCAGCATCAGCTTGGGCAGCGGCAGGGTCGCGTCGCGTTCTTCACGCGTCTTGATGTACTCCTCGCGGCTGATGCCGTCCTTGACGTGCTTGTTGTGCTTGCGGTGATCGGCCACGGTCGCGCCGGTCTGCGGCTCCTTGCTCTCGCCGGGATAGTCGTGCCCGATGAACAGCCGCGTCTCGGCGGGCAGATCGAGAATCGCCCGGATCGAATCCCACAGCTCGGCCGCAGAGCCGCCCGGAAAATCCGCCCGGCTCGTGCCGCTTTCGGGCTGCATCAGCGTATCATGCACGAAGGCCGCATCGCCCACGACATAGGTGATCGAGGCCAGCGTATGCCCAGTCGAGAGCATCACCTTCACATCGAGATTGCCGATCCTGAACGTCTCGCCCTCGGCGAACAGGTGATCCCATTGCCGCCCGTCCTGCGGCAGCTCGGGCGTGTTGTAGATCTCGGCCCAGAGGCTTTGCACCTTGCGCACGCGCTCGCCTATGCCGCGCTTGGCGCCCAGTTTCTCGGCCAGCCAGACGGCGGAAGAAAAGTGGTCGGCATGGGGATGCGTATCGAGCACCCACTCCACGTCGATCCCCTCGGCCTTGACGTAATCGAGGATTTTCTCGGCATTGCCCAGGGTCGTGGCGCCCGCCTGCGGGTCGTAATCCCAGACCGGATCGACCACCGCCCCCTTCATCGTATCGGGGTCGTGAAAGACGTATTGCCAGCTTCCGGTGGGTTTATCCCAGAACCCTTTGACGATCGGGTTGGCAGTCATGTCGGCCTCCTAGTCATATTCGCTTTCTAGAATGTGTTTCCTATGTCGCGAGTTTCAACCCGGCTCCCTTGGCAAATGACGTCTCGTCATAACCATGCGGGCGCGCTGGCGCGGGGTCAGCCCATTCGCTACCCTCGCGCCGACCCAAACATTGGAGGCTACCCATGACCGGTATCGTCATTCTCTCCGGCACCCGCACGCCCATCGGCACGTTCGGCGGCACGCTGTCCGGCTTCGCGCCGATCGACCTCGCCACCCATGTCTCGAAAGAGGCGATCTCGCGGGCGGGCGTGTCGGCGGACAAGATCGGTCAGGTGGTCTTCGGCCATATCATCAACACCGAACCGCGCGACATGTATCTCAGCCGGGTGGCGGCGGTGAATGCCGGCGTCCCGGTCGGCACGCCCGCGATGAACGTGAACCGCCTTTGCGGCTCCGGCGTGCAGGCGGTCGTGTCCGCCGCGCAGATGCTGATGCTGGGCGATGCCGATTTCGCGCTGGCAGGCGGTGCCGAGGTGATGAGCAAATCGCCCTATATCCTGCCCGCCGCCCGCTTCGGTCAGAAGATGGGCGACGCGAAGATGCTCGACATGATGACCGGCGCGCTGTCGTGCCCCTTCGGCACCGGCCATATGGGCGTGACGGCCGAGAACGTGGCCGCCGAGTGTTCGATCTCGCGCGAAGAGCAAGACGCCTTCGCGATGGAAAGCCAGGAGCGTGCGGCAAAAGCGATCTCCGAGGGCCATTTCAAGGAAGAGATCGCCCCCGTCGAGATCACCACGCGCAAGGGCACGACCGTCTTCGACACCGACGAGCACCCGAAACAGACGAGCCTCGAGAAACTCGCCTCGCTCAAGCCGGTCTTCCAGAAGGACGGCTCGGTCACCGCGGGCAACGCCTCGGGCATCAATGACGGTGCGGCGGCACTGGTTCTGGCCCGCGAAGAGGCCGCGAAAGAGGCGGGTCTGACCCCGCGCGCCAAGATCACCGGCTACGCCATCGCGGGCGTCCGCCCCGAGGTGATGGGCCTCGGCCCGATCCCCGCCGTGCGCGCGCTGCTGGAAAAGACCGGCATGCAGGCCTCCGAGTTCGACTGGATCGAAAGCAACGAAGCCTTTGCCTCGCAGGCGCTGGCCGTCTCGCGCGAGCTGGGTCTGGATGCGTCGAAGGTGAACCCCGATGGCGGCGCGATTGCGCTCGGCCACCCGGTCGGCGCCACCGGCGCGATCCTGATCGTGAAGGCGCTGCACGCGCTGGAGCGCACCGGCGGCAAGCACGGCCTCGTCACCATGTGCATCGGCGGCGGGCAAGGCATCGCGCTCTCGATCGAACGTCTCTGAGGCCCGGTCTTTGAGGGTCAAGCGGGCGGGCAATCCATAGCAATTTAAGGATTTTCCCGCCCGCCCATCATCGCGGTTAACCTGCCTTTCACGCAGCACTGCAACTCTGCCTCCCGGACCACACGGGGGGGCTTTGCCGCGTCCATGCACAAGGCGATCGCAGAGAAACTGGCACAGGAACGCCGCGGGCGACTCGCGGCGGAAAAGCTGTTGGAGCAGAAGCGCCAGGAACTCTTCGCCGCCAACCAGAAGCTGGCCCAGCACGCAAGGATGCTCTCAGATCAAGTTGTGGAGCAGCGCGAAGGTCTTGCCCGCGCGCTTAGCGAACGCGAAACCCTGCTGGGCGAGAACAGCCGCGTGCGCAACGATCTCGAACGGGCCAATTCGCTCGCCCAGATCGCGCAGGCGCGGCTGTGGCACGCGGTCAATTCGATCTCGGACGGCTTCGCGGTCTTCGACAGCGATCTGCGCCTCGTCGCCGCCAACCAGTTGTTCCTCTCCTTCTTCGAAGGCGAAATCGCGATCGGCGTCGGCGTCGCCTATGACGAAGTGATGCGGATCGCGGCAGAGCGCGGTGTCTTCGACCTGCAGGGGCGCGATCCGCACGATTGGCATTTCGAGATGTGCGAACGCATCCGTCGCACCGAGATCCCCCCGATGGCGCTGCGCACGCAGGATGGCCGCTGGTTCCGGCTCAACGACACATGGGGCGCGCAGGGCGATCTCGTCACCTTCGCGCAGGACATCACCGGCGCCGTCGCGCGCGAAGCGGAGTTGCGCGATGCCCGCGACCGGGCGGAGGCGGCGAACCGCGCGAAATCCGCCTTCCTCGCCAATATGAGCCACGAGATCCGCACGCCGATGAATGGCGTCGTCGGGATGGCGGACCTGCTGGTCGAGACCGATCTGACCGAAGAGCAGCGCTTGTTCGCCGAGACCATCCGCTCCTCCGGCGAAGCGCTTCTGACCATCATCAACGACGTGCTCGATTACTCGAAGATCGAGGCGGAGCGGATGCGGCTTTACCCCGAACCCTTCGATCTGGAACGCTGCCTGCACGAGGTGACGGTGCTCTTGCAGCCCTCTGCCAAGGACCGCGATCTGAAGCTTCTGGTGGATTACGACCTGTTCCTGCCCACCCGGTTCGAGGCCGATCCCGGACGGATGCGGCAGATCCTGACCAACCTTCTGGGCAATGCGGTGAAATTCACAAAAGCCGGTCACGTCCTCGCCCGCGTCGTGGGGGTCGAACGCGAGGCCGGTCACTACGAGCTGCACATCACCGTCGAAGACACCGGCATCGGCATCGCGCCCGAGCTGCTCGATCACGTCTTCGGCGAGTTCAATCAGGTCGAGGCCGAGAGTAATCGCAAGTTCGAAGGCACCGGGCTTGGTCTCGCGATCACCCGCCAACTGGTGGAGTTGATGGGCGGCGAGGTCTGGGTGGACAGCGCGCTTGGCGAAGGCTCGTGTTTCGGCCTCAAACTGGTGCTGCCCCGCGCCGAACCGGTCGAGCCGATCGACGCCCCCTCCCCGCCGATCACGCTGCACGCGGCGCTGGTGGTCGACGATCTTCTGGTCAATCGCGTCATTCTGGAGCGGCAATTGCAGACCTACGGGCTGGAGGTGACGCTTTGTCGCTCCGGCGAGGAGGCGTTGCAGGTGATCGAGGATGGCAGCGCTTTCGACGTAATCCTGACCGATCATCGGATGCCCGCGCTCGACGGGGTCGCACTCGCGCAGAGGCTTCGGGCGGATGGCGGCGACGTGCCGATCCTGCTGCTCAGCTCCGACCCGGAGGCTGCGAAGGCCGCGATGGACGAGGGTGTCACCGGCTGTCTGCAAAAACCGGTGCTGCGCTCGGAACTGTTCCGCGCATTGCAGGACCTGTCGCGGGCCGCCGAAGCGACACCTGATCCGCCGCCTCCCAGCCCGCCGCCAGACCTGACCGAGCGGCGTGCGATGCGGATCCTCGCCGCCGAGGATAACCGCACCAATCAGCTGGTCTTTTCCAAGATGGTGAAGGATCTCGATATCGATCTGCGCTTCGCCAATAACGGACATGAGGCCGTCGCCCTGTGGCGCAGCTTCCAGCCCGATCTGATCTTCATGGACATTTCGATGCCCGGCATGGACGGGCGCGAGGCGGCGCGCGAAATCCGGGCGTTGGAAGGCGCGGCACATGTGCCGATCTGCGCGCTCACCGCCCATGCGATGGAGGGTGATAGCGAAGGCATCCTCGCCGCCGGGATCGATCACTACCTGACCAAGCCTTTGAAGAAACGAGAGATTACCGAACGCATCCAGTCGGATCGCCCCGCAGATGCACGCCCACCCGCGGTCGACCAACCCGCCTAGCGGTAGTCGGCCAGCACCGCCAGGAACGCCTCTGCAAAGCGGTCGAGCTTCGCCTCGGGCAGGTTGGAAATCCGGGCTAGATCGTCGCGGTTGCGCGGCTTCGTCTCCGCGATCTTGCGGATCGTCGAGGCCGAGCAGGAGAGCGGGCGATCATAGCCATCCGCGCCGCGTTCGAGATTTCGCTGCGCATCGGCCAACCGGTCGTAAATTTCCCCCTCGGTCGAACCTGCGAGCTTGCGGCGCAGCGGGTGCATCTCTTCCACCGCGCCGGCGATCACCTCCAGAAACTCCGCGCCGTAGCTTTCCAGCTTTTTGGCACCGACACCGCTGATCGCCGCCATTTCGTCGAGCGTTCCGGGGCGTTTCTCGGCCATCTCGATCAGGGTGCGGTCGGTGAAAACGACATAGGCAGGCACGCCCTGCGCCTCGGCCAGCGCGCGCCGCTTCGCCTTCAGCGCCGAAAGAAGCGGCGCGTCGTCGTCGCTCACCAGCGTCCGGACCACGTGTTTGGTCTTCGCCTTCGCCACCAGATCGCGGCGCAGCGTGATCGACTGCTCGCCGCGCAGGATCGGATGGGCAGTCTCGGTCATCACCAGCGCGCCGTGCCGCGCCGCGTCGGGCCGGATCAGGTCGTGGCCCATCATCTGCCGAAACACCGCCTGCCATTGCGGACGGCTCAGATCGCGCCCGACCCCGTAGGTCGGCAGCTTGTCATGGCCCCATTGCTTGATCTTGTCGGTCTGCGAGCCCAGCAGAATCTCGATCAGATGCCCCGCGCCGAACCGTTCCTCCGAGCGCAGCGCGGCGGACAGCGCCTTGCGCACGGCCTCGGTCCCGTCGAACAGCTCGGGCGGCGTATCGCATAGGTCGCAATGCCCGCAGGGCGCGGCCTCTTCGCCGAAATAGCGCAGCAGTTTCACCCGGCGGCATTCGGTCGCCTCGGCCAGACCCAGCAGCGCATTCAGCCGCCCGTGATCGGCCTCCTTGCGCTCGGGCGGGGCGAGCCCTTCGTCGATCTGGGACCGGCGCAGCTTGATGTCGTCGGGGCCATACAGTGTCAGCGTCTCGGCGGCGGCACCGTCGCGACCCGCGCGCCCGATCTCCTGATAGTAAGCCTCGATGCTCTTGGGCAGATCGGCATGGGCGACCCAGCGGATATCGGGCTTGTCGACGCCCATCCCGAAGGCGACCGTCGCGACCACGATCAACCCGTCTTCCTGCTGAAAGCGGGTCTCCACAGCGCGGCGGTCATCGGCCTCCATCCCGCCGTGATAGTGACAGGCGAGATGCCCGGCCTCGCTCAGCGCCTTGGCCAAGCTCTCGGTCTTCGCCCGCGTGCCGCAATAAACGATGCCGGATTGCCCTTTTCGCGCGGCCGCGAAGCGCAAAATCTGTTGGCGTGGCTGATCCTTGGGCGAAAAGGCCAGATGGATATTCGGTCGGTCGAAGCCGCGCAGGAAGCTCTCGGGGGGCTGCCCGTCGAACAGGCGCGTGACAATCTCGGTCCGGGTTTCTTCGTCGGCAGTCGCGGTAAAGGCCGCAAGCGGTACGCCAAGGCTGCGGCGCAGCTCGCCGATGCGCAGGTAGTCGGGGCGGAAATCATGGCCCCATTGGCTGACGCAGTGCGCCTCGTCCACCGCGATCAGACTGACGCCTGCGCGCTTCAGCAGGTGCTGCGCCCCGCCAGAGGCCAGACGTTCGGGCGCCATGTAGAGAAGCTTCAGCCGTCCTTGGTCGATCGCGGTGAAGACCTCTTCGGTCTCCTCCTCGGTATTGCCCGAGGTCAGCGCGCCCGCCTCGACACCCGCCTGCCTCAATGCGCGGACCTGATCGCGCATCAGCGCGATCAGCGGCGAGATCACCACCGTCACGCCCTCGCGCGCCAGTGCAGGCAATTGATAACACAGGGATTTCCCGCCACCCGTCGGCATGATCGCCAGCACGTTCCGGCCGTCGATCACCGCGCGCACGATCTCTTCCTGACCGGGCCGGAAGGCGTCGAACCCCCAGACCCGCGCCAGTAGCTCTGCGGGTGCCTCGGCTGCCGCAGCCGCTGGCATCAGAAGCTGTTGCCGTAGAAGAAGGCCGCGTTGTTGAACAGCGCCTGACGGATGATGATCAGGATGATGAAGGCCACCAGCGGCGCGAGATCGAGCCCGCCAGTGTCGGGCAGGAAGCGACGGATGCGCCCGTAGATCGGCTCCAGCAGGTTATTCAGGCCGAACCAGATTTGCGCCACCAAGGGTTGGCGCAGGTTCAGTACCTGAAAATTGATAAGCCAGCTCATGATGATATGGGCGATCATGACGAACCAGATGACGTTCAGGATCAGCACCAGGGCCTGAAAGAGCGTGACCATCGAAACCTCCGCTTTGGATCGCAAAGACAGGTAAGCGAGGCGCCGCGGCATTGCAACCGCAGGCTCACGCGCATTTTCCGTAACGTCTCTCTTGACCGTCCCGCGGCGTCGCAGCACCAGTGCCCGCATGTACCCCGTTATCCGTATGGCCAAAGAGATCGTGAAGTTCCGCAACGCCCCGGCGCTGCCGATCACGGGCACGCATGTCAGCCAGCATATCTGCTGGCCGTGGGACATCGACCTCTGGATGGAGCTGAACAACGGGCGCACGCTGACGCTCTACGATCTCGGGCGAATTCCGCTTGCGATCCGCACAGGGCTCTGGGGCGCACTGAAGCGCAACAAATGGGCCATCGTGGTCGCCGGGAACACCACGCGCTATCGCCGCCGGGTGCAGGCCTTCCAGAAATTCGAGATGCGCTCGCGCTGTCTTGGCTGGGACGATCGCTGGATCTGGCTAGAGCATGCGATGTTCACCGAAAGCGGCGAATGCACCTCGCATGTGCTGATCCGTGGTGCCGTGACCTCGAAGAAGGGCATGATCCCACCGGCGCAGGTTCTGGCCGAGATGGGGCAGGACGCGACCTCGCCGCCGCTGCCCGAATTCGTGACCGCCTGGGCCGAGGCCGACCTCAAGCGTCCCTGGCCGCCGCAGATGTGACACTGCCGCGCCCGCGGCATGCCCCGACCGTCGAACCCCTTGCCAGACCGTCCTTTTTCGGGCTTGATCGCCGCAATTGCTGGCGCGGCGGGGAGAGGGCGACATGATCACGGCGAAGAAACGCATCTGGGGCTGGTGGTTCTTCGACTGGGCGAGCCAACCCTATAACACGCTGCTGATCACCTTCATCTTCGCGCCCTTCGTGAAAGACCTGATGGGCTCGGGGACCGCGGCGCAGACCGTCTGGGGTTATGGCGTGGGCATCGCGGGGATCATCATCGCGCTCGGCTCTCCCTTCCTCGGCGCGATTGCCGACCGATCGGGGCGGCGGATGCCGTTCATCTGGGTCTTCTCGGTAATGTACGTTCTGGGCGCGTGGGGGCTATGGTACGCGGTGCCGGGCGATTTCAAGCTGATGGCGATCATGATCAGCTTCGCCATCGGCATGATCGGTATGGAATTCGCGACCACCTTCACCAATGCGATTCTGCCCGATCTGGGTCCCCGCGAAGAAATCGGGCGCATCTCCGGCTCGGGCTGGGCGTTCGGCTATATCGGCGGAATGATCACGCTGTTCATCATGCTTTTGCTGCTGCAGGCGAGCCCGACGACCGGGAAAACCATGCTCGGGATCGAGCCGCTGTTCGGCCTCGACGTCGCCACGCGCGAGGACACCCGCGCGGTCGGGCCGCTCACCGCGATCTGGTACGCGGTATTCATGATCCCCTTCTTCCTCTGGGTGCGCGAGCCGCGCAAAGCCGACGCGCTGCCCATCGGCACGGCACTGCGCGGCGCATGGCCGGAACTGCGCGCGACGCTCCGCGCGCTGCCACATCGGCGCTCGCTGACCTCGTTCCTGCTCAGCTCGATGTTCTATCGCGATGCGCTCAACGGCATCTACACCTTCGGCGGGCTCTACGCGGCGGGCGTGCTGAACTGGTCGATCACCCTGATCGGCATCTTCGGCATCCTCGGCACGATCACCGGCGCGACTTTCGCATGGCTCGGCGGCAAGGCGGACGACCGCTGGGGGCCGCGCACGGTCATCATCACGACGCTCGTGATCCTCACGCTCGTGGTGCTCGGCATCGTGATGATCTCGCGCGAAAGCGTCTTCGGCATGGCCGTCACCCCCGACAGCAAACTGCCCGACATCGCCTTCATGGTACTTGGCGGCATGATCGGGGCCTGCGGCGGCGCGCTGCAATCGGCCTCGCGCACGATGATGGTGCGTCAGGCCGACCCGGAAAAGATCACCGAGCATTTCGGCCTCTACGCGCTGTCCGGCAAGGCCACGGCCTTCATCGCGCCGCTTGCAATCGGGATCACGACACAGATAAGCGGAAATCAGTCGACCGGCATCACGCCGATCATCGTTCTTTTGCTTTTGGGCCTGGTCCTGCTAGGCTTCGTGAGAAGCCACGGAGACCCTGCGCCCGAAGGACCCCCCTCACCATGATCGCGAAATTACTCGCCGCCGCTCTTTCTTTCAGCCTGATTGCCGCCCCCGGATTCTCCGAACCGCTCGCCCGCCAGCTTTTTGGCGCGGAAGCGGTAGCCTCGGCGCAGGCGCCCTCTGCCATCGGCTTCTATTCGCGCGGCTGCGCCGCCGGGCTGCAACGGATGCCCGAGAGCGGGCCGACATGGCAGGCGATGCGCCTGTCGCGCAATCGCAACTGGGGCCAGCCTGCAATGCTGACCTATCTGCAGGATCTGTCGCGCTACGCCGCGACCCTGCCGGGGTGGAACGGGCTCTATATCGGTGACATTTCCCAGCCGCGCGGCGGCCCGATGACCGGCGGCCATGCCAGCCACCAGATCGGGCTGGATGCCGACATCTGGATGCTGCCGGCCACGAACCTCAATCTCAGCCGCGCCCAGCGGGAGAAGATTTCCTCGATCTCGGTGCGCACCGCCGACCAGCGCCATATCAACGGCAACTGGACGCCGCAGCATCTCGAGCTGATGCGCCATGCCGCCGCCGATCCGCGGGTCGACCGCATCTTCGTCGCCGCTGCGGTGAAAATCGCGATGTGCAACACGGTGCCGCGCAACGACCGCGCTTGGCTGCAGAAAATCCGTCCGATGTATGGCCACAACACCCATTTCCATGTCCGCCTGAAATGCCCGCCCGGTGCGCGCTATTGCCAGACGCAGAAGCCGACCGTGGCGCAGCTGTCGAAGGGAGGCGACGGCTGTGACGAGACGCTGAACTGGTGGGTGACGGATTACCTCAACCCGCCGAAAACCGCAGCGAAGCCCAAGCCGAAAGGGCCGCCGAAAAAGAACGCCAAGACCTACGTCATGTCGGACCTGCCGAGCCAATGCCGCGCCGTTCTGTCTTCGCGCTGATCGCGGGGGCGGGGCTGGCGGTTCTCGCGGGGCTTGCGCCGGCCGGACCGGAACCGCGCGCCCGCTTCCTGCAAAGCTATCACTGGACGATGCCGGGCGTGAGCGTCTTCGGCGGCTTCTCGGGGCTCGAGCTGGGCCCCGACGGGCGCAACTTCATCACCCAATCGGACCGCACGACGATCTGGCGCGGGCGGCTGGACCGGGACGCGCAGGGCCGGATCAGCGACGTCGAAATCACCAACGGGCCGAACTGGCTTCACAGCTCCAAGGGCCGCGTGCTCAACCGCCATCAGGGCGACAGCGAAGGCTTGGCCCTGGCGCCCGACGGCTCGGTCTACATCTCCTTCGAAGGGCTGGCGCGGGTGTCGCATTTCCCGACCGACGGCGGTCCGGCCGAGCTACTGCCGCGCCCGGATGCCTTCGCGAAGATGCAGAACAACTCCTCGCTCGAGGCGCTGGCGATCGACGATCAGGGCACGCTCTACACGATGCCCGAACGCTCGGGCGCGAAGGACAGGCCCTACCCGGTCTGGCGCTATCGCGATGGCAAATGGGATCAGCCCTTCGCCATCCCGCGCTCCGATAACTGGCTGCCGGTCGGTGCGGATTTCGGGCCCGATGGCCGCTTTTATCTGCTGGAGCGCGACTTCTGGGGCCTTCTGGGCTTCCGCTCGCGCGTGCAGGTCTTCGACATCAACGGCGATTCGATCTCGGGCGGCGAGGTTCTGCTGGAAACCGGCGCGGGACGACACGACAATCTCGAGGGCCTGTCGGTCTGGCGCGACGACGAGGGTGCGATCCGCCTGACGATGATCTCCGACGACAATTTCCGGTTCCTGCAGCGCACCGAAATCGTCGAATACGTCCTGCCCAACACGCGCCGCACCGCCAAGAAGGATTGACGCGCGCGTCGTGACGGCGTATCGCGCGCCCTTGCCCGGGCTGATCCGGGCCATGTCTCCGCTACCATGTAAAAACGGTTGAACATCATGACCCGCTATATTCCTGGCATCATTGCCATGGCCGCAATCGTCGTGGCCTCGAACATCCTGGTGCAATTCCTCGTCGGCGACTGGCTGACCTGGGGCGCCTTCACCTACCCCTTCGCCTTCCTCGTCAATGACGTGATGAACCGTGTCTACGGCCCCGGTGCCGCGCGTCGCGTGGTCTTCGCGGGTTTTGTCGTGGGGGTGATCTGCTCGCTCATCGGCAGCCAGATCATGCTGCAGGGTGACGGCTTCACCTATCCGGCGGTGACGCTGCGCATCGCGCTCGGCTCCGGCGCGGCCTTCCTCGTGGCGCAGATGACCGACATCTTCGTCTTCGACAAGCTGCGCGACGGCGTCTGGTGGCGCGCCCCGGCGATCTCGACCCTGATCGGCGCCTCGCTCGATACGCTGATCTTCTTCTCGGTGGCTTTCTCGGCCGGGCTGACCTTCCTCGAGCCGGGCAACGACGTGTCCTGGGCGAATGAGACCCTGCCCCTGTTGGGCGTCGGGCCGACAGTGCCGCTCTGGGTGTCGCTGGCCACCGCCGACTGGCTTGTCAAACTTGCCCTGACTTTGATCGCACTGCTGCCTTTCAAGGCACTCGTCACGAAACTTTCTCCAAGACTTGCGTGATTTTTCTTGCCACACACAAAATCTGTGGCACGCTGTGGATAACGGCAACGCATGAAAGGAGGTGGTCCAGTGTCTAGAGTGATAGTGGAGAGAGGTGTCGGGACAGTGAGGGGGGCCGTGGCCTGAGGGCAAACCCTAGGGCAAAGAACCCTGACTGGGACGGCTGGATCCTTCGGACCCTAACCGGACCATCTCCGTAGATCTCGGAGGGTCATCTCGAATAGAGATGGCCCTTTTCGTGGGGCGCTCCGTAGCATACGGGGCGCCTTTCTTCGTTGACGCCGATCACAGACGTGATCACGTTTCGCGCCTAACCTTCCCCTGCGTCATCTTTGTGGGAGGATACAATGCGCTTCACTTACCTCATCGTCGCGGCATGTCTCGCCGCGACGCCGACCATCGCTCAGAACGCCGATGTCGGCAAAGTTCTCTACGACCAATATTGCGCCAGCTGTCATGGCGACGACGGCACCGGCACCGGGCCGATGGCCGAATATCTGACCGTGAAACCTGCCGATCTGACCGGGCTTGCCGCCGCGAATGACGGCGCGTTCCCGATGCTCAAAACGATCCACATCATCGACGGGCGCACGGGCGTGCGGGCACATGGCGGGCCGATGCCGGTCTTCGGCGAGGTGTTCATGGACCAGGGCGGGCACGGCGCGCCGTATTACACCGACGTGCTGGCCACGCGCGGGCGCGTCCTCTCCCTCGCGACATATCTCGAATCGCTCCAGAAATAGGCGACAAGACGTTCGCTGCTGGGCCGGGTTCGCGGGGTGATCTCGACTCCGCGAGCCGGATATGGTTTGCAGGAAGCTGGGCGTCAGAGCCTTATTGGACGACATATCACCGGGAATGCAGATTGATGAGCGATATTAACGCGCTGAGCTTCGAAGAGGCGATGAAGGCCCTCGAGGAAGTCGTGGGCAAACTGGAACACGGCGACGTGCCCCTCGACGAGTCGATCAAGCTCTACGAGCGCGGTGCCAAGCTGAAAGAGCATTGCGCCAAGCTTCTGAAGGAGGCCGAGGCGCGGGTCGAGAAGATCACGCTCAATGCCGACGGCGCACCGCAAGGCACGGCCCCCGCCGAAGGTCTGTAAATGTTCTCCTCCCGTTTGAAAGAGGTGCAGGCGTCCGTTCAGGTCGCGCTCGATGCCGCCGTGGCGCGCCAGCCGGAGGGGCCGTTGCGCGACCCGATGCATTACGCGCTGCAGGGCGGCAAACGGCTGCGCGCCTTCCTCGCGATCGAAAGCGCCGCGATCTTCGGAATTCCCGAAGCTCAAGCGATGCCCGCCGCCGCCGCGGTCGAGGCGCTGCACGCCTACAGCCTCGTGCATGATGATCTGCCCTGCATGGATGACGACGATCTGCGCCGCGGCCAGCCGACGATTCACGTGAAATGGGACGAGGCCACCGCCGTGCTCACCGGCGACGTGCTGCAGACGCTTGCGTTTGAGCTTTGCGCCGATCCCGTCCTCGGCCCGGCAGAGCGGCGCATCGCGCTCAGCCTCGCGCTTGCCAAAGCCTCCGGCGCGGCGGGCATGGGCCACGGTCAGGCGCTCGACATCGCGGCGGAAAGTGCCACCAATCCCCTTTCGCTGAGCCAGATCACCGCGCTGCAGGCGGGCAAGACCGGGGCGCTGATCTCCTTTGCCTCCCGCGCCGGCGCGATCCTCGCAGGCGAAGACGAGGGCCCTCTGAGCGATTTCGCCGATGCGGTCGGTCTGGCCTTTCAAATTCACGATGACATCCTAGATGTGACGGGCTGCGAAAAGGCCGCCGGGAAGCGGGTCGGCAAGGACGCCGAGGCCGGCAAGGCGACCTTCGTTTCGCTGCTCGGCCTTGCTGGCGCGCGGCTCCGCGAGGGCGAGCTGATCGACCAGGCGATAGACGCGCTTTCACCTTACGGCGAGGAAGCGGAAAACTTGCGGGCCGCTGCGCGTTTCGTTATCTCCCGCGAAATGTAGCGCGCCTAGGGGGTAGCCAATGAGCGATAACCCGAACGACCAAACGGCCACGCCGCTCCTCGACAAGGTGCGACTGCCGTCCGATCTGAAAGGCCTTTCCGATCCCGAGCTGAAAACGCTCGCCAACGAGTTGCGCGCCGAAACGATCTCGGCGGTGTCGCAAACCGGCGGCCATCTGGGCGCGGGTCTCGGCGTGGTCGAGTTGACGGTCGCGCTGCATGCCGTGTTCGACGCGCCGCGCGACAAGATCGTCTGGGACGTCGGTCACCAGTGCTACCCGCACAAGATCCTGACCGGGCGTCGCGACCGCATCCGCACGCTGCGCACCAAGGGCGGGCTGTCGGGCTTCACCAAGCGCTCCGAATCTCCCTACGACCCGTTCGGCGCGGGACATAGCTCCACTTCGATTTCGGCCGCGACCGGCTTCACGATGGGCCGCGAGCTGGGCGCCGAGACCGGCGACGCGATTGCCGTGATCGGTGACGGCGCGATGTCGGGCGGCATGGCCTTCGAGGCGATGAACCATGCAGGCCACTTGGGCAAACGCATGTTCGTCGTGCTCAACGACAACGAGATGTCGATCGCCCCGCCCGTCGGCGCGCTGTCGAGCTATCTCACGCGGCTTTACTCCGAGGCCCCGCTGCAGGACCTGAAATCCGCCGCCAAGGGCGCGGTCGGTCTGCTGCCGGTGCCGTTCCAGCTGGGCGCGCGGCGCGCGAAAGAGATGCTGAAAGGCATCGCGATGGGCGGCACGCTGTTCGAGGAGCTCGGCTTCTCCTATGTTGGCCCGGTCGACGGACACGATCTCGATCAGCTTCTGCCGCTGCTGCGTACGCTCAAGGCGCGCGCGACCGGCCCGGTATTGATCCATACGCTGACGAAGAAGGGCAAGGGCTATGCCCCCGCCGAGAGCCGCCCCGATGGCGGTCACGCCACCGCGAAATTCGACCTCAACACCGGCGAGCAGAAGAAATCGCCCTCCAACGCCCCGAGCTACACCAAGGTCTTCGCCGAAAGCCTGATCAAGGAAGCGGCGAAAGACGAGAAGATCGTCGGCATCACCGCCGCCATGCCGGACGGGACCGGACTGAAGCAATTCGCGGGCGTCTATCCGCGCCGCTGTTTCGACGTGGGCATCGCCGAGCAGCACGCCGTCACCTTCTCTGCCGGTCTCGCGGCCTCCGGTATGAAGCCGTTCTGCGCGATCTACTCGACCTTCCTGCAACGCGGCTACGACCAGATCGTCCATGACGTCGCGATCCAGCGCCTTCCCGTGCGCTTCGCCATCGACCGCGCCGGTCTGGTGGGCGCGGATGGTGCGACCCATGCGGGCTCGTTCGACGTGGGCTTCATGTCCTCGCTGCCCGGCATGGTCGTGATGGCCGCCGCCGACGAGGCGGAGCTGGTCCATATGGTCGCCACCGCCGCAGCATATGACGACGGCCCGATCGCCTTCCGCTATCCGCGCGGAGAAGGCATGGGCGTCGACATGCCCGAAGAAGGCGTGCCGCTGGAGATCGGCAAGGGGCGGATGATCGCGGAGGGTGCGCGCGTTGCGATCCTCTCCTACGGCACCCGTCTCGCCGAGGTTCTGAAAGCCCGCGAAGCGCTGCAAGCCCGCGGCCTTGCGCCGACCATCGCCGATGCGCGTTTCGCGAAACCGCTCGACACCGATCTGATCGACCGGCTGGTGGCGGAGCACGAGGCGCTGATCTGCATCGAGGAAGGCGCGGTGGGCGGCTTCGGCAGCCATGTCGCGCAATACCTCTCGGATCAGGGCGTCTTCGATCACGGATTCAAGTTCCGCTCGATGGTGCTGCCCGACACGTTTATCGATCACGCCTCGCCCGAAGATATGTATCACTCGGCGGGCATGGATGCGCCGCAGATCGAGGCGAAGGTGCTCGAACTTCTGGGCGTTGCGGTCGCGAAACGCGCCTGAGATAAGTTTTCCTTATTTTCGAGGCGGCTGCATAAGTTCAACTTATGCGGCCTCCGCCTCCTCCAGCAGCCCTTCCTCGACCAGCCGCCGCGCCCAGCCTTCGGGCCCGTCGAAGAGATGCGTCTTCCAGCCGAAGGTATGCGCCGTCGCGATATTGTCGGCGCGGTCATCGGTGAAGATCAGATCCGAGCCGGACAGTCCCGACGCGTCCTCGACCATCTGATAGATCTTCGGATCGGGCTTCGTGACGCCCATATGGCCAGAGATGAAATCGCGGTCGAACTCGCGCAGGAACGGGTAATGCGTCGCCGCGAAATCGTAGCTTTCGATCCCGAAATTCGTCAGCGAGAAGACCGGTATCCCCTTGGCCTGCAGGGCTTTCATCAGCCGCTGCGAATGCGGGATACCCGGCGAGGCCATCTCGATCCAGTCGTCGTGCCAACGCCGGATCGCATCGCGCCAGCTCGGGTATTTCTCGGCCCATGCGTAGATCGTCTCGCGGAAGGGCGCGCCGCGGTCGATCTCGTCATTCATGCCGTGCAGATCGACCTCTGTGAACATCTGCTCGCGGGTCTCGCGCGGCATGATCCGGTCGTAATGCCGCTCGGGTTGCCATTCGATCAGCACATTTCCGATGTCGAAGATAACTGCCTCAACCATTCTTAACCTCTCTTGCCGCCGCCCGCGCCACCCGGTCGAGCGCATCCGAGAACCGCGCCCGATCCGCCTTGGAGAACGGCTTGCCGCCGCCCTGCCGGAACGGATCGGCAGAGCGCAGATCCGCCATCAAATCCCGCGTTGCCATAACGTTGCCGATATTGGCGGGCGTCAGGGCCTCGCCATCGGGGCGCAGGACGCGCGCGCCGGACTCGACGCATTTTGCCGCCAGCGGAATGTCATTGGTGATCACCACATCACCGACGGTCGCCCGCTCGGCGATATACATGTCGGCCACGTCCGGCCCCTGATCGACATAGACCATCTCGACCAGCGGATTGGGCGAGGGCCGCAGCCCGCCATTGGAGACCAGCATCAGCTTGATCCCGAGACGGGTCGCGACCTTCTCGGCCTCGGCCTTCACCGGGCAGGCATCGGCATCGACCCAGATCACGCCCAGAGCGCCTCGGCGTGGAACTCGATGTGGTCGGGAATGAAAGTTGAGACGAAATAGTAGCTGTGATCGTAACCTTCCTGAATCCGGAAGGTGCCGGGCTGACGGCGCGCGGCCATCGCCTCGGCCAGCGCCTCGGGCTTCAGCAGATCGAGGAACTGATCCGAGCCGCCCTGATCGATCAGCACTTCGCCGTCGAACCCACGCTCGCGCATCAGAAGCGTGGCATCATGCGCGGCCCATGCGGCCTCGTTGTCGCCCAGATAGGCGCTGAACTGCTTGCGGCCCCAATCGCTTTGCGTCGGGTTCGCGATCGGCGCGAAGGCCGAGACGGACCGGAAGCGCTCGGGCTGGTGCATCGCCAGCGTCAGCGCGCCATGCCCGCCCATCGAATGGCCGGTGATCGCCTGCCGCTCGGTATCGATCTCGAAAGCGGCGTCGATGGCGTTCGGAAGTTCCTCGGCGATGTAATCCCACATCCGGAAATGCGGCGCCCACGGATCCTGCGTCGCGTTGACGTAAAAGCCCGCGCCCTGCCCCAGATCGTAATCCTCATGGTTGGCGACGCCCTCGCCGCGCGGCGAGGTGTCGGGGAAAACGAGCGCGATCCCGTGCTCGGCCGCAAACGCCTGTGCGCCAGCCTTGGTCATGGCGTTCTCATGGGTGCAGGTCAGTCCCGAGAGATACCACAGCACCGGAACCGGCCCGTCCTCGGCCTCGCGCGGCAGGAACAGCCCGAAGGTCATCTCGCAATCGTTGACCTTCGAGGCGTGCGAGTAGACGCCTTGGACGCCTCCGAAACAGCGGTTTTCCGAGATCGTTTTCATCAGAGCCTCCTTAGCCGTGAACCCAGTGGATGACCGCCGGAACCGTGAGGATCGAGACGGCGGTCGAGACGAGGATGGACGCCGAGACGCGCTGCGGCGCCACCCCGAAATGCTGCGCCAGAATATAGACATTGCCCGCGACCGGAAGGGCGGCGGCGGCGATCATCACGCCTGCCGCGAAGGGATCGACGTCGAAGATCAGAAGCGACGTGATCGCGATGGCCGCCGGATGCAGGAAGAGCTTGCCGAAGGACAGCCAAACCGCCGGCGCGGGTTTCTCCGCCGATTTCCCCGCGAGCGACGCGCCAATGGCGAACAGCGCGCCCGGCGTGGCGGCGGCGCCCAAAAGCGTCATGAATTCCTCAAGCGGACCCGGCATCGGCAGCTTCAGCCCCGCCCAGGCGAGCCCCGCCACCATCGAGACGATCATCGGGTTCTTCACAAGCCCCAGCGCGATCGGCGCGAGAGAGACCTTCCCGTGCCGCGCGGCGGTGATGAAGATCGTGATGATCGAGGAGAACACGATCAGATCGCAGCTCAGCACCATCAGCACCGGCCCGACCGCTGCCGGTCCCAGCAGCACCACCAGCATCGGCACGCCGAGGAAGCCGGTATTGCCGGTCATCGAGGTATGCGCCTCCATCGCCGAAAGCGCGGTGGGCAGCTTGCGCGCCTTGGCGACGGCGAAAGTGATCAGCCAGACCGCGCCCGAGCCGGTCAGATACGCAAGGATGAACTGCGGATCGACGAGCGCGTCCAGATCGAGATTGGCGGAGAATTTGAACAGCATCGCCGAGAGCGCGAAGTAGAAGACGAACTTCGTCAGCCACGCGGTCGCCTCGGCGGTGAAAAAGCGGATCTGTCCGGCGAACCAGCCAAGCCCGATCAGGGCGAAAAAGGGCAAGGTCTTCAGAAAGATCTCGAGCATGGCCAAGGGCTAGCATGCGCCTTTGGCAAGTGCCAGATACGGAATGTGACCCATGTACCCGTGGAAAGGCGGGGATGCCTCCGGCGGGGATATTTTCGCCAAGCCGAAGGCAAATCGCAGGTCGGCGTCAGCCGCCGCCGATCAAGACACCGGCCGCAAAGACCAGCGCACCACCGAGCACGACCTGGAAGGCCGCGCGCAGGAAGGGCGTTTCCATGAAGCGGTTCTGGATCCACGCGATCGCCCAGAGCTCGATGAACACGACGATGATCGCGATGGTGGTCGCGGTCCAGAAATCGGGGATCAGGTAGGGCAGCGCGTGGCCCAAGCCACCCAGCATGGTCATCACGCCCGAGGCGATGCCGCGCTTGATCGGCGAACCGCGGCCCGAGATCACGCCGTCATCATGAGCGGCTTCGGTGAAGCCCATCGAGATGCCCGCGCCGACTGAGGCCGCGAGGCCCACGAGGAAGGTGGTCCAAGGATTTTGGGTCGCGAAGGCGGTGGCGAAGATCGGCGCGAGGGTCGAGACCGAGCCGTCCATCAGCCCGGCGAGACCCGGTTGCACCCAAGTCAGGATGAACTGGCGATGGGCCTGACGGTCTTCTTCTTCCTTCTCGCTCTCGGGCAGATGCGTGCCGGTCAGCTCTTCGGCCTTCTTCTCGTGGCCGAGTTCGGCTGCGGCGAGATCGCCCAGCAACTCGCGCGTGCTGGCATCAGAGCTACGCTGGGCGGCGAGCGTATAGAACTTGCCCGCCTCGCGCTCCATCGCCTCGGCCTCGCCGCGGATCGTATCGAGTGATAGGTTCTTCGTCAGCCAGATCGGTTTGCGGTTGTAGAAGCCCGCGACATGCTCGCGACGGATCAGCGGGATTACTTCGCCGAAACGCTCCGTGTGCCGGGCGATCAGGAGGCGGCGATGCTCGTCTTCCTCTTTCGCCATCTCGTCGAAAATCTTCGCGGAACCCGGAAACTCATCGCGCAGATGCTCGGCATATTGGCGGTAGATGCGCGCGTCGTCCTCCTCGGAGGAAATCGCGAGCGCAAGCACTTCCTGTTCGGAGAGATCGTCGAAACGGCGGCGTGACGCGAAACCGGGAAGCATGGGAGGCCCTCTTTTTTAGAACGGTTCTAAAATAGGCGGCTTTGCCTCCAGTGCAAGGCAGTATTTTGAACCATTCAGTTCATTAGGTCTTGATTTCCGAACCGAACGGTTCATATTGCATTCCGAACCAAGTAGTTCAGTTATGGAGAACCGCTATGAAACGTCTCGCTTACGCCCTTGTTCTGTCCGTGTTTGGCGCGACTGCCGCGTCGGCTGGCGTCGGGGATTTCTCGCTGCCGCGTCTGGACTTCCCGACCACCGGGGCTCCGACCGTCACGCAAGGCTGCAACGATCTGACGCAGGTCTGCGCGGATAATTAATCGCGTCCAAGATGCGCTTCGCCCCGCTCGGCGGCGAGGCGCATCTGACGTTCGCGCTCGCGGAAGCGGTCGCGATCGGCATCGGAATACTCGCCGATGCAGCGGTGACAGGAGACGCCTTCCTCGTAATCGGGGTGGCGTTTGTCTTCCGCGGAAACCGGACGGCGACAGGCGTGACAGCTGTCGTAATCGCCCTGTTTCAGCCCGTGGCGCAGGCTCACGCGCTGATCGAAGACGAAGCAGTCGCCCTGCCAGAGCGAGCCGTCTTCGGGCATGTCTTCGAGATATTTCAGGATGCCGCCCTTGAGGTGATAGACCTCGGGCACCCCTTCCGAGAGCAGGAAATTCGTCGATTTCTCGCAGCGGATACCGCCGGTGCAGAACATCGCGACGCGCTTGTTATGGAAGCGATGCGCATTGTCGCGCCACCATTGCGGAAATTCGCGGAAGCTCTTCGTGCCGGGGTCGATGGCACCCTCGAAAGTGCCGATCTCGATCTCGTAATCGTTGCGCGTATCGATCACCACCGTGTCGGGCGAGGAGATCAGCGCGTTCCAGTCCTGCGGCTCGACGTAATGGCCGACGCGGGCTTTGGGATCGATATCGGGCTCGCCCATCGTGACGATCTCGCGCTTGAGCCGCACCTTCATCTTGCCGAAAGGCATCTCGGCCGCCGCGCTTTCCTTCCATTCCAGATCGGCGCAGCCCGGCAAGCCGCGGATATGCGCCAGCACCGCATCGATCCCTTCACGGGTCCCGGCGATCGTGCCGTTGATCCCTTCGTGCGCGAGCAGGAGCGAGCCTTTCACACCTTGCGCGCAGGCAAGCTTCGCCAGCGGGGCCTTCAAGGCCTCGGGAGACTCGAACCGGGTAAAATGGTAAAGGGCGGCAACGGTGAACATGGGCCTCGCATTAGCGCCGTGCAGGGGCATTAGGCAAGAGCCGTTGACCATGTGGGGCCCGCGCCCTACCCATGGAGAGACCCTGCGGGAGAGACAAAATGACCAAAGCCCTGATCGTGATCGACGTGCAAAACGATTTCTGCCCCGGCGGCGCGCTGGCAGTCTCGGGGGGCGACGAGATCCTTCCGCGCGTGAACACGCTGATGACCGAGTTCGACACCGTGGTGCTGACGCAGGATTGGCACCCGGCGGATCACGCCTCTTTCGCGAGCCAGCACGAGGGCGGCGCGCCCTTCACGCAGATTCACATGGAGTATGGGCTGCAGACCCTCTGGCCGGATCATTGCGTCCAAGGCAGCAAAGGGGCGGAGTTCCACCCCGATCTCGCCGTGGACCGGGCGCAGCTGATCATCCGCAAGGGGTTCCGGCGCGGCGTCGACAGCTATTCGTCTTTCTTCGAGAACGACCACAAGACGCCGACCGGGCTTGCAGGCTATCTGCGCGACCGGGGCATCGAGGATCTGACCTTCGTTGGGCTCGCCACCGATTTCTGCGTCGCGTGGTCGGCGCTGGATGCTGCGAAGCTGGGCTTCCGCGCGACCGTGATCGAAGGCGCCTGCCGGGCGATCGACCTCGACGGCTCGCTGCAGGAGGCGCATAGCGAGATGCGCTCTGCCGGTGTGAAGCTGGAGGCCTGATCCATGGTCGACATCGCGAGCCGCGTCTATAACCACAAGTGGAAGATCGACCCGATCGTGCGGTCTCTGATCGACACAGATTTCTACAAGCTATTGATGTGTCAGTCGATTTTTCGCAACAAGCCGGAGACGCGGGTCAAGTTCAGCCTGATCAATCGCAGCAAGTCGATCCGGCTGGCGGAGTTGATCGACGAGGCGGAACTGCGCGAGCAACTCGATTATGCACGCTCGTTGAAATTGTCGCGCGGGGAGAGCACCTGGCTGCGCGGCAACACGTTCTACGGCAAGCGGCAGATGTTCCGCTCGGATTTCATGGAATGGTTCGAGGGCTATCAACTGCCGCCCTACCATCTGGAAAAGCGCGACGGGCAATATGAGCTGACCTTCGAAGGCAAGTGGCACGAGGTCATGCTCTGGGAGATTCCGGCGCTCGCGATCCTGATGGAGCTGCGCGGCAGGGCAGTGCTGAACACGATGGGGCGGTTCGAGTTGCAGGTGCTTTATGCCCGCGCGATGACGAAGGTCTGGGAGAAGATCGAGGCGCTGCGCGAGTTGGATCACCTGCGGATCGCGGATTTCGGCACACGGCGGCGGCACAGCTTCCTGTGGCAGGACTGGTGCGTGCAGGCGATGCTCGAAGGCTTGGGCGACATCTCCGAAGGGGGCGCGTTCACCGGGACCTCGAACTGCCTGATCGCGATGCGGCGCGACATCGAGGCCGTGGGCACCAACGCGCATGAGATGCCGATGGTCTATGCGGCGCTGACCAATAGCGATGCGGAGCTGGCAAAGGCGCCCTACAAGGTGCTGGCCGATTGGCATGAGGAGCATGACGGCAACCTGCGTATCATCCTGCCCGACACCTACGGCACGAAGGGTTTCCTCGATCACGCACCGGATTGGCTGGCGGGCTGGACCGGTATTCGCATCGATTCGGGCGATCCGGCGACCGGCGCGGATATCGCGATCGACTGGTGGAAGGCACGCGGCGAGGACCCGCGCCAAAAGCTGGTGATCTTCTCGGACGGGCTGACCGTCGACAAGATTCGCGAGTTACACGCGCAGTTCGCCGGGCGCGTGAAGGTCAGTTTCGGCTGGGGCACGCTGCTGACGAACGACTTCCGCGGGCTGGTGCCGCATGACGCGCTTGCGCCGTTCAGCCTCGTCTGCAAAGCGGTCGAGGCCGATGGGCGTCCGACGGTGAAACTGTCGGACAATCCCGAAAAGGCGATGGGGCCGGAGGCGGAAATCGCCCGCTACAAGCGCGTCTTCGACGTCGGCCAGCAGCAGGCGATGAAGGTCATGGTCTGAGCGATCAGGTCATCGCGTTGAGGATCAGGTAGAACACCGCCGAGAGCGCGGCCGAGGCCGGGACGGTCACGATCCACGCCGTGGCAACAGTCATCATATGCGAGCGGCGCACCAGTAGGCGGCGTTTGCGCTCTTCCGGCGGGACGGGTTTGCCCTTGCGGGTGCCCAGCTCACGCGCGCGTTTCTCGGCGTGCCACTCGCGGTAGAAACCCACGCCGAAGATGCCGCCGACCGCGATATGCGTCGAGGAGACCGGCAGACCCAGCCAGGACGCCACGATCACGGTGATCGCCGCCGACAGCGCCACGCAATAGGCGCGCATCGGGTTGAGCTTGGTGATCTCGTTGCCGACGAGGCGGATCAGCTTGGGCCCAAACAGCAACAGACCGAAAGAGATGCCAAGCGCACCCACGGCCATCACCCAGAACGGGATGTCGACCTGCGCCGCGATATCGCCCTGCTCCACCGTGTGCACGATGGCGGCGAGCGGACCCACCGCATTGGCGACGTCATTCGCACCATGGGCGAAGCTCAGCAGCGCAGCAGAGACGACGAGCGGCAGGCCGAACAGCGTCTTGAGGGACTTCTTGCGATTCTCCATCCCCTCGGATTGGCGGCGGATCATCGGGATCGTGATCAGCCAGCCCACAAGACCGACGACGAGCCCGATCAGGACGGCCTCGACGATCGTGATCTTGAACAGGTGCTTCAGGCCTTTGAGCGCGAGATAGGCAGCGAAGGCCCCCGCCATGATCCCGATCAGGATCGGCACCCATCGCCGGGCGGCCGCGATCTTGTCGTCGACATAGATCACCTTGGACTTGATAAGTGCGAGGAAGGCCGCCGCGATCACCCCGCCGAGGATCGGCGAGATCACCCAGCTTGCCGCGATCATCCCCATCGACGCCCAGTCGACCGCGCCGAAGCCCGCGGCCACGATGCCCGCGCCGACGACGCCGCCGACGATGGAGTGCGTGGTCGAGACCGGCGCGCCCAGCCATGTCGCGAGGTTCAGCCACAAAGCCGCCGCCAGAAGCGCCGCCATCATCGCCCAGACGAAATGCCCGGAATCGGGCAAGGCGGTGGGTTCGATGATGCCTTTCGCGACGGTCTTGACGACATCGCCGCCCGCGACGAGCGCGCCCAAGCTTTCGAAGATGGCGGCGACGATCAGCGCCCCGATCAGCGTCATCGCGCGTGAGCCCACGGCGGGGCCCATGTTGTTGGCCACGTCATTGGCGCCGATGTTGAGCGCCATATAGGCCCCGATCGCGGCCGCGAAGATCACCACCAGCTGGCCAGGCTGACCTCCCACCAGCACCGCGGCCACCAGTCCGGCGAGCACGATGAAGGCCAGCGCGACTCCCGGCGCAACCATGCCGCGCGCCACGAATTGCGCGGCGCTTTCGACACGACCGATCCGCTTGAGATCCTTGTCGAGCGTTTTCCACTGATTGACGCGGGACTCGTTGTCTTGATTGGCCACCGTCACGAACCTGTCATCTAATTGTCAGAACCCGCGCGGGGTAACGGGTTTGACCCGCTGTGACAAGGCGTCAGGCCCGTTTCGGCGCTCAGAGCTTGCGCAAAATTTTTTGCAGCCCCTCTTCCGCCACAAGCTTCGCGGCCTCCTTCGGCGCGAACCATTTGCGCTTGCGCTGATGTTCTTCGGGATAGGACTTCATCAGGGTCTCCACCCGCAGCGGGAAGACGACGACATCGGTGGGCGTCGCCAAGCCGCTATCGAGGATCTTGTCATAACGGAATGCCCCGGCGGGCTCCTTGTCGATCTTGCCGACGACTCCGGCCTCTTCCCACGCCTCCTGCTTGGCTGCGCCGGACAGCGAGCGTCCCCGCATCGGCCAGCCTTTGGGGATGACCCAGCGCCCGGTATCGCGGGAGGTGATCAGCAGAACCTGGGTCTTTCCGTCACGGATGCGCAGACAGAGCGCGCCCACCTGCAAAGAGGCGGGACGATAGCCCAGCAGGCCCTTGGCGACGGATTTCGCCCATTTCATCGACTGGTCTCCCATGGCGGCGTACGGTTCTCCAAATGCTGTGCGAGATCAAGCGCACGTTCTACATATAGTTTTTGGCGCGGATCGGAAGGCAGGGCCCGGGTCACAATCCAGCCAGCGGAGGCGAAGGCCCTCAGCGCCACGAAAAGCGGGAGGAGTGCCTCCTGATCGGGCGGAAGCGGTCGCAGGCTGCGATAGCCCTCGACGAGCCCTGCCGCCTGTTCGCCCCAAAGCGGGTCGCCCCAGCCCTGCACCAGCGCCGTCGCGAGGTCGTAGAGCCGGTAGCCCGGCCCGCAATCGTCGAAGTCGATCAGGGCGAGCCCGTCCGGCGTCGACAACACGTTCTCACGCAGGCAATCGGCGTGGATCGGACCATAGTCCTGTGCCTGTGCCAAAAGCACACGCGCAAGGTCGCGGCCCGAGGACAGCGTTGTGGCCTCAACTTCCGAAAGCTGAGGATGTTCCCAGAAACGACCCCAAAGCGGACGCTCCCCCAGAAACCCCTCGCCATCCCACGGGTTCCGGTCGAACCCGTCGGGCGGGGCGGCATCGCTGCTGATGTGAAGCTGCGCGATGAGGCGACCCAGCGCCTGGGCCTCGGCGCGCACTGCTTCTGGCGTCCCGGCGAGGGGCTGATCGCCCGCGCCGATCGGCGTCCCATCCAGCCAACCCACGCAAGAGGTGACGCGGTCCTCCACGAGCCCTGTCAGAGCACCCTCGCTCGTGCGCACCGGGCGCGGCACCGGCATCCCCTGATCGGCGAGGCTTTCGCACCAGCGCAACTCGGCCTCGACCCCTTCGCGGCCCTGATAACCGGGCCGGTGCAAACGCAACGCGACATGGCGACCATCCTTCAGATGCGCCTCGAAGACGATATTCTCGCGGTTCTTCACCAGTCGCGGCGGCTCGGGCGCACCTCCCCATGAAGCGAGGGCAGACTCCGCCATCGCGCGTGCGGTCTCGTCCGAGATCATGCAGGAAGCTCCTCGAAACTCTGCGAAAGCTTCTCCAGCATTTCATCGGCATCGCTGCGATTGAAGACCATCGGCGGGCGGATCTTGAGAATGTGTTGTGCCCGGCCCACCCGGCCCATCAAGACATGGCGCTCGCGCATCGCTTCGACGATCCGGCCCGCGGCTTCGCTGGCGGGCTTGCCGTCCTGCGCCAGTTCGATCCCGAGGAACAGGCCAAGGCCCCGCGTGTCGGCGATCAGCGGATGGGACAGGTCGCGCAGCCCTTGCAGAAGGTAGTCGCCGACCTGTGCCGCGTTCTCCTGCAAGCCTTCGTCCTCGATCACCCGCAACGTCTCCATTGCGGCTGCGACCGAAACGGGATTCCCGCCGAACGTGTTGAAATAGCCGAAAGCCTCGCGGAAGGCGCCCATCACCTCGGGCGTCGCAACAAGGCCAGCAACCGGGTGCCCATTGCCCATCGGCTTGCCCATCGTGACCACGTCAGGCGTGACGCCCAGCCATTCGTGCCCCCAGAAATGCGAGCCGATCCGGCCGAAACCCGGCTGCACCTCGTCGCACAGGATCAGCCCGCCCGCGCGGCGGATCGCCTCGACGGTCGGGTCTAGGAAACCGGGCGCGATGCCGGGCATCCCCTCATTGGCGAAGATCGGGCAGAGCATGAGCCCCGCGAAGCCGTGGCCGCTCTCTTCCAGCTCGGCAATCGCCTGCGCGACGTTGGCCGCAAAGGCTTCGGACTGCGCCTCGAGCGATCCGCCCAAGGGGGTAAGACTGTCGGGCGCCGGCACCCGGCGGATATGGTCCGGCCAGCCTCCGATCGGCGGGCGACGCGTCGACAGATGCGCCACGGCGGTGGTGTTGCCGTGATAGGTGTTGTCGGTCGCGATGAAGCCGCGCTTGCCGGTCACCGCCTGCGCCATGCGCAAAGCGACGTCATTGGCCTCGGACCCGGTGCAGGTCATGAGAAGCTGACCGTCGAAGGCGAACTTGCCCAGCAACGCCTCGGCATAATCCAGAATGCCCTCATGCAGATAGCGCGTGTGGGTGTTGAGCGTCGCGGCCTGTTCGCAGATCGCCTTCACGATGCGCGGATGGCAATGGCCGCAATGGGCGACGTTGTTATAGGCGTCGAGGTAGCGCTGGCCGTCGGCGTCGAAAAGCGAAGCGCCCTCTCCCCGCACGATCTCCACCGGGCGGTCGTAGAAGGTCGGCACGTTCGGCCCTAAGAGCCGTTCGCGCCGGTCCAGCAGATCACTCCCCATCCGAGACCTTCCCGCGCAGCGCTTTCTTCTCGCCGTGAATCGCCTTCGCCTTCAGACGCCGCTTCTTCGAGCCGAGCGTGGGTCGGGTCGGGATGCGTTTCTTGGGCTTTTCGCAGGCCTTTCGGATCATCTCGGCGAGGCGGTCGCGTGCGATCTCGCGGTTGCGCGCCTGACTGCGCGTGTCCTGCACCAGCAGCAAAAGCGCGCCGTCGCTGGTCCATCTGCGCCCCGCGATCCGGCGCAAGCGGTTCTTCACCGGTTGCGGCAGGTGCGGCGAGCGTTCGGCCTCGAAGCGCAGTTCCACCGCGGTCGAGACCTTGTTCACATTCTGCCCCCCTGGACCTTGCGCCCGGGTGAAGGTTTCGGTGATTTCCCAATCCTCGATGGTTATCTGATCGTTGATCCGCAGCATGGGCCACAAGCTAGCTCACGCTGCGAAAAACGAAAGCCCCCTTCAGCCCGCCAGCAACCGCGCCCCGTCATGGCCAGTGATGCGCACGCTCATCAGCGTGCCTTCGGGCTGGTCCGCCTCGAACGTCACCTCGGCAAAGCCTTCGGTGCGCGCGACGCGCGGGGTCTCGGTCAGCACGCGCTGTTCGGTGCCGACCTGCGCGTCGAGATGAGCGGCCAGCGCGGCCTCGCCCTTCGCGCGCAGCCGGGCCGCGCGCTCCTTGACGATCGGGCCTTTCACGGCGGGCATCCGCGCGGCGGGCGTGCCCTTGCGCGCGGAGTAGGGGAAAACATGCAGGAAGGTCAGCCCGCAATCGTCGACGAGCCGCAGGGAGTTTTCGAACATCTCCTCGGTCTCGGTCGGGAAACCCGCGATAATATCCGCGCCGAAGACGATCCCGGGGCGCAGCTTGCGCGCTTCCTCGGTAAAGGCGATGGCGTCGTCGCGCAGGTGGCGGCGCTTCATCCGCTTGAGGATCATGTCGTCGCCCGCCTGAAGGCTGAGATGCAGATGCGGCATCAGACGCGGCTCACTCGCGATCGCCAGCATCAGGTTCTCATCCGCCTCGATCGAGTCGATGGAGGAGATGCGCAGGCGCGGCAGGTCCGGCACGAGGCGCAGGATTCGCATCACCAGATCGCCCAGACGCGGCTCGCCCGGCAGGTCCGCGCCCCAGGAGGTCAGATCGACCCCGGTGAGGACGACCTCGTTGAAGCCGCGATCCACGAGGCGCTTGATCTGCTCGACCACGACGCCCGCCGGGACGGAGCGCGAATTGCCGCGCCCGAAGGGGATGATGCAGAAGGTGCAGCGGTGATCGCAGCCGTTTTGCACCTGCACATAAGCGCGATGGCGGCCGAACCCATCGATCAGGTGACCGGCGGTCTCCTTCACCGACATGATGTCATCGACCATCACCCGCTCGGTCTCGCCGATGAAATCGGGGCCTTGCGGGGCGAGCTGCGCCCAGGTGTCGGCCTGCATTTTCTCGTGATTGCCGATGATCTTGGTGACCTCGGGCATCGCGGCGAAGGTGTCGGGCTCGGTCTGCGCAGCGCAGCCGGTCACGATCACCGGCACGTCCGGATTCTCGCGCGCGAGACGGCGGATTTCCTGCTTGGCCTTGCGCACGGCCTCGGCCGTCACGGCGCAGGTATTGACGACCACGGCCCCTTCGAGCCCGGCGCCTGCAGCCAATTCCTTCATCGCCTCCGTCTCATAGGCGTTGAGACGGCAGCCGAGAGTCGAGAAAACGGGCGGTTTCATATCGCGTCCAGAAAATCTTGGGTGAGGGTCGCATCGAACACATGCGCGGTTGGGCCGGTCATCCAGACGCCATCGTCGCGCCAGTCGATCTCCAGCTGGCCGCCATCGACATCGACGAGGACACGCTTGCCGGTGAGGCCACGCAGATGCGCGGCGACGGCGGTGGCGCAGGTGCCCGAGCCGCAGGCCAGCGTGATGCCGGTGCCGCGCTCCCAGACGCGCATCCGCAGATGGTCGAGGCCGATCACGCTGGCAAATTCGACATTGGTGCGCTCGGGGAACAGGGGATCATGCTCGATCACCGGGCCCTGGCGATCCACTTCGACCGCCTCGGCATCGTCCACGAAGAAGACGCAATGAGGGTTGCCCATGCCGACCGCGATCGGGTCGCCGCCCAGCGGCAGATGCGCGGGATCGATGCCGGGCAGAATCGGAATTTGCACCGCTTCGAGAATCGGCGCGCCCATATTGACCGAGACCATCCCGTCCTCGCGCCGCACCGCGCTGAGGTGCCCGCGTTCGGTGAGCAGCGTGACATCGGCCCGGTCGAGCTGACGCATCATGTAATCGCTCACGCAGCGGGTCGCATTCCCGCAAGCGCCGGCCCGCGTACCGTCGTTGTTCCAGAAATCGAGCGTGAAATCAGCCCCTTGGGCGAGGCGGATCACGGCGAGCTGGTCGAATCCCACGCCGCGATGCCGATCACCGAGCGCACGCGCGAGCGCAGGCGTGACCGGATCGTCGCCGTTCCGGGCGTCGATCACGACGAAGTCATTGCCGAGCCCATGCATCTTCATGAAGGGCAGTCCGCTCTGTATGCGCTTTGTATTCATGGCGCGCGATATACGCCCGCGCCAAGGTTTTTTCCAGATGTGCAATTTTTGTGAATTTTATGCCTTGACCCCCCCGGCGGGGGTTTGTAGAGACGCGCCCTGTGATGGGCCGTTAGCTCAGTTGGTAGAGCAACTGACTTTTAATCAGTGGGTCGCAGGTTCGAATCCTGCACGGCTCACCATCATTCTCAAGGGCTTAGCCGTAAAAGGCTGAGCCCTTTGAATTTTAAGTCCCCCGCTGGGGGACATATGGGGGACAATTTGCTCCCCTTCTCCACCCAATTCATCTCCTTACTCTCTCAAGCTGTTCGATCCGGCACTTTGATTCTGATCGAGATGCAGCTATCCCGAAATTGAGGCTTCGAATTCCGTTTCGAGCCCCTTGCCAGGAGCAAGCATTTGCTCGGCAGGGAACATTTTGGCGTCTTCGGAGAAGGGAACAAGTGGATCCTCAGCGCGACATTGATTTGATAGACGAACTTCGCTCTCAAGCTACGGAGACAGCTTGGCTTGAGTTCAAAGAGAACTTGGGTGACGAAAACCGCATCGGAAAGCTCATCTCTGCCCTTTCAAACGCTGCGCGCCTCGAGGGTAAAGAAAATGCGTTTCTCGTCTGGGGCGTTGAGGACGGCACGCACAACGTCGTAGGCACCACGTTCAATCCGTTCACCAAGACGATTGGCGCGCAACCTTTCGAACTATGGCTGCGTCAAAGGCTAAGCCCAGCGCCCGTGCTCAAGTTTCGTTCCGTGGATCATCCGGAGGGCAAGCTGGTTCTTCTCGAGATTCCGGCTCCGACCATGGCGCCAACTGCATTTGAGAGCGTTTCCTATGTTCGCGTCGGAAGCACTACACCTAAGCTGACCGACGATCCTGCTAGATACCAAGCTCTCATTGAGAAAATGAGACCCTATACTTGGGAGCATGGCATCGCAGCGACCTACGTGCCTGCGTCGGACGTTCTGAAGCTGATAGACTTTGCTTCCTATTTCAGGCTCACGGGGCAATCGGTCCCGACCAATGACGAAGCGATTCTGTCCAAGCTGCAATCCGATAAGCTTATTCAGGCCGATGTCGGAGGCCGCTGGAACATCCTCAATCTCGGCGCCATCTTGTTCGCGTCTGATCTGGACGAGTTTGAAACGAGCTTAGCGCGGAAGGGGGTAAGATTCGTCCGATATGCAGGCTCCGACCGCACCGCCACGGTGAGCCACAGGCGGGATGGTAAGAGGGGCTACGCTGTTGGCTTTGAGAACCTTCTCGAGTTCGTAAATGGCCTGCTTCCGCAAAACGAACACATTGGGCAAGCGCTCCGTGTCGCTCAGCCTCTTTTCCCCACTCTCTCGATACGCGAGCTGGTCGCGAATGCTCTGATCCATCAAGATATGACCATCTCCGGCGCTGGCCCGCAGATAGAACTCTTCGAAGATAGGATCGAGATTACGAACCCAGGGCGCCCTTTGATGGAAACGGAACGTATGATCGATCAGCCCCCACGCTCACGCAACGAAGCAATGGCTTCTCTTATGCGGCGTATGGGTATGTGCGAGGAACAAGGGAGCGGGCTTGATAAGGTGTTCAAAGAGGTGGAGGTGTGCCAGCTGCCGGCACCACTTCTGAAAGCCGGTGATAGCTCTATGCAAGTCGTTTTATACGGGCCGAGGCGATTTGCGGAAATGAGCGCTGAAGAGCGTGTTCGAGCTTGTTACTTTCACGCGGTCCTACAGTTCATGGGAGGTGAAAGGATGCGGAATAACACCCTGTGCGCTCGCTTTGGCATCGACGCCAAGAATGCCGCCCAAGCCTCTGGCGTAATCCGAAAAGCACTTGAGTTGGAGCTCATTAAGGTTGCTGACGCTGAGCATCCTAGGGCGGGCTACTACCCTTGGTGGGCTTAGGCCAACTAAGACCTTTTAACTGGATGCGATGGACTCTTGACCCACTCTTGATTCATTGCGTCAAACGAAAGGTGGCGCCAAGAAAATTTTTAGCATCTTCAAACGCTTATGCCACATTGGAGTTTCAATTTTTTCTTGATTCAGTTTTTACGCCCATCTCTACCTTGCCGAGCGGCAGGCTAAAAAACCCCAATAGGTTGGGCAATCGGAGTGATCTGCTACAAGAAGTTGTCAGAAACTTTCTTGATCCACTCTTGATTGTCCCCAACCTCTCAAGCCAAGCCGGAACAACTTGTTCGAGGAGCTTACTAGCCAGAACGGCTGAAACAGAAGATGGTGGCGGCGGCCCACCAAGCACTCCCCCTTCACGCAATTCCGTATGGCTCATAAACTCGGTGGAGGAGCCATATCGCTAGCCGGGCTAGTGCTCGTGCCAACAAATGCAGCAGATTGCAATCGACTGCAGCGATCAATGCCCGCGGAAAACCGAAGCGAAGGTGGTGGCTCATCAACCAATGATCGAACGCGGAACTCGGGGATCTGCGGGTCCGAACTTTCCTGGTCGGTTTGTAGACGGGATCCATGGCTTCGGCGCCTGAATCGAACGACGCTCTACATGAAAGCGATCCGTTTTCTGGGGACGGCGGGTCGTCGCTGGCAACCTCAAGGCCATATGAACTTAGCTCCCTATGGATTCGCGACTTCCCACCAATTTTGAGGAGCCACTTGTGACTCCTTCCCTAGCGTCCCCATGGTCTGCGCGGTGACTTGGCCTGGGTCCGCGTTGGGTGTCCATCCAACGGAAATGCGTCGAAGCGTTGAGTCGTTCGGCGAATACCGCCCCCCCTTCGCTGCATGAACATTGGCGCCTATCCAAAGCATTTGCTGTAGTGGGTCTCTTGCGAAGGCACACTACATCTTGCAAGAATGACTCACATGTTAACCGCGATGCTCGAAAAAGTGCTACTTGATGCGCGCCGCAGTTGACAATTGTTTACGACACATCCATTTCAAGAGACGCAATTGACTAGACCAAGACATCAAAACAAGGAGATTGAGCAGGCATTACAGCATGCCGAGGATCTTGGTTGGCGTGTGGAGAAAGCCTCAGGGTCTGCTAAGGCTTGGGGGCGTATGTTTTGCCCGAATGCAGATCGAAGTGGGTGCAGAATGTCTGTCCACTCGACACCTCGTGTGCCGGAACATCACGCGGCAAAACTCGTTAAAGCTGTAAACAACTGTTCTTGTCCTGAAGGAGAAGATGATGACTGTACATGATTTCGCATTCATCCTGGATGCCGACCCTCATGATGAAGCGGTCGAGGATATCTTCATGGAGCATCCATTCGATGATGCAACTCTAATACTGCAAAATGGTGCCCTCGCGCTTTCGTTTGATAGGGAAGGCGAGAGCTTTAAGAGTGCAGTTCTCTCTGCATATCAAGACATCCGCAATACTGATGTTCCGATCCTTAGCTTTGAACCGGACTACTTGGTGACTTCGGCTGAAATTGCACGCCGCGTGGGGCTTTCACGCTCGGCGATCAGCAAATATGAGCACAGTGACATCGGGTTTCCCGCACCTGTGAAGCAAGTCCTCGCAAAGCGCCCAATGTATGACTGGGTGAGAGTTTCGCGTTGGTTCGTAGGTCGCGGTGAAATGTCAGAGGTAGAATATCATAAAGCGCTTATCTCTCGAGTAATGAATTTTGGCACTCAGGCGCAGAGCACCATGAAGCTTCCGGTCGATGTTCCGAAATTGGTGAATGATGCGCTGGAGGCTGCTGGATAGGAAGCGCTCTAAGTAAGATAGAAGCCTTGTTATCTGTAGACCTAAAGAAATACGAGCGGCCTACAGGCGCTTGGAAAGTATCTACCGCCGCCTCCAATCCCAAGGCATCATAAACTCGCTCGCCCAAATCCCAGCGCGCCGCTTACGTGCGAGTTCCTCGTCGCGCACATAGTCCTGGCCATAACGGCGATACGCGACCGCCCATCCGTTGCGGACGAGCCAACCGTTCAGGTCTTCGCCGTGCTGGCTGCAAACCGCGACGTAGCGCCCATATCGATCAACGTCACTGACTTTGCAGGAGACCGGTGAACGGCCAATCTTATCGGCGAGCGCGAAGGCCGAATCTTTGCCGCAGTTCCACAGTTTCCCGCTCGGCAAACGGCAACGTTGGCGGCTTTCGATGGCGTCGATGGCCTGTAGGCGGATCCGGTTGCCGTGAATATCGATGGTATCGCCATCGATGACAGACGCTGTCCCGGTGATCGTCTGCGCGTGCAGCGGCCCACATAGAGCCGCTGCGATGATTAGGCCGAGAGTAAACCTCAATGGCAATGGACCCTGCCCACGCTGTTATCCATGTGACAGCACTGCCCAGGGGGCGAGCTCTTGCGACACCCTCCACCATGAGCAATTTCGTCTTGGCTCAATCCTGCTGCGGTAGGCATAGCCTGCAGCGGCATCGAAAGCGCGAACACCGTCGCCAGAAACGTAAGAACAACCTTCACTTGAATCCCTCCCTTACAAGTCAATGCGATGGATCGTAATGGGGCGTTCTTAATGGGCAAGCAAAATGATCGCGCTTTCGTGAACTTCGCTTGCAATCGAATGTATGTCAGTGCCTCCTGCCTGACGCGACGATGAGAGGCGGATCGTTCGGAAACGATCGAATGTCGAACCATTTGAAGCAGGTGCCGTCAGCGTTAGCCTTGTCCCCACACCGAATGGGGAAGCCATTAGCGCTACGCCTGATCAGCGCGGCGCGGAACGCGCGTAGGTCGATGAGCCACCACAAATCCAGTGCGCGGCCATCTTCGCTGGCGTGGCCGTAGAAGAGCCAATCCCCCTCGCCGTTCACTATCTTCGCCAACTCCGTCATGGCGCCGGATGCAACCTGCGAGCGGATCGTGAACTCATAGGGATAGCGGGAGGCGTAGCCAGGTCGCCGCACCCGTGCTGCAATCCTCAAGTCGCGACCATCGAGCATCAGCAGGTCTGTCGCATGGTGTCGATCGAGGTGATCGGGCGCGACCTGCAGCAAGTGAGCGCCGACAATCCGCCGTATCTCGGGCAGGTATTGGTCGGACCACTGGCGATTGATGCTGTAAGGCACGTTCATTTTTCAGCCTATTTTAGGCAAAGAAGGCCCCACCCAACGCGGAGCCTTCGGGAATTGTATCAGTCAGCTACGATCATTCGGCGGCAACCAGCGTCGGGCGGCTGGGCTTCGCCATCTCGACTTCCTCGATGGCCTCTCCCAGCACTTCCTCAGCCACTGCGAGAACTTCGGCCACCCCCTTCCAGTCAAGCCCGGAAGTCTCATTCTCTTCCGCAACCATAGCGCACCGGATCAGTGCATTGACCTGCAGAAGGCGGCTCTCTGTATCATGACGCTGAGAGCGCAGTTCGGCGCTGTGCCGCTGCCTGATCATCGACGTAACATCGCCAGAGAAGATGTAATCAAGGCTCGAGCCAGTCTCGCGGCAGAATGCCAACACCTCCTGCGAAGGCCCACCATCAGCCGCCACGAGCTTCTCAGGGGCTTTGACGGCGAGCGTGGCCGCGATGAACGAGACCCTCTCCCGCGCGGTTTTCGGCGAGGAATGCTCGTCGCCTTCACCAAACTTTGCGGACTCTTTGTGCAGGGCTTCCATCGCGCCGATGGGCATGTCGCCATCCTCGAGGAGTGCGGTCACCTTGGCCAACACGTCCCGTGCGGACAGACTCGGAGCCGCGATGACGCTTGCTTCCGCTTCGCTGACGGCTCGATGTGCCGGTTCGACACTTTCGCGATCATAGTGCTTCGCCTCAGGGCTGTCCGAGCCGTGTGCGCTCTCCAGCTCCCCATAGGCCTCCACGGCACGGTCGCGGACTTCGCGAGCATTCTTGAGCGCACGCAGAGCGATTTCGAGTTTATGGTGCATTGGTCTTTCCTTTCGAATGTAGATTTTGAAGGTTCACGCGCTGAGTTCAGCAGGCGCGGAATTCATGGGTAACACCGTTCACCTTGATCTGGCTGACGGTCGCGAGGTTCACAGAGCGCGGAGCCTTCTTCTCCGCATCCCAAACCGGCAGAAGGTTGGGATGGCGCTGAGCGCGCGTCTCAGCGGCTCTACGGCCAGCTTCGGAGGCATCGGCGCCTTTGAGATGCTGGCGCAGCGTGGCAGGCTGGACCCGCATCACACGGCGCGTGCCGTCTTTCTTGGTGAAGGTGATCGAGGCGAAGCGGCCTTTGGCGCTCGCGATCAGCTTGCGCTTCTCGATGTAGTCCGCAGCCTCGCGTGCCTCTGCCTTGCAGAGAGCAGCTTGCAGTTCTGAGAGACGGGCACGCCCCGCGCCACCCAACACGTCGGCGTTTTCGAGGGTCACAATTTTCGCCATGAGATCCGCGCTGGAGCGTTGGGCGAGGGCGTCAGCCTCGGCGCGCTTCGCAGCGACCACCTTGGCGACCTGAGCCTCTTGCTTTGCGTCCGACCATGCGAGTTTGAGGGAGCGGGACAGGAGCTGAGAAAGCGTTTCGTGAGTGCGCCCCATAAAGCGGCGAACAATCACCCAGGCGGCTCTCATGATGGCGGCACGGTCGTAGGTCATGGCGGCAACTCCGTTTGCGTTTTCGCTTACTGTGTTATAGATATGATACAGGGTAAGCACTTTGTCAATAACCCTGTTAGCGAAATCTATAACAAGGTATGCAAATGAGGCCGGAGCAGGTAAGAATGGCACGCGCAGCACTACAGCTTGGCGTGCGAGAATTGGCGGAAATCGCGGGGGTGTCGTTCACGACGATCAGCCGCTTTGAGACGGGCAAAAGCGGCCTGCAGCATTCAACCGCAGAAGCGATCAGGAAGGCATTGATGGAACGTGGAATTCAGTTTCTCGAAAGCGGGCAAGTTGCGGACGGTTCAGGCGTCACAGTCCGCGCGGATGGGGGCCACACAAGATGAGACGCACCGTTCTTTTCGCACTCTTGATTTCACTGGCTAGCCCAGCCATCTCAGGACCGGACGCCACATCCAAACGGTTTCTGAGTCAACCAGCATCCATGATGGATTTCGGCATCTACAAACTTCAGCGAGAAGTTCTTGAGCAGATGCCGAGTGGCTATCCTAACGTAGCTTATGACTGGGACGCTGATGCGATTAAGGTCACGCGACACGCTCCATTCGACAGTGAAAATGTAGAAGAAAACGAGCGTCTTTGTCGCTTGTGGATATTCGGAATGCGCCGGTTCGCTTTTGTGGATCCCGAAACCGGAAAACCATTCAGTTCGACCGGAACGAGCCGGTTTGCGGAGCTCTTCCTTAACGCTGGATTCGAGACTACGGTCGATGGCGTGCCGGATACAGAAGCGATCAAAGAGCTCGACAAAAAGTTTGTTCTGGAAATGGTTTTCTTGGACGATGAGGATGGTTCATTCGCGCCGGTTTTGACCTGCAGGGGAGCATTGCTCAGCGACAAAGTTGCGATTGAGGATTAAGCCAATGAAGGACGCTATGAGCTTCGAAGACAACGACTATGGGATTAGTGACCAAATCAAACGGCTTGAGAAGGGGATGACCAGAGAGCCGCTCGCTGTGACTATCCTGCTAATCGCTGCGAGTTATTTCTATGGCGACCAACTTTCAGGCGGATCAAAAGCCCTGATCGTGGCCATCGCGGTTGCTACCGTTTTTGTCTTTGTTGAGATCCGTGGGATGCGTCTCGATGCGTTGCGGGTTGAGCGTCGCCGACTCATTGAGAGGCATGCGGCGCAAGACTTCGAGTTGGAAGAGGGAGTTTAGGGCTTTCTGCTTCGTCGTTACTCGCGGTCGCGATACTCTTCGATAGGCCAAGAGGTAGGGACGAAGATTTCGTGAAAATCCTTGTCCAAGTTCGCAGCCATACGCGACAAGAGGCTAATAAGCCGATGAGCGTTCTCTCGGTCCTCCCGCAGCAAGTTTCCCACTACCGCTTCTTCGTCACCACTTCGATCAACATATCTCTGATCAATTACGCCAGCGTTGTGTTCATAGACATGGCGTCGCTCCATCATCAGCTTAATGAATCGTGTGTCCGCGCCCTGAATGCCTCTTAGCGGGTCCAGATCAAAAAACTCCTTCAACCGCCGAAAAGTTGGTGACTCGATGTCGTGAAAAACCAGTCGCGACAGCTCTGCTTTCCGGGGCCCCTTCATTGGAATACGATTGACTAACTGGGTAGCAAAGTCTCGGGCGGCAGAGTCGAACGAAGCTACACTTTGCCCAACCGCATTCTCCGGCCTTGTCTGACCTCCGTTGAGGGCGTCCCTAATCTCAGAAAAACGTAGCGCAAGCATTTGGGCGTTGTTGCGCCAACCGCATGACGCACAGTATCCGTATAGGCCCCGGATGTCGTTGAACTCTCCGCAATGCTCGCAGTCATATCTCGTTTGCTGAGATTCCGCGGAATAGTAAAAGTCGGGTTTAGGCTCGTCGGCGCTTTGCTCCACAACTGAAGCCATATCAATTTCCACCTGGCGCTCAGATCCAGGCTCATCTGGCTTATTTATCTCGATACCAAGGGTATCTGCTACGTGCGCCAGAAAAGTCCTCTGCGCGGGGGTCAGGAACTGAAACGCGGCGGTTCGTATGCCGCAGTAAGGGCACGTAAGCGGGAAGGTCGCGGGGTGTGTCTTGTTGCGGAAATACCCGCCGCAACGCGGACATTGGTGCCCCCAACACCCTTGTGAATCAGACCCAAGGATTACGGGCACGGTGCCCTCGGGCGGAGGTGGATCGAACGCCTCTCCAATACCACCTAATTTTAGGTCTGAAATCGGGATTCCCTGCGGAAGCAAGATGTAAACACCTACCGCTGTCATCGGAACGGGTCGCCGCGCAATTATCCCGAAGGAAAAGCTTCTTTGTCCTTCATCGTTACACCTGATGCCGATCAGCGTATTAGCGCCACAGTGGGCAATCTCTCTAAAGTCCTGATCGTAGTAGGGCACAGCGTAATGGTTCCGTTATTCGTAGAGTTAGCCCACGATAGGCGCGCAACTCTTTCTTGTCTCCCGATACCTTCGCCAACGCCGCTTTTGAGCCTCGCGGATGCGTTCAATTCCTTCCGGGGTCTTCGCTCCTGTGGAGCTACCCCCATGGAACTTGCATCTGCGCTTCCCAGGTTCGCTCAAGCAGCGGCAGGGGTCGCCTTTTCTGGTCTTCGCCCCGCACCTAACTCGGCGTTTGGCCGCTCTGGCGGCTGAGCGTTCAAATGCTGCGGATAACTTGGCTTCGATCGATGCAGTGAATGCCTCATGCCCACTAACACCCCACCCCGTGCGCGCGCGTATTGGTGTGGCAAAATACGGCAGCGGTAGGATCTCGCCCATCTTCCGGACGGCCCAAGAGTTCAAATCGACCTCTGCCTTGTTCTCCCAGTAGCTCACAGCGTGACGCCCGATGCCCGCCTTGCGAGCTAGGCTCGACTGCGAGAGGCCCGATGCTTTTCTGATCTTTGCAAGCTCCGCTCCGGTCATCGGGATTTCCCTTCATATCTCGCGAGTATGGTCGATAGCACGGCCCGCGAATGGGCCGCACTTAGCTGTGTTGGAAGGGGTCACTGTGCCATCGTGCCAGGAATGACCGTGGTCGCGGCGAGAGCATTGCGCGGAGCTGTCCTCGCGACCCCGCTCGCGATGAAGTCTCTGGCCTGCTGAGCGCTCGCCTTCGTCATCGCATTGGCTGCGGATTTCGCGGTCATACCGGCGAGGGGAATAGCTGCAGCGCCAAGCCCAGCGCCACCGAAGGCAGCGCCTCCCGTCAATGCTGCGCCGCTGATGCCGGTCGGGGCCATGAGCTTTCCGAGGCCACGTAGGGCATGTTCAAGCGGGGCCCCTTTAGCGACGGCCGAGATTGCTTTGCGCTCAGCTTCCGAGAAACCCCGGAGACGCTTTGGATTGCGCAAGAGGGCCTTGAACTGGGTTCGTAGACCCCGCGCAAAATCATCGGTCAGGCTTGCTTTCTCTATAGCGGTTTCCACCGTCTCCAGGCGCCGCATCTGAGCCCATACCTTGCGAGCCTCCTTCAGCCCTTCAGAGCCGGACAACCGCGCCACAGTGTTGTCGATATGATCGATGACCTTTCCAGCCAGCCTACGCTCGTCGGGTTGCAAGCTGGCAGCGGCATTGCTTGCGACCCTGCGCAAGATTTCCATGTCCGCGAGAGACTTCGGGCCAGCTTCATTTTGAAGCCTGTTGAGCGTGGCTGCTATGCGGGGGTGCAACTGAGGATCGAAGCCTTCATTTCGCAGCGTCTGTGAGACTTGACCAACCAGAAGCTTCATACGCCCTTCGTTGACGACACCGCCGGATTCCTTGGCGGCTTCGTAGAGCTGCCCTGCCTTCTCACGCATGGTTTCAAGCGTTGGAACCACGCTCTTTGCGCTGGGCGAATTGGCAATCTTGGGAATTGCTCGGGCAATGCCTTCTCCGAGACCTGTGAGAAGACCGCCGCTGGCGGCGCCAATCGCGCCACCCGTTAGCGCGGAGGATGCACGGGCATCCATCCCGCCTTCGCCTTCTCCGAAGCCGTATAGACCGCCTGCAGCGCCGCCCGCGACGATACCACGGGCAATACGCCCGCTTGTCTTCGTTGCCCCGTTCACGAAGGCTCCCGCGCCCTTGCCGGGGCCGATCAGTGATCCCGCGATTTCAGCGCCCATCGAAGCGCCGGGGTGCGCCGCTTGAAATTGGCCCTGTTCTTTGCGGATCGCATCGAGAGCGGTGTTGTAACGGTCTCCGATAGGCTGCGAGTAGTCGAACCAGTTCGCCCCGCCGTTTCCGTCCGGCTGCACGCCCAGCGCCGCCGACAGGCCTGCGAGGTATTCATCCCCGAAGCCAAAGAGCGCACCGTCCGCTGCAGCGCCGCTCATGCCGCCGACCATGGACGGAGTCTCAGCATCTCGCGGCCTCTGGGTAGAGGGCCCATGCGTGCCTTCATCCCGACGCGCTTGATTGCCTCCATCTGGAGGATAAGCGGCCTGGCCGGGCGCCATCTGTTCGTTGTTTTGGTTTTGTGCGTCCAGTTCGGGAACCATCTTCCTAAGCGCAGCCAGCGCCCCGGCTTGATTTTCACCGGACACTTTGAACTGTCGCCCATCTGGTGCCGTGATCAGCCAAGTTTTTGTGGCTGTGGAAGGCTGCGGGGCGCCCGTCACTCTCTGCTCCCCTCCGGCATTTCCCGGAAGCATCGAGCGGGCCAGATCCGCGAGTGACTTTGCGGCCTTGGTGTCTCCAGCAGCGTCCGCATTTGCTACAGCACTCATGATTTCGTCAAAGGTTGCCATCCGTCTTATTCCTTTCGCTCGATAGCTTGATTTTCTCTTGATTGAACTTTGGTCGAGCCTCCGGCGGCCAAACATCTCTAGGAGGTTCAGTCGGAGGCTTTCCAAGATTGTGTCTTCGGTAGATGCCGCGCGCATTTCGCCCGCACTTTCGCCGCTGCATGCCAGCCCATGAAGAGTTCAGAAGAGGCTTTCCCGGTTCACTCGCCAGTCCGAGGAGATGGCTATTAGATATGTCCCCTATTCGGGCACACTGGTTGCGCCGAAACAGGGCAAATCCGTATCCGATTCGGTCACGCTTTCTCATGTCGCGACCCGCAAGTGTGCCCCATTCGGATACACGACTGTGCCCGAATGGGGGGGTGGGTTTTGTTTTTTCGACAGGTTCGCGGCACGCTGCTTTCGCGGCTTTGGCATGTAGCTGCGATACACCGTGACAGGGTAATCGTGCCCTGGCTCCCAATGCTTTGGCTCGACGGTAGGAGGGCGTTCTTTCGATGACATCATGGTCAGCCGAAACTTTGCCGCCCTGCCTTTGCCATCCATCCCTCTGACCCAAGGATCAGTGCAGACGATCCAACCTTTGGCTTGAAGATCCGCGAGAGCCGCGCCTGCGGTCTTCGTGGTGCATCCCATGTCTTCGGACAGCTCGCGGAGAGACCGAAATACCTCTCCGTTATTGTTTCGCACTTTGCCGTTCTTATCTGCAGTTTCCGCCATGCAGCGCACCGCGAGGTGAAAGTATGCGTCGCGGGCCGGGAAGGTCAGAGCCTTCCAGGCCGGAAGCAGGCGATGAGCGTAGATCCACTTCGTGAACTGCTCTGTCCGGTGCTCGTTTTTCTTATCTCTCGCCAAAATGGCCTCCCCACACCATGGAAGCCAAATCATGAGAAAGCGGGCCAGATACGCCGAGTAGACGACGAAGGCGAGCAAGGCGAAGTGAGGTCATGCCGCCACCTCCCGACCATCGAGGCGGCGCACACGGCTACGAAGAAAGTAGACGCCGAAATCTCCGGCGCCGGTCGCGCGGTCGCCTGGATAGAACTCGGTGTCCACTTCCAAACCGATTTCGCGCTTTAGCACATGAACGATGTCGGAAATCCGAACAGGCGAGGCGCAGTAAACTGGGCCGATGGTCAGCAGTTCGAGAATCTGACGGCGGCGCTTGTCGAGGATCACAATGCGGCATTTGCCGTGCTCGTTAACAATCTCGAACGTCGCCGGATTGCGGTCGCTCGGAAGATCAGAAACGCGATTAACGCGCTTTGCGTGACGCGGAGGTGACTTTTTGCTCTTTGTCATATTCGGTCCTTTTCCTTGCAGGACCGGGATTGAGTGGCTACTCTCTCTTGTGTCGCATAAGAGAATTTGCCCTCGCCCGGTCGGTGACTGAGCGGGGGTTTCTTATGCGGCGCTTCGGGATTGCGCAGCTTTGCTGATGACCTCTTCGATGTCCTTGAAGCGCCACCGCGACATGCCACCAATCTTGATCGCCGGGGGAACAGTCCCGTCAGCGACACGCCGCCAGAAAGTTGCCTTGGAGCATCCGAGCATATAGGCCGCGTCGGCGTCCCGAATGAGAGGATTCTTGGCCACAAGCTCGCTAATGCTAGAAAGCTTTTGACGCGCTGCCGTCGAGTTTTCTGAAGAACAAACCATCGGTCATCCCTTTGCTTGATTGCGATGGGATGAAGTTGGTTGATCTTCGTTATCCGCGCATACGGACCATTGTCGTTAATGGTTCGCACACGCTTTTTCCGCTAAGCACACCAAGCTCGATGAGCTGCATGTCCTTCAGGAAATTTGTGAGCAAATCTGCGCGCTTGCGAAATCCGCTGTGTTTGTGATGTGCGCACCAGTCTCTTAGCGTTCGAAATGATACGTCTTCACCAAGTTTCGTGGCGACGAGAGAAACCACGTCGCAGGCACTTATCTCGGATGATGATGCATCATTGCGCGTCAGGTTCAAATCGAAGGCATCGCTGACGTATTGCGCGCACCATCTTAAAATCCACCTCCTCGAGAAGTCAGAAGAGCGCGCCGGACCGCGTCTCTGTTTAGCAGGGAAGGTGCCGTGGATCATGCTGAACGCAGTTTTGCGCAGCGAAGGAGGAAGCGGGTAGCCTTCGAAGACGTTCGACGCGCAAATCTCCCGAACGGCGAGTGCAATTTCCTGCTCTCCAAGGGCGTAGGACGTGAGCAAAAAGCCGGTTCTATCATCGACCTCGTAAGCGACACCGCCGGTCGGAAGAATTAGGGTTTTGATATTGGGATGAAACGCGATCAGAAGTCGCTCGAAAGAGCTTCGAAAGAGGTCGCTTAGTGGCAAGCCTGTGAGCGAGATGAATTCGCGCAGCAGCTCTTCGACTACCTCTGCAGCAGCGTCGAATTTCTCTTCTTCATCTTCTGAGATCAAGAAATTGCTCCGATCCGTTCACTGCAGAGGACACGACATCAATGCATCGCTCTACGGAAAATGGGGACGACTTTGTCATCGTCCTCTTCACAGTCGCTGGTGAGCAGCTCGGCCCATTGGTCTAAAATTTCACGCCTCTCAGGAAGATGTTTTGCACGATTATAGATCCTTGCGACCGCACTCGGAGCCGAGCCAGCTGCAGCGTGGTTAAGAATGCGGTCGACAACGGCTTCGGCCGCACCACGCTCGGACATGTGGGTGGCGAAGCTGGTTCTAAAGTCGTGAAATGTCCACGGCTCCATGTCGTCCGGAAGATGCTTTAAAAGTGCAAGCTTGATCTTCGTGAAGCCTGAAACGGGAGTAGTTCCGGTTGAGGAGAAGACGTATTCACAGGTCGAGAGTTCACGTCGGATCGCAAGCTCTTCGAGCGCTGCAGCGGACAAGTGGGTAATGTGCCAATTGCCATTTTTCATTCGTGACCCACTAAGCAGGATCCTGTTACGCTTGAAATTGATCTCACTCCATTTGAGCGCAGCAATCTCGGTTCGGCGCTGACCGGTCAGCATCAGCAATCTAACCAGCGGCCCGGTGAGCGAAGACAGGGTATATGTCGCCTTCCAGATCAGCTTCATTTCTTCCAGAGTAAGCACGCGTTCGCGAGGTTCCTCTCGCACGGCGCTTTCAAGACCGCTTCCAATATCCACTGGAATGTGGCCACGCCTCTTGGCGAACTTAGATAGTTTCGTGAGATAGGCTTTCAGGCGGTTTGCCATGACCCCTGCACCTGTCGCCGCTTTTTCATCGATCAAAGCCTGCAAATCCGCCTCTGTAAGATCAGCAGCCTTCTCCGTGAGTCTATCGGCAAACTCGAACCTCAGGACTCTCTCTACCTCTTTTCCCGATCGAAGGTTCTTGAGGTGGGTCGCGGCAAAGATGTCGAGCAGCTCTCCGATGGACTTAGCTTTGCGATCCTCCTCTTTCTTCTCCGCCGCTAGCTTCTTGCCTTCTGAGACGCGGTCAAACCCTCGCGCGGCCTCAAGTTCAATGACCAAGGCAATGTTACGTGCTTCTTTGATCGAAAGTTCCGGATACGTCCCAAGCGTGTGCTTCCGCTTAGGCCCACCTTTGACTCGCTTCTCGAAGATCCAAACACGACCTCCACTAGCGGACACTCGAAGCCGAAGACCGACGCGAATCGTGTCTGAAATCTCAATGCGCCCCGCCTCCGGGGGCTGCGTCGAACGGACCAAAGTATCTGTCAGCTGAACCTTCATGGTGGCCAATCACCCAATTCTCCCCCAGCGGATCGAAAAGTGAACGGATCGCGCCGGGGGACTCATGGGGGACAAAACGCCTGCGCTGGACTGATCCATCTTGAGACGAAGATATATGCAGAGCGAAAATGAGTCAAGTATTTGATTTTGTGCGAAAAAGTATTTCGCAAACTTTGCGTAATATGCGCTGAGAACGGATGATTATGCGTGAGAATGATCGCTCAGACAGAAGACCTTCTGACTTTTAATCAGTGGGTCGCAGGTTCGAATCCTGCACGGCTCACCATCACCCTCAGAAACCCGGGCTTCGGCCCGGGTTTTTGCGTTTCTGGGCCCGCGGTTAAGCAATGCGCACCCCAGGGTCAGAAATAGCTACGCACCAAGGCCCCCGAGAGCAGCACCCAGCCGTCGGCCACCACGAAAAAGGCGAGCTTGAACGGAAGCGCCACGACCGCGGGCGGCACCATCATCATCCCCATCGACATCAGCACCGCCGAGACGACGAGGTCGATGATCAGAAACGGCAGGTAGACGAGGAAGCCGATCTGGAAGGCGCGCGTGACCTCGGACAGCATGAAGGCGGGCACGAGGGTCGAGAGCGGCGCGGCATCGAGGCTTGTCGGGGCTCCCGTCGCGGCGGTGCCGTTGCGCAGATCAGCCAAGGCCGCGAAGGTGTCGGGATTCGTGCGCCCTGCCATGAAGATGCGGAAAGGCTCTATCCCCTTCGTAAACGCCTCCTGCCAGTCGACCGCGCCTTCGACCAGGGGCTGGCCCGCGACGCGCCAACTCTCAAGGAAGACAGGCTCCATGATGAACCATGTCAGGAATAGCGCGAGGCTGATGATCAACATGTTTGGCGGCGACTGCTGAAGCCCGAGGGCTTGGCGCAGAATCGACAGCACCGTGACGATGAACGGGAACGCAGTCACCATGATCGCGAGCCCCGGCGCGAGGCTGAGAAGTGTGATTGCCGCGATGATCAGCAGCGAGCGCCCGGCGAGGCTGTCGCCCTCCCCGACAGAAAGCGTGATGTCCTGGGCCTGCGCCGGCAGGGCCGCGAGGATTAAGGTTAAAACTGCCAGCAGGACAAACCTTGGCGCGAGAGAGCGCGCGAGGGGGACGTCAGGAACGGCAAAGGGTAGGCGGCGAGGCATGTCACAGGCCGTTTTGCAGATCGGCCACCTCGGTGAGCCGTACCGCAAGCTGCCCGTCGCTGCCGTCAATCTCGGTCAGCTCGCCGCGCGCGATCAGCTTGTCTCCCACGTAGAGTTCAACCGGGTCGTCCACTTTCCGGTCGAGGGACAGCACCGCATCGCGCTTCAGGCGCAGCAAATCGCGCACCAGCGGGCGGGCCTTGCCGACCGAGATGGTGATCTCGATCGGCACCTGCGTGAAGGGATTGGCGGTCGAGGCATTCGGCGCGGTCTCATTCATCGGGCTTGTCCTTCGCGGTGGCGGTGAAATAGGTCGTGACCGCGCGCGAAATGGCGGCGATGACGGCGTCGAGATCGACGCGGGTCTCGGTATCGGCGAAGCGCAGATAGACCTGCCCTTCGCCAAGGCTGGGCTCCGCGACGAATGCGAGCGGCAAGTCTGCACGCGGCGCCAGCGCCTCTTGGATCTGCGGCAATGCGGTCGGATTGCCGACCACCGTGATCGGCCTAGCGCAGAGATCCCCGGCAATCGGCATCAATTGCTCGGCCACGACGGCGCTAAGCGACGCACGCGCGAGCTCGGGCAACAGTTTTCCGCAAATCTCGAGCAGAAGCGGCTCGAGCGCACCGAGCATGTGCTGGCGCGCCTCGTTATAGGTGAAGCCCAGCGCCTGCAGGTTGCGCCCGAGATCGCCGTGAAGTCGCGCGGTTTCGGCGTTTTGCGCGGCGACCGCATCGTCCCAGCCTGCCTGGTAACCGGTCTCGAACGCGGCCAGCTTGGTCTCTTCCAACTCGGCCGGGTCGAGCGCGATTTCACCCGCCTCGCTCGCCTTCGGCTCAAAGGATTCGAGTTTCAGCCTTTGGCCCATCACGCTTTCTCCGACGGTTCTTCCATCCAGCTACGCAGGATTTCGACGGTTTCGGCCTGACGCTCCTCGATCATCTTCTTGAGGCGGTCAACCGGATCGGCAGGGCGGTCGAGATCGAAATCCGTCTGTCGCGCCATCGGTAGATCCCCGAGGTCGAAGTCGGACACCAGCTGCATGTTCATATCGGGCATCTCCCCATCGTCGATTTCACCGGTGAGCGTCGTTGAAGACCGGGAGTTCTCCTCTGACGTGGCATTTGGCGCCGGCAGTTCCGCGGCTCCTTCTCGGGTTTTCTGCAGCAGGATCGGGCGCGCGACGAAGAGGCCGAGCACCAGCGCAACGATTGCGAGCACCGCGATCTGGATGATCTGCGTCAGATCGAGGGCCATGCTGTCGATGAACCCGGCGTCAGCGAGGGTCCCCGCTTCCGGCAGCGCCTCGAACTGCATGGAGCGCAGCGTGATCACGTCGCCCCGCGCCTCGTCGAATCCCACCGCGGAGGCCACGAGCTCGCGCAGATCGGCCAGTTCGGCATCGCTGCGCGGCGTCCAGCTAGGTGTCCCGTCGGGATTGGTGCCGCGCACCCCGTCGACCAGCACCGCGACGCTAAGCCGCTTGAGAGCGCCGGGCTTGCGAAGCAATTCACGACGCGTCTCAGAGACTTCGAAGTTGGTGCGCGCGCGCGTCTCGCTCGTACGGCTTTGCGACTTGCCGGTCGCGCCAGTCCCGTTGTCGGGCAGGTTGGAGGCCACGGTCGTCGCCGGGGGTGTCGTCGAATCGGAGGTTTTCGAGGTTTCGGACGTGTCGGTCGCGATCGCCACCCGGCCCTGCGGGTCGAAGCGACGCTCGGTGATCGCCTCGCGCTCTGTCACGGTGTCGAGCGCCACCTCGACCACGGCATTCCCGGGACCGACGCGCGCCTCCAGCAGCCGTTCGACGTTCCGCTTCAGCGCCAGAGCGCGAGTCTCCCCGCCGCCGGGCAGCGCGGGATTGTCGCTGAAGGGAATGAGCCCACGCGCCGAGTCGATTACCGAGACATCTTCGGGCGTCATGCCGGTTACCGCCGAGGCCACGAGATAGCGAACGGCCTTCGCCTGCGCAGCGCTCAGCCCCGCAAGAGCCGGCGTGATCGTCACAGAGGCCGTCGGCTCAGGCGTTCCGCGAAAAGGCGCATTCGTCGGATGCGCGATATGCACGCGCGCCGACCGAATAGACGGCACCGCAGCGATGGTTCGCGCCAATTCCCCTTCTTTCGCGCGCCAATAGGCGGCGTCAAACATCTGCGAGGTCGTGCCGAAGCCCGAGAGCGAATCGAGCAGCTCATAGCCTGCGCCACCGGTCGCGGGCAGACCTTGCGAGGCGAGAGTCATGCGCAATTCGTCCCGCTTCGGCGCGGCGACAAAGATCGAATCGCCACGCACCTCGTAGGCCACCCCGCGCTGTTCGAGCGCGGAGATCACCTCGCCCGCCTCCGCGCTGCCGAGGCCCGCGTAAAGCAAGGCCAGCGTCGGCTTCGACGCGATCGATCCGATTGCTAAGACCGTGGCGACCATCGCAATCACGCCGAAAACCGCGGCGAGTTTCCGGCGCATATCCAGGCCAGCCCAAGTGTCGATGAGTTGCTGCAAGACGAACCTCCAGAGAGCGGGCGTTCTGCCCGGCGTCACGGGCACCTTCCTTCATTGCGATTAACAATCGGTTAGTCCGACTCGGCTATTCCAAGCCTCGACCCGACACAGCGAGGCCCCCATGACGGAAGCCACTGCCGAGGCGGACGAGCCGCCTAAGAAGAAGACCAAGCTGATGCTCCTGATCGGCCTCGTCCTCATGCTTATGCTGGGGAGCGGTGGGTTCTACGCGGTCTATTCGGGGCTGGTTCTCGCGCCTCCAGAGGCCACGCATGCCGCCGCTGCGCCGGAGGCCCATACACCGGAGGCACTTCCCGACATCGCCTATGTCGCACTCGACCCGCTCGCAATTACGCTGAGCGGCGCCTCCGCGCGCCATCTGCGCTTCGCGGCGCAACTCGAAGTGCCGAGCGCCTATGAACATGACGTAGAGCTGCTGAAGCCGCGCGTGATGGACGTGCTGAATGGGTATCTGCGCGCCGTCGACGTCAGCCTTCTGGAAGACCCGAGCGCGATGATGCGCCTGCGCGCGCAGATGTTGCGACGGATTCAACTGGTCACCGGAGACGGGCGCGTGCGCGACCTTCTCGTCATCGAATTCGTGCTGAACTGAGGGAGAGGCTGATGCAATTCCTTGCCGAAATCACATCCGGACTCGCAGCCTTGGCGGCGGCGACCTATTGCTTCGTGCTCGCGCGCAGGCTCAAGCGATTCAACCAACTCGAAACCGGGATGGGCGGGGCCATCGCCGTGCTGTCCGCGCAGGTCGACGACATGACTCGCGCGCTTGAACGGGCGCAGGCCACCGCGGGCACATCCGAGCGACAATTGCGCGCGCTGACCGAACGCGCGGAGGCGGGGGCGGAGAAGCTCGAGCTGCTTCTGGCCTCCCTGCATGATCTTCCCGAAGACGGTGAACCACGCCGCCGCGTGCTGCGCCGGCGGCAACGCGAAACGGATATCGAGGCCGCGCAATGAACCGCGCAGCCGAACGCAAACCCGGTAGGCGCAGGCCCCGCCCGGGCCGCGGTGCCCTCTGGATCATCGCTGCGCTTTTTGTCCTCTCCGGCGGCATGCAGCTTGCACAGAGCGGAGCTTGGGCGCGCGATACCGCGGAACCAGCGCACGAGACACAGGCGACAAAACCGCAGGACGGTTGTATCGACGACGCCGGGTTCACGGCGATGCTCGCCGATCTCAAGGCGCGGGAAGCGAAACTGGTCGAACAGGAAGGACTGCTTACTGACCGCCGCAATGCGCTCGCCCTTGCCGAAACCCGCTTGGAAAAGCGACTGAACGATCTCGTCGCGGCGGAAGAGGCGCTGTCCAGGACCGTCGCCGTGGCGGAAGAGGGTGCCGACAAGGATGTCGGAAAGCTCGTTGCGCTGTACGAGAACATGAAGCCGAAACAGGCCGCGCCGCTTTTCGCCGAAATGGACCCGAATTTCGCCGCCGGTTTCCTCGCGCGCATGCGCCCCGCCGCCGCCGCTGCGGTCATGGAGAGTCTCGAACCCAAAACGGCCTACGCGATCAGCGTGCTGATGGCAGGCCGCAACGCGGGCGCACCGCGCAACTGAGCGATGTTTGAGGCTCTTGGGCCTTTCTTAAACCGAATCATCCAAAGTCGCCCGAGAGAAACGGAAGAGGCTTTCCATGATCGGCGTCATCGGGATCGTGATCATCTTCGTGATGGTGTTCGGCGGCTATGTCGCGGCGGGCGGCAAGATGGGGATTATTCTCAAATCCCTGCCTTTCGAGATGATCATGATCGGCGGCGCAGCCGTGGGCGCCTTTGTACTCTCGAACGACCTGGCCTCGATCAAGCATACGCTGAAGGATGTCGGGAAGGTCTTCAAAGGCCCCAAATGGAAACCCGACGACTATCGCGATCTTCTGTGCCTTCTGTTCGAATTGATCCGGCTCGCCCGACAGAACCCCGTCGCAATCGAAGAACATATCGAAGATCCGGAAAAATCCTCGATCTTCGGAAAATATCCGAAAATCCTCCACGATCACGAGGCGGTCGACATCATATGTGACACGATGCGATCGGCTTCGATGAACTACGACGATCCCATGCAGGTGGAAGAGGTTCTCGACAAGCAACTCGAGGCAAATTACCACCATGCCATGCATTCGAGCCACGCTATGCAGTCGGTGGCCGACGCGATGCCCGCCCTCGGGATCGTCGCGGCAGTGCTCGGGGTGATCAAAACGATGGGCTCGATCGATCAGCCTCCGGAAATTCTCGGCAAGATGATCGGCGGCGCGCTTGTCGGAACCTTTCTCGGCGTGTTCATCGCCTACGGATTCATCGCCCCTTTCGCGAGCCGGATGAAAGGGGTGACCGACGAAGACAGCCACTTCTACAAGCTTATCCGCGAGGTGTTGATCGCCAACCTGCACAACCACGCGACCAATATCTGCATCGAGGTCGGTCGCCAGAACACGCCCCACCATATTCGCCCCAGCTTCTCCGACCTTGAGGAGGCCTTGAAGTCGGTGAAGTCGGAGGCGGCATGAGGCTCTGGTTCGCACTTCTATTTCTGCTGCCCCTCGCGCCGGCACATGCAACGGTGATTCCGGTCAAATCGGGGGAGCATGACGGCTTTTCCCGCCTTGTCGTCTATCTACCGGCATCGGCGAGCCGGGCGATTACGCCTGTCGATGGGGGGATACGGATAGATACTGACGCCCCCGAGCCGCAATTCGCGACCCAGAACGTTTTCGAGTTGATACCCCGTGACAGATTGCAGGCGCTCGCGGCACAAGCCGATGGCGGGTTGTTTCTGAAACTCGCGCCCGGGGTCGCGCCTGAAACCTTCTCGCTCGAGAGCGGCGCGTTTGTCATCGACCTCAAGGATCCTTCTCCAGGTCAAACCGTCCCTCCGGTAATTGCGACGGGTGAAGATCGATCGCAGACCACGTCAACGAAGCCCCCACCAGCCTCTCGGCCCCGCCCGAAAACCGTTCAACCCGTGAGGATCGGAGACGACTACCTCGACCTGTTCTGGCGAGCTACGACTGCACAAGAGGAGCCTGCCAACGCGCCGGTGAATATCTCTGATGGCGCGCCCAAACCGCCCCTCCCCCCGAAACCCGATCCACGGCTCGATGGCATTGAAGAGCGCCTTCTACGCCAGATGTCGCGCGCGGCATCGCAGGGGCTCGTCACGCCACAGATGACGCCGACCGTGGAAAAGCCCGCGCAAGGGCGACACGCTGCACCGCCCACAGGCGACAGGGCCGCCGAAACGGCTGAAATTCCGCAGGCGCCTCAGGGCCCGACACCTCCACCGCATCTTGCGATCGACTCGGTTACAGCGATCGACCGTGACCAACTTGCCACAGGCCTTCAGGCGCCTTCCGAGGTATCCGGGTGCCCGCCCGACCGATATTTCGAGCTCGCGAACTGGGTCGACGAGCGTCCGGCCTTCGCTCAGATCAGCGATGCGCGAAAAGGCCTCTTGGGCGAATTCGACGCACCCAATCCGCGTAAGGTGACAGCATTGGCGCGGCTTTACATCGCCTTCGGCTTCGGGACGGAGGCCCGCGCGCTGTTGCGCGATATGGGCAAGGATGGACCGAGCAAGAATGCGCTGCTCTTCGTGGGAGCGGTGCTCGACGCCGATCCTGCCGCCGGCACCTCGCCGCTTGCTCAGCTCACCGATTGCAATGGCGCGGTCGCGCTTTGGGCCTTCCTCGCAGCTGACCCGCTTCCCGAAAAACGCGATGTTGCCTTCGCGGCGCTTCGCCGACATTTCGAGGCGCTTCCAGCCGATTTGCGACGGTCTCTGGCGCCAAACCTTGTGGCCCGCCTCACGCAGATCGGAGCGGCGGATGTGGCACGATCGCTCGAGCCGGCTGTCAGCCGGATCACGACCGGGGATCGACGTGCGCTCGACACGATGGAAGCCGAAATCCAAGTGGTGGAGGGCGATCCGCAAGCTTCGGGGCGCCTTGAAGCGCTTTCGAAGACGAACTCGGCGCAAGGGCTGCGCGCGTTGATCTTGTGGCTCAACAGCCAGATCGACGCGGGCGGAGCGGTCGACCCGGCAGCTCTTGCGAATGCAGAGGCCTTGGCTTTCGAACTCGCCGACGCGCCGGAGGCTCCGGAATTGCGTCGTATCGCCGCGATTGGCCACGCCGCGAATTCCGAATTCGGCAAAGCCTTCGAGATTTACTCAGATGCGACCGAGATCGCGGATTCGAAGGGCACGCTCGAAGCGATATTCACGCGGTTGGTTGGGCAAGCCGGCGACGGGGATTTCCTTCGAACCCTTTATGACCAATTGCCCCTAGCTGAGAAAGCCGCGCAGACCTCCGGGCTGCGACAAGAACTGGCCGGACGTGCAATATCTCTGGGAATGCCTGCCGTTGCCGTGCGCCTTCTCGGACAGGCCGATCCGTTGTCGGTGCAGGACAAAACTCTGCTCGCGCGGGCCGCGCTCCTCGAACTGGATCCAGCTGCCGCCGTCGCGCATCTGAAGGATTTGGAGGGTAAACAGATCGAGCAGATCAGAGCCGCTGCCTTGTCTCGACTCGGTCGCCACGACGAGGCGCGCGCCGCCTACCTTCGCGCGGGCAATCCGGAAGGGGCCCGCGCGCAATCCTGGCACAAGGGCGATTGGTCAAGCCTGGACGCCCCTCCAGATGCGGTAGAACAGCGTTTTCTGGAAACTTTCGGGGCGACGTCCTCACAAACGAAGGAGGTGAAAGGCGGGCCGCTCACGCGGGCCCGCAGCCTGTTGGAGCAAAGCCAGGCAGAACGCGAAACGCTGTCGAAAATGCTCGATCGCCTTGCTTTGCCCCCTGTTCAGCAGTGACGGGCAAAATCTTCGGAAACGGATTCTAAAGCTTTGCCCGCTAGGTTTGGGGTCGCAAGAATTGCACTGCAAAGGGAAAATCCCATGCCTTGGTTTCGGCGGGCACTTTATATCTTATGTCTGACCCTCACCCCGCTATCCGCGGCGGGACAGCCCCAGCTATGCGAGGCCGCCACGAAACAAGCGTCGCGCGAAAGCGATGTGCCTTACGCGGTGCTCATGGCGATTTCGTTGAATGAGACGGGTCGCAAGGGAGCAGGTGGCTTCCAGCCCTGGCCCTGGACCGTGAACATGGAGGGGGCGGGACACTGGTTCGACTCCCGGGATTTGGCGCTGGCTTATGTATTCAAGGAATTCAAACGCGGCGCGCGAAGTTTCGATGTCGGCTGTTTCCAGATCAACTTCAAATGGCATGGGCAGCATTTTTCTTCGATCGAAGACATGTTCGACCCGCTGACAAATGCACGATATGCGGCTCGGTTTCTGAAATCTCTCTATGCCGAAACTGGGGACTGGACGAAGGCTGCCGGGGTCTATCATTCGCGCACGCCGAAATATGCGAGGCGCTATTCTGCACGCTTCGCGCGTCTTCATGCCCAGCTCGCAGGCAAGGTCGAACCTGAAAAGGTGGTGAATACCTCCGCCACGCGGGCAACCGCCGGGGCACCTGAGATTCCGGAGATAATATTGGCAGGAACCGAACCTTCGGCGCAAAGCAGGGATAACCAATATCCCCTCCTGCTTCGCTCGGAAGGAACAGAGCCTCCAGGCGTGGGCGGTGCTCCGGGAGCCTCGCTCTTCATCCGAGCCGCGCAAAAAGCGCGAGGAATGTGATGGCGTCGCCGCTCGTGCACCGTGCGTTTCAACCCACCATCATGCTGGCGCTCGCACTGATGGCGGTCATCGCGATGATGATCCTGCCGGTGCCCTCCTGGATTCTCGACATCGGCCTGGCGACCTCCTTCGCCCTCGCGATCCTGATCTTCACTGTCACCTTGTTCATCGAACGACCGCTCGATTTTTCCGCCTTCCCGACGATTCTCCTCGCAACGCTGATGTTGCGGCTCTCGCTTAACGTTACCTCGACGAAACTCATCATCGGCAACGGCCATACAGGCACCGGCGCGGCGGGTGGCGTGATCGAGGGGTTTGCGAATTTCATCATGAGCGGCTCGGTCCTGATCGGGCTCGTCGTGTTCTGCGTGATCCTGATCGTGAATTTTATCGTGATCACGAAAGGCGCCGGGCGCATGGCAGAAGTCGGCGCGCGTTTCGCGCTCGACGCCATGCCGGGCAAGCAGCTTGCGATCGATAGCGACATGAATGCGGGCGCGATCGACCACGCCGAAGCGCGGGAGCGGCGCGAACGCGAACAGGCGGAAACCACTTTTTTCGGCTCGCTCGATGGCGCGTCCAAATTCGTGAAAGGAGACGCGGTCGCAGGTTTGTTGATCACGTTGCTCAACCTCGTCGTCGGTCTGATCATCGGCACGGTGGTGCATGGAATGCCGCTCGATCGCGCGCTCGAAACCTATGCGATCCTCACGGTCGGCGACGGCCTCGTCAGCCAGATACCCGCGGTCATCATCTCGATCGCAGCGGCGATCCTGCTTTCGCGTGGCGGCGCGAAAGGCTCCACCGATCTGGAATTGTTTCGCCAGCTTGGTAAATATCCGGCCGCGCTGACCACCGTGGCGGTCCTGATGGCGCTGTTCGGTCTCGTGCCGGGGCTGCCTTTCGTGCCCTTCACCGCGGGAGCCGTCCTCCTTGGCGGGGCTGCCTTCATGCTGCGGCGCGCAGAGCGGGCGCGCACCCGGCGCGAGGCGATGAAGATGCCCACGCCCGAAACCGGGCCGAAACAGAAGTCCATGGGCGACGTGCTCGACATCGACGACATCCATGTCGAATTCGCCCCCGATCTGGTGAAGATGGCGCTCGATCCCGCCACAGGTCTCGACGCGCGGATTTCGAACATGCGCAACCATGTCGCGGCGAGTTTCGGGCTGATCCTGCCGGAAATTCGGTTGACCGACGACGCGACCTTGCCGCCTGGACATTACCGAATCCGCGTTCAGGGGGTGGAGCAGGCGCGCGACCGGTTGATGCCGGAGCATGTGCTGGCACTGATCGCGGACAATCGCGATTTCCTGCCCGACGGGGAAGAGGTGCGCGAACCCGTCTTCCACGCCCCAGCCCTTTGGGTGCCCGCTCATCAGCAGGAGGATGCGGCGCTCGCAGGCTCGACGGTGGTCGGGCCGACGGAGGTGCTCGCGACGCACCTTCTCGAGGTAATCAAGGCGAATTTCTCGCGTTTGATGACGTTACGGGCGTTGCGGCGGCTGCTAGACGAGGTCGCGAACCTCTCCGATCCGACGCGCGCGCAGGCAAATCGGCGCGTCCTCGACGAGTTGATACCCGACAAGGTTCCGATCGACCTGCTTCTAGCGGTCCTGCGCTTGCTGCTCGATGAACGGGTCTCGATCCGAAACCTTCTTTTGATCGTCGAGGCGATCTCGGAGGCCCGCCACCTGCAAACCCCGGAGCAGATTTGCGAGCACGTTCGCCAGCGTCTCGGTTTCCAGCTCGTCGCCGATCTGCGGCGCGACGACGGCACGATCCCCCTGATTCAACTGGCGCCCGATTGGGAGGAGCGGTTCGGCAAATACACGATCGGCGGCGACGCGAGCGGCGATGTCGCTTTACCGCCCGATCTGTTCAACAAACTCGCTGCGAATATCGCCGAAAAACTTGCTGGCGCGGCACAGGCGGGCACGTTCCCGGCGCTCGTCTCTTCGGGACGCAGGCGACGGTTTCTGCGCACCGTCATCAACGCAAAAGGTCTGAACGCGCCGGTTCTGAGCTACGAGGAAATTGGCCTCGAGGCGCGGCCCGCGATGGTCGGGCAGGTTCCGGCATGAGCCCGCCGCTTCTAGATCAACTCGCAGAGATTCTGCAGAAAACGCAAAGTTTCTTGTTGATAGGTTTCGTCATCTTGCTTCGGGTCGGCGGGATCGTCGCAATGGCCCCGGGATTTGGCGAAACCAGCCTGCCGGCGCGGATCAAGACCGGCGTCGCACTCGCGATAACGCTCGTGATGATCCCGGCTCTCGTCCCCAGGCTCGCCACTGTCGATCTTGGGGCAAGCCCGCCGATCTGGCTGATCTCGGAAATCGCGATCGGCCTGTTCCTTGGGTTCGGCTTGCGCGCTTTCGTATTCGCCTTGCAGATTGCGGGCACGATGGCGGCACAGTCGAGCTCGCTCGCGCAACTGCTTGGCGGTATGAGCGGCGAGCCGCAACCCGCGATCGGAAACCTGCTGATGATCGCCGGAATCGCGGTGCTTATGAGCCTCGGGTTTCATGTCCGGCTCATCGAGTTCATGATCGGCACCTACGACGTTCTGCCCGTCGGCGAGTGGCCCAACCCCGAGGCATTGCGCGGCTGGGGCGTCTCGGGCATCGCGCAAGCGTTTTCGCTGGCCTTCACGCTTGCCGCCCCTTTCGCGGTCACCGGGTTGATCTACAACGTCGCGCTCGGCGCGATTAACCGTGCCATGCCGCAGCTCATGGTGGCTTTCGTCGGCGCTCCGGCGCTGACAGGGGGCGGGCTGATCCTGCTCGCGCTTTGCGCTCCGACCGCGATCGCGATCTGGCGCGAGGCGGTCATGGCCTTCCTCGCCAACCCGTTCGGAGCGGTGCGATGAGCGAGGACGAAGGCGGCGAGAAGGAATTCGACCCGACACCGCACAAGCTGGAGGCCGCGCGGCGCAAGGGCGATCTGGTGCGCTCCTCCGATATTTCGGTCGCTGCCGTTTACGGCAGTTTTCTCGCGACGCTCTTTGGCCTTGGCATCTTCAGCCTCACGCGGTTCGGCAGCGGCGCGATGGCAATGCTCGATCGCGCCGATGAGATGGCCGCGCAGTTCTTCGGTGGCGGGACGGCCATGGGCGGGCGCGTGATCGGAGAACTCCTGCTGCCGCTCGCCCCGTTTTTCGTGGTGCCGATGGTCGCCGCGCTGGTCGCCTATTGGGCGCAACGCGCGGTCGTTGTCGCGCCTGACAAGATCCAACCGAAGCTCAACCGGATCAATCCGCTGAAAAATGCTGCGCAGAAATTCGGCCGCAGCGGATTGTTCGAATTCGCCAAGAGCGTGACGAAACTCGCCGTGATCGCGACGACTCTCTTTCTCTACCTCAGGGCGCGCGCGGAGCTGATCTTTCTGACGCAGCATCTCGAACCGGTGCAGATCGCGGGCGTGTTGTTTCGTATGATCGCCGAGTTCCTGATGATCGTAACCGCGCTCGCCGCAGCGATAGGCGTCGTCGACTATCTCTGGCAACGAGTGGAATTCCTGCGGCGCAACCGGATGACGCGCAAGGAACTGACCGACGAGATGAAGCAATCCGACGGCGACCCCCATCTCAAGGCGCAGCGGCGCCAGAAGGGGATGGAGCTTGCGATGCGGCAATCGGTTCCCGAAACCGCCAAGGCCGACGTCGTGATCGTCAACCCGACCCACTATGCGGTCGCGCTGAAATGGAATCGCGCCTCGGGTCGCGCCCCGGTCTGCCTGTCGAAAGGGGTCGATGCGGTCGCGGCGCGGATACGCGAAATCGCGGCGGAGAACGCGGTACCCGTTCATTCGGATCCGCCGACCGCGCGCGCGCTCTTCGCGGCAATCGAGATCGGAGAGGAAATCCGTCCCGAGCATTACAAACCCGTCGCGGCCGCGATCCGCTTCGCGGAGAAGATGCGCAAGGCGGCGGGTAGAGGCGCGGCATGGCGCAAATGAGCAAACTGCAGGTCGCGCGTCTAACGAAACTCGCCCGGTTGACGCGCATGCAAAGCGAGGCGGAACTCGCCGCGCTCGCACGGCTGAACGCCCAGGCCCGCGCGCTCGATTTGCGCATTGCGAGCCTGCAAGCAGAAGAGCGGTCGAGCCGGGCGACGCTCGCGCTGGACCCGACATTCAGGCAAAACACGCTCGCTTATCTCCGGTATCTCTCGCTGGAAGAAACGCGGCTTCGCGCTGCGCGTGACGAGCTGAATCCCGCGATCGCGAAGCAGCATGACGCGACTGCACGCGCGGTCGGCCGACATGACGTCGTCACGAAACTGGGTCGCCCGAAACGCGAAATGCCCCGCTGAGGCGCGGAGGCTCTGGTTTTTCGCGGTTCGCCGCTGGGCGGCCTGCGCTCAACTGTCCTGACGCACGATATCAGAAACCAGAACCGCAAGAACACTCGGGCCCAGAATGTTGCGGGCCGTCTCGGTCAGGGCCCGGCGCAAGCGCGACATGTTCGCAGAATCGGTGAACAGACCCTGAAACCCGCCGGTATTCGCGTGATCGAACAGCACCTGAAGGAACGCATCACGCAGTTTCGGCTCGGCGCGATAAACGGCTTCGGTTTCGCCCGCCGTCACCTCGAGGCTCAGCGAAAGGATAACCATTCCGGAGATGTGCGACTCGGTCACCAGCGGCACGATGAACTGGTTGTTGAGCTTGACGAATTCGGAGGTGACTTCGCCTCCGGCGCCATTAGCGACGGCGACCGGGTCACCATGCGCGTCGGTTGCGGCAGCAGACTTGCCCGCCCCCGCCTCCGCAGCGGCGGGGGCCGTCGGGGGGGCTGCGGGCGGCGGAGCAGGACGCAGAAAATAGCCAGCCGCGCCACCGCCGGCGAGGCCGATCAGACCAAGGAGAAGCGGGAGAAGTTTGCCAAACATCAAGGCACCTCAGAACGGCAGAAGAACATCGGCGATCTGCTGGCCGTAACGCGGCTGCTGCACATCGGTGATCTGCCCGCGCCCACCATAAGAAATCCGCGCCCCCGCGATCTTTTCATAGGTGATCTCGTTCTGGCGGCTCACATCCTCGGGGCGCACGAAGCCGGTGACGATCAACTCGCGCACTTCGAAATTCACTCGCACCTCCTGGCTCCCCTGAATGCGCAGCACGCCGTTCGGGAGTGTCTCGATGATCGTGGCGGCCACGCGAAGGGTCAGCTTCTCGTTGCGCGACACTTGCCCGTCGCCGGAATAGGAGGAGTTCGAATTGGTCGCGACGGCATTGGCCATGCTCGCTCCCGCAGGCAGCCGCTTGTCGATGCGCTGCGGAATGCCCAGCATCGAAGGCACCCCCATCGTTTCGGAGCCGTTACGCGAGCGGCCTGTGGAATTCGAGATTTCAGCCTTGTCGTTAATCTCTATCACAACCGTGAGAATGTCACCGCGCTGGGCGGCGCGCTGATCGCCCAGAAGCGAGTTGCGCGCGCCCGACCAAAGCGAAGCTTCCTGCTCGGGCGTGCGGGCCACGGTCGTGGCGGGCAGCGGCGAGGAGGCCATGGCATAGAACTCGTTCCCGCCTTCGACCGGCGTGAAATCGGGGGCCTTACCGACCTGTTGGAGCCGCCCGCAGGCGACAAGCGCAATCGAAAGAAGCAACAGTGCAGGTGATTTCATCGCGAATTCCTCTTTCGGATCCCGTCATCTCGCGACATGGGCGGTTCCATCCGCGCCAAGCGTTGCGGACACCACGGTTTTGGAGGCCGCGTTCATCACGCGGATCGTCTCTCCGATCCCGGCACGGTCGAGCGCGCGGCCTTCGGTACGGATCTCAAGCGATCCGAGGCGGAACAGCAGCGGGATGATCTGGTTACGCTCGACGATCGCGGGTTGGCCGAGATCGCGCGCGCGGATCGGGCGCCCGGCATAGATCACCGTGCGCGTCTCGAGGCCGACGGCCTCCTCCGACCCGCTCAACGCCCCGACCACTTCGCCCGGCCGCAGCCCGACATCAGCCCGCGTGACGATCGTGCGCGCGCGCAAAGTGTGGAGCGCGACGAGCGTGTCCGCCGAAGCTTGGCCTGTCAAAAGGCTGGCTAGCGCAATCAGGATCGCCCGAAACAGCATCAGCGCACCTGCGTCGTTGCGCCGAGCATCTGGTCCGCGGCCGAAATCACCTTCGCGTTCAGCTCGTAGCCGCGCTGCGCCTTGATCAACTCCGTGATCTCGCGCACCGGATCGACCGAGCTTTCCTCCAGATAGCCCTGCCGCAGCGTGCCCAATTCGTCCGCGCCGGGCGTGTTCACGTTGGGTGGCCCCGAGGCCCCGGTTTCGAGAAACAGGTTCGAGCCCATCGCCTCGAGCCCTTTCTGGTTCGAGAAATTCGCGAGGGTGAACTGCCCCAATAGTTGCGGCGACACCTGATTGCTGAAATAGGCATAGACCTCGCCCTGAGCGTTGATGGCGATCGCCCGAGCATCGTTCGGGATCGTCATCTCGGGCACGACCGGGTAGCCGTCGGAGGTCACGATCTGGCCTGTGCCGTTGCGTTTCAGCCCACCATCGCGCGTATAGGCGGAGATGCCCGATGGCAGCATCACCTCCAGATATCCATTACCATCGATCGCGACGTCCAGATCGCCGCCCGTGGCGCTGAGCGAGCCCTGCGCGACATTGACCGTCACCGCGGTCGGGCGCACCCCGAGGCCGAGCTGAACGCCGGCGGGAATGGTCGTCCCGTCGGTCGCGTTGATCGTGCCAGGGCGGGTCGCCTGCTGATAGAAGAGATCGGCGAATTCGGCGCGGCGCGCATTGTAGCCGGTGGTCGACATGTTCGCGAGGTTGTTGGAAATCACCTCGACGCGCATCTGTTGCGCGCTCATGCCGGTGGCCGCGATCTGAAGCGCTCTCATGTCATGGTCTCCTGTTAGCGGGCGAGCGTCTGGATGACGCTGCGAATTCGTTCGTCTTCGCGTTCGAGAAAGGCCTGTCCCATCTCGTAGGCGCGCTGGACCTCGATCATGCGTGCGATCTCGGTGACCGGATCGACGTTGCTGTCTTCGAGAAAACCTTGCATCAGCACCGCGCCCTCGACGGGGTCGGCGCCCGCCTCGGCGGTGAACCGCGTGCCGCCGACGTGGCGCAATCCGTTGGGATCTGTGGGAAGATAGACGCCGACCTGCGCGATCGGCTGGCCATTGTTGGACAGCGTGCCATCGGCCGCGAGCGCGACCGAGCTCGCCCCGGACGGGATCGCCACCGGGGTGCCGCCGGAATCGAGGAGGCGATAGCCGTCGGGCGTCAACAACTCGCCCGCGGCGGAAGGAATGAAGCTTCCCGCCCGCGTCAGCTGATTGCCCTGCGGGGTCTCGATCATGAAGAACCCCTCGCCCTCGATCGCGAAGTCAAAGGCCCCCCCCGTCTGGGTCAGCCCCCCCTGGCTCCGGTCGATCATGCGGCCATGCGCGCGCGCCATCGACAGCGAAGGCTCGTTGCCCTCGAGCCCCGAAAGGTATTCGGAGAAGATCACCCCTTCGCGCCGGAAGCCCGTCGTCGAGACATTCGCGATGTTGTTGGCGACGGTGCGCATTTCGCGCATCAGGCCGGATTGCCGCGTCAGCGTGGCATAGATCGCGTTATCCATCTTAGCCCCCGGCGATGATCGGCAGGAGGGTGCGGGTGAAGAACTCCACCAGCTTTTCCGACATGAAACTCATCGACACCCAGAACACGACGAGCATCGCGCCCACTTTCGGCACGAATGTCAGCGTCATTTCCTGCACCGAGGTCAACGCTTGAAAGAGGCCGATCGTCACCCCGGCGACGAGGGCGACCGACAGCAGCGGCGCCGCGATCAGCACGGCGATCCATAGGCCCTGCCGAAGCGTGTCGAAGAAGATCGCGTCCTGCATCAGACCGGCATCCTGAGAATTTCCTGATAGGCCTCGACGACCTTGTTGCGGACGGTCACCGCGGTCTCGATCGCGAGTTCACTCTGCGCGAGGGCCTGCACCAGCGCGTGCGGATCGGCCTTGCCCGTCATTGCAGATTTGGCGGCGTCTTCGCCTGCCTTTGCCGCATCGACGAAAGAACTCGCCGCCTGTTCGAAAAAGGGGCCCGGCCCGGAACCACCCGTTTTCGGCGGGACAGCGGCCCGGGCCTGGGCGTAGCTTTGCGTTGCAAGGGAGGTGTTCAAATCCATTCTAGATCTCCTCGGTCCTTAGCGGCGAAGCAGTTCGAGCAGGGAGGCCGACATTTGCCGGGCCTGATCGAACATGCGCAAATTCGCCTCGTAGCTGCGCTGCGCTTCGCGCGCGTCAGCGATTTCGACCACCAGATCGACATTCGAGCCGTCGTAGTAGCCGTTCTCGTCGGCCATCGGATGGCCAGGATCGTAAATACGTGTGAGTTCCGTACGGTCGAGCCGGACCGGGCCGAGCGCAACCTCGCCGGTTCGTCCGCCCGCCTCGACGACCTCCTCGAAGGCCGCCATCTTGCGGCGATAGCCGGGGGTGTCGGCATTCGCGATATTTTCGGAACTGTGCCGAAGCCGCATCGCCTGCGCTTTCATGCCCGAGGCGGAGAGCGCCATGGATTGGGTGAAATCGGTCATCCTCATCCCCTCCCAAGCGAACTGCGCAAGATGTTGAGTGAGGAGCGGTAGATCGCGAGCGACAGGTCATGCTCGCGCTTCACCTCGACCGAGCGGACCATCTCCTCTTCCAGCGAAACGGCATTGCCATCGGGCGAGGTCACCCCGGGGGAGGCGAGCGGTTCCGGTCCGGTCGTGATCGTCGACGCGGCGCCGATATGGCCGGGCCGCGTCGCGCGCAGGTCGCCGCCGACCTCGCTACGATAGAGGTCTTCGAAAGGCGGCAGATCCCGCGCCGCGTAGCCGGGCGTGTCCGCATTGGCGATATTTTCCGCAACCGCGCTCTGACGGGCTGCTGCGTGTCGGGCCATCGCACTGGCCATTTTCATGATCTCAATCTTCTCGAACATCGGGGCTTCTCCTCCGAGCTATCAACCAAGCTTTAAGGGCGAATCGTTTAGAAAACCTTTCGAGAACATCGGAGACCAGAATGGCATTTGCGGGATTCGACCTGTTGCACGCCGAAATGCGCGCTATCGCCAGCGCCCACGCCGTCGGGCGCGTGCGCGAGGTGCGGCGCGGGATGATCGAGGTCAGCGGTCTCGACCGTTCGGCGGCCCTTGGCGACCGCGCGACGATTCGCTGCCAAAGCGGGCGCGAGATCGGCGCGGAAGTTCTGTCGCTGACGCGCGGGGCGGTCACCGTGCTGCCAGACGGAGCCGCCGATGGCGTGGCGATCGACGACGAGGTGGAGCTGCTCGGTCAGGGCGGGATCGCTCCGCATGACAGCTGGGTCGGGCGCATCATCGACCCGTTCGGAAAGCCGCTCGACGGGCAACCGCTGATCCACGGCGCGCGCGAGCGCGAATTGCGCGCAAGCCCTCCGCCTGCCGCCCAGCGCAAGCGGTTGGGCGGCCGGTTGGAGACGTCACTCGCCGCTTTCGACACGATGCTGCCATTGGTCCAAGGCCAAAGGGTCGGCCTTTTCGCGGGATCGGGCGTCGGAAAATCCTCGCTATTGGCGAGTTTCGCGCGCGGGGTGTCTGCCGATATCGTCGTCATCGCGCTGATCGGCGAACGCGGCCGGGAATTGCGGGAATTCGTCGAAAAGACCCTTGGCCCGGAGGGGATGGCCCGCGCGGTGATCGTCGCCGCAACCTCGGATCAATCGCCGCTGGTGCGCCGTCGCTGCGCCTGGGCCGCGATGGCCGTGGCCGAGCATTTCCGCGATGCGGGCCAGCACGTGCTTTTCCTCGCCGACTCGATCACGCGCTTTGCCGAAGCCCATCGTGAGGTCGCTTTGGCCGGGGGCGAGCCCGCATCGCTGCGCGGCTATCCGCCCTCGACCTCCTATCAGATCATGGCCTTGGGCGAGCGCGCGGGCCCCGGCGCCGAAAGTCAGGGCGACATCACCGGTATCTTCTCGGTCCTCGTGGCCGGTTCCGATATGGACGAGCCGATCGCCGATATCCTGCGCGGCGTGCTCGACGGGCATGTCGTGCTGGAGCGCGAGATTGCGGAGCGTGGGCGCTTCCCGGCGATCAATTTGCTGCGTTCGGTCTCGCGCTCGCTGCCCGACGCGGCGGGTCCCGAGGAAAACCGGCTGATCGGCAAGGCGCGCAGCCTGCTCGGCGCCTATGACCGGGCCGAGATGATGATTCAGGCGGGGCTATATGCGGAAGGCTCGGACAAACGCATCGACGCGGCGATCAAGGTCTGGCCCGAACTGGACGCCTTCATTGCCGAACCCGCCCCCGACGGCATCGCGGGCAGTTTCGCGCGGCTGCGCACGATCCTGTCGCAGGTGCCGGGATAGGGTCTACATCAGGTCCCAAAGCAGCTTCGCGGCCAGCAGCGTCGAGGTCGTCACCAGCAGCGGCTTGATCAGCCGCGCGCCCACCCGCATCGCAAGCCGCGAGCCCAGCCGCGCCCCGGCGATCTGCGCCAGCCCCATCGCGATGCCTAGCACCCAGAGCGGCGAGCCGACCAGCAGGAACCCCGTCAGCCCCCCGATATTTGACGAGAAGTTCAGCAGTTTCGTATGTGCCGTCGCCTTGAGCACGCCGTAACCCGCCAGCGTCACGAAACCGATCATGAAGAACGAGCCCGTCCCCGGCCCGATCAGCCCGTCGTAAAAGCCGATCACCGGCACGAAAGCGGCGGTGAACAGGCCGGGCCGAATACGCTGCACCCGGTCCGTGTCGTCCAAACCCGGCCGCAACGCGAAAAACGCGGCGATTGCGACGAGGATGAACGGCAGGGCGATCTCGATCTTGTCGGTCGGGATGCGCGACACGAGAAGCGCCCCCGCGAGCCCTCCGAGGAACCCGATCACGGCGGCCAACAGCTGTTTTCGCAGCACCACATGGCCCGAAGCCGCGTAGGAGATCGCCGCCGTCGCCGCGCCGAACGTGCCCTGAATCTTGTTCGTCGCGAGCGACTGCACCGGCGGCACGCCCGCCAGCAAAAGCGCCGGCACCGTGATCAGCCCGCCCCCGCCCGCGATGGAATCGACCACCCCCGCCGCGAAAGCCGCGCCGATCAGCATCACCACCAGATCGAGAGGAAGTTCAAACATTTGCACCCCGGTCAGAAGACAGCCGCCTCTTGTCCTGCCCGCGCCGCAAAAAGTAAAGCCGTTGCCTCAACGGGGCCGCAGCCGCTATCACCGACCCATAGCCTTGCGGAAGACCCAGATGACCCACTCGCGCTCCGAAACCGTCCCCCTCTCCGCGAAGGCCGCGTCGTGATCGCGCGGACCCACCGATATGCGCCGCTCGATGCTTTCGCGGCCCCTGCGAAACCCTATTCCCAGATCTGGCGCGGGATGCTCGGACTGGGCGTGATCGTCGCCTTCTACCTGCTCAGCGGCTGGGCGATGATCCTGTTCTTCTCCTCGATGCTCGACGATTTTTCGATGCTCAGGCTGTTTCAGGAAATCGCCCATGGTTCGACCCCGCGCGGCCTCGCCATCCTGCTTGCAACCTTCGCGCCGCTTCTGATCGCGACCTTCCTCGTCAGCCGCCACTTGCACCACCGCGCGGCGGCGACGTTGTTCGGAAAGCAGAGCCTCTCGACATTTGCGAGGGTGCTGCCGACGCTGTTGCTCTTTGCTTTTTTCTCCTTCGCGCTCACCCAGCTCAGCGAATCCACGGCCCGCTCCAATTCGCTGATGAACGTGCTGGGCTGGGCGCCGATCGCACTGCCGCTTCTGTTCGTCCAGATCGCCACCGAAGAGGTCCTGTTTCGCGGCTACCTGCTGCAGCAGCTCGCAGCGCGCTGGCGCAGCCCCCTGGTCTGGATGGTCCTGCCCTCGGCGCTCTTCGGGGCGCTGCACTATTCGCCCGGCACTTATGGCAGTAACGCGTTCTGGCCCGCGCTCTGGGCCTTCGGCTTCGGCTGCCTCGCGAGCGACCTGACCGCGCGCACCGGCAATCTCGGCGCCGCTCTCGCGCTGCATTTCGCCAATAACATCGGCTCGCTTTTCCTCGTGGGCTTCTACGGCCAGCTCGACGGGCTGGCGCTCTACACGATCGTGATCAATACGCGCGACTTTTGGGACCTCTTGCCGTGGCTCGTTCTCGACATGCTGCACCTGTTGATAGCGTGGCTGTTGATCCGCCTCACCCTGCGCGTCTGATTGCAATTCACGCAGGGGCGGCGTATTTCAAGCCAAACCGACCCGCCCCAGCGAGAGGCTCTTACGATGAACTGGATCACCAATTACGTCCGTCCTCGGATTAACTCGCTGTTTTCGCGCCGCGAAGTGCCCGAGAACCTTTGGACGAAATGTCCCGAATGCGGGACGATGCTGTTCCACCGGGAGCTGTCGGACAATCTGAACGTCTGCACCAATTGCGACCATCACCTCGCGATCACGCCCCGCGTGCGCTTCGAGGCGCTGTTCGACGGTGGCATCTTCTCCGAAGTGAAAGTGCCCGAACCGATCGCCGATCCGCTGCATTTCAAGGATCAGAAACGCTATCCGGACCGGATGAAGGCGGCACAGAAATCGACCGGCGAGAAAGAGGCGATGCTGGTGGCCGAGGGCGAGATCGGGCGCACGCCGATCGTCGCGGCCGCGCAAGACTTCACCTTCATGGGCGGCTCGATGGGCATGTATGTCGGCAACGCGATCATCGCGGCGGCCGAGCGTGCGGTGAAGCTCAAGCGTCCGCTGGTGCTGTTCTCGGCGGCTGGCGGCGCGCGGATGCAGGAAGGTATCCTGTCGCTGATGCAGATGCCGCGCACCACTGTCGCCGTGCAGATGCTCAAGGAAGCGGGCCTTCCCTATATCGTCGTGCTGACCCATCCGACGACCGGCGGCGTGACCGCCTCCTACGCGATGCTGGGCGACGTGCATATCGCCGAACCCAATGCGCTGATCTGCTTCGCGGGCCCCCGCGTGATCGAACAGACGATCCGCGAGAAGCTGCCCGAAGGCTTCCAGCGCGCCGAATATCTGCTCGATCACGGGATGCTCGACCGCGTGACGCATCGCATGAAGATGCGCGACGAGCTGATCACCATCCTGCGCATGCTGATGAACCTGCCGCCTGCGGTGAAGGGCGATCTGCCCGCGCCGGAGAAGGCCCCCGAGGTAGCGGTCGCCGAGGCGGCTCCCGAGGCCGAGGCGAAGCCCAAGACCTGATCTTCGTATTGGCTGAAATATCCCGGGGGGCGGCATCAGCCGCGGGGGCAGCGCCCCTCCCCGGTCCGCCATCTGAGGCCGGAGGGGCCAATGACGCAAAGCTCCGATGATATTCTCGACCGCCTGATGGCGCTGCATCCCAAGGTCATCGACCTGTCTCTCGACCGGATGGAGCGGCTGCTTGAGGATCTCGACCATCCCGAGCGCGACCTGCCGCCGGTAATCCATATCGCGGGCACCAATGGCAAGGGCTCGACCCAGGCGATGATCCGGGCCGGGCTGGAGGCTGCGGGCAAGCGCGTCCACGCCTATACCTCGCCGCATCTGGCACGCTTCCACGAACGCATCCGGATCGCCGGAGCGCTGATCTCAGAGGACGAACTGGCCGCGCTTCTCGATGAGGTCGAGGCGGCGAATGGCGGCAAGCCGATCACCTTCTTCGAGGTGACGACGGCGGCGGCTCTGTTGGCCTTTGCCCGGACGCCTGCGGACTACACGCTACTGGAAGTGGGTCTCGGCGGGCGGCTCGACGCGACCAATGTGATCGAGAAACCCGCGCTGAGCATCATCACGCCGGTCTCGATCGACCATCAGCAATTCCTTGGCGAGACGCTGGCCGAGATCGCGGGCGAGAAGGCCGGGATCCTCAAGCGCGGCGTGGCCTGCGTGGTCGGTCCCCAGCAGGAGGGGGCGCTCGACGTGATCGAGGCGCGGGCGGAAAAGCTCGGCGCGCCGCTTCTGGTGCATGGCCAGCATTGGCAGGTCTGGGAAGAGCGCGACCGGTTGATCTTCCAGGACGAGAACGGCTTGCTCGATCTGCCGCTGCCGAACCTGCCCGGCCCGCATCAGATCGCGAATGCCGGGGCAGCGCTCGCGGCGCTGCGGCACCTGGGCTTTGACGAAGCCGCCTGCGAGGCAGCCGTGACGAAGGCCGAATGGCCCGCGCGGATGCAACGGCTGCGCCACGGACCGTTGGTCGACGGCGCGCCCGAGGCCGAGGTCTGGCTCGATGGCGGCCATAACCCGGCGGCGGGCGACATGATCGCGAAGACGCTGGGCACGCTGCCGCAGCGCCCGACCCACCTGATCTGCGGCATGCTGAATACCAAGGACGTGACCGGGTATCTGCGTCCCCTGGCCCCTCACGCAGCGAGCCTTCTAGCCGTGTCCATCCCTGGCGAGGCGAACACCCTCTCGGCGGAAGACACCGCCGAAGCGGCGCGCGCGGTCGGCATCGAGGCACGCCCGGCGGCCTCGGTCGGCTCGGCCATCGCGGGGATCGTCGCGATCCATCCGCATGCCCGCATCCTGATCTGCGGCTCGCTCTATCTCGCGGGCCGGGTGCTGCGCGAGAACGGCTGAAGCTGCGGCCTTGCACGAGCTCTGTGCGAGTATGCCGGTGGCTGACCTGCGCCCGCGCCCCTATCTTCGCGTGAACAGGAAAGGAGACTACCATGCAGCTTGAGCTTGGGATCGACACGTTCGGCGATGTGACGCGCGGCGAGGACGGCCTGCTGCGCAGCCATGCCGAAGTGATCCGCGACACGCTGGCCGAAGGCGAGCTCGCCGATCAGGTCGGGCTCGATTACATTGGTCTGGGCGAACATCACCGCCCCGATTTCGCAATCTCCTCGACCGAGCCGATCCTCTCGGCGATCCTCGCGCGCACCGAAAAGATCAAGGCGGGCACCTCCGTGACGGTTCTGTCCTCGGACGATCCGATCCGCGTGTTCCAGCGCTTCGCCACTCTGAACGCGCTGGCGCCGGGGCGGGCCGAGATCACCATCGGGCGCGGCTCCTTTACCGAGAGCTTCCCGCTCTTCGGGCTCGACCTGAACGATTACGAGGCGCTGTTCACCGAGAAGTCGCAGATCCTGCACCTGCTCGCGACGCAGGAGAAGGTCAGCTTCGATGCGCAGATGCGCCCGCCGCTGAAGAACGTTACCGTCTATCCCCGTCCCGAGACGCCGCTGCGCATCTGGCGCGGGGTCGGGGGATCGCCGCAATCGGTGGTCGAGACCGCCGCGATGCAGATGGATCTGATGCTGGCGATCATCGGCGGGGATTCGACCCGGTTCAAACCGCATGTCGACCTCTATCGCCGCGCGCATGAGCAGCTGGGCACCAAGCCCGGCAAGATCGGTGTCCACTCTCCCGGCCATATCGCCGAGACCGACGAGAACGCGCAGGAAGAGTTCTACGAAGGCTACGCGCGGATGCATGACATGATCGGGCGCTCGCGCGGTTGGCCGCCATTCCGGCGCGAGGCCTACCTGTCGGAGATCGAGCATGGCTCGCTCTACGTCGGCAGCCCGGAAACCGTGGCGCGCAAGATCGCGCGGACGGTGAAAGCCTTGGGTCTGTCGCGATTCACGCTGAAATACAGCGGCGGGCCGCAGAACCCCGCGCATCTGCGCAAGACGATCGAGCTTTACGGCACCAAGGTGCGCCCGCTTCTGGCGGAGATGCTGGCTTAAGCCTCCGCCGCCCAGCCGTCTGCCTGCATCTCGCGCAGGCGGCTGGCGGTGCGCTCGAATTCGAACGTGCCTTCGCCTTCTACGTAAAGCCGCTCGGGCTCGTCCGCGGCCGAGCAGATCAGCCGGACCTTGGCCTCGTAGAGCGCGTCGATCAGCGTGACGAAGCGCTTCGCCTCGTTGAAGTTGGAGGCCGAGAGCAGCGGGATATCATCGAGCAACAGCACCTTCACCGCATCCGCGATGGCGAGGTAATCCGCAGGACCCAGCGGCTGCGCGCAGAGATCCCAGAAGCTCGCACGACCGACCCCGTTGTGGAAATGCGGGATTTCGACCGTGCGTCCTTTCACCGGGATATCGAGCTTGCCGTGATGATCGCCCCCGGTCAGCTCATCCCAAAGCGCATCCATCTTCGTGCGCGCCTCGCGGCCCGCAGGCGTGAAATAGACCTGTTGGCCTGCCAGACGGTTCTGTCGGTAATCGTTTTCGGAGGCCAACTCGTAGACGTCGAGCTTCTCGCGGATCAGCCCGATAAAGGGCAGGAATAGCTGCCGGTTGAGTCCGTTCTTGTAGAGGTCCTCGGGCACGCGGTTCGAGGTGGTGACGATAGTCACGCCACGCTCGAACAGAGCCTCGAAGAGACGCCCCACGATCATCGCATCGGCAATGTCCGTGATCTGCATCTCGTCGAAGCACAAGAGCCGCAGCGAGCCCGCCACCTCTTCGGCCACGGGGCGCATCGCATCCACGGTATTGGCGCGGCGCGCATCGTCGAGCTTGCCTTGGACTTCCTGCATGAAGGCGTGGAAATGCACCCGGCGTTTCGGCACGTCGGTCTGGCCGAAGAACAGGTCCATCAGCATGGATTTCCCGCGCCCGACACCGCCCCAGATATAGAGGCCGCGCACGCCTTCGACCGGCTTGATCTTGCGCTTGAAGAAGCCGCGTTTCACCGGCTCGGCGGCGGGGGCATTTTCCAGCGCGCGGCGCACGCGCTCCAGTTCGGGCAAAATGGAGCGTTGGGCGGGATCGGGGTTGAGGTCCCCGTTCTCCACCATGGACTCGTAAAACTCGGGCAGGCTGCGTTTCATGACGTTCCGATATAGCGCGCTCACGGGATTGAAAAGCCCCGCGGCTTGCGCGAGCATCCGATCCGGAGGAGGACCCCATGGCCAAGGAATTACCGCTGCTCGGCGCTGCGCTGAGCCTCGATATGCTCGCGCATCATCGCGACTGGATCGTCGCCGATCAGCGCGATCTGGAATTGCAGAGCTTCTGCTGGCCGAACGCGACGGATGCGGACCTGCGCAAGATGGTGGCACGCGCGAAAGACCTGCTCGACGGCTATACCGGACGGCTGGGGCTGCATGGGCCGTTCACCTCCTTCAACATCGACTGCGCCGACCCGGAGATCGTCGAGATCATTCGCGACCGGATGCTGCGTGTGCTGGAGATCACGGCGGAACTGGGCGGCGATCAGATGGTGATCCACTCGCCCTACACCCTCTGGAAGGAGGCCGATCTGGAGCAGAACCCCGCGAACGCGTTCATTCAGGTCGAACGCGTGCGCTATGTCCTCACCCCGGTGATCGAAAGGGCAGAGGAACTGGGCGTGACGCTGGTCATCGAGAATTGCGAGGACATCACGCCGAACCCGCGCGTCGAACTGGCCGCGAAGATGAAGAGCGAAGCGGTGAAGGTTTCGCTCGATACGGGCCATGCGCAGTTCATGCATCGCCGCTGCGGCGCGCCGCCGGTGGATGTGTTCGTCCATGCGGCGGGCGCGGCGCTGGAGCATGTCCACCTGCAGGATATCGACGGCTATGGCGACCGCCACTGGCACCCGGGCGAGGGCACGATCGCGTGGCATTCGGTGTTCAAGGCGCTTGGCAAGCTGCCCAAGATGCCTCGCCTGATCCTCGAAGTGAATGACGAGATTGGGGTGAGAAAAGGCGCGGAATATCTGGAGTCTCTGGGACTGGCGCGGTAACGGCTACGTGCGGCCCCGGCCCTCTCCTTGTGAAGGGTGAGGGCAAAGCGTAATCTCTGCGCCGCAGAAAAGCCGACAGGAGTTCACATGGCCAAAAAGACCCCGCAACGTCTTCACCTCGTCTTCGGCGGCGAGCTGGTGACCCCGAGCCGCACCGAATTCAAGAATGTCGACGATATCCATATCGTCGGGATGTATCCGAACTACGCTTCCGCCTATGCCGCGTGGAAGGCCGAGGCGCAGCGTACCGTCGACGACGCCCACACCCGCTACTTCATCGCGCACCTGCATCGCCTGCGCGACGAAGAGCTCGAGGTTTCGACCACCGAAGAGCTCGGCAGCTAAGGCTGGCATGGCGGGCTCTCTTCCTCTCTGGCTCAGACTGCGGCTCTCGGCCCTGCGTCCTGCGGGACCCAAGGCGAAAGCCGCGGTCGAGGCCGGTCAGGGGGAAGATCGCGCCGACGCCCCGCTACTGTGGATCTGGGCTGCGGGGACATGCGCGGAGGCCGCCGGGCTGGTCGCGCGCAGGGTCGCGGCGCGGATGCCCGATATCCGCATCGCGATGACGGTGCGCGGCTCGGAGAGCGCGCCGGATGGGCTGCCCGATCAGGTTTTCCTGCGCGCCGCCCCCGAGGATCGCCCGGCCTCCGTCCGTCTCGTGCTGGATGCGTGGCGCCCCGATCTCGTGCTCATCATGGACGAAACGCTGCCCGCCGCCCTGATCGCGGAGACGCAAACCCGCGGTATCGCCAGCGTGCTGGCCGACGCGAAATTCGGCGGGCAGGACGGGCTGCGGCTCGACGACGTCTCGCTGGCGCTGCTGGGCCGAATCGACCGCATTTACCTGCGAGACGAGGCGAGCCTAGAACGGGTGGACGACCGATTGAGCGGCCCGGTAATCGTGGTCAATGATGGCGCGCTCGGCGAGCCACCGCAGCCGCTTCACGGGTCCGAGGCCGAGCGCGCCTCGATGGCCGAGTCGATGGGCGCGCGTCCGGTCTGGCTGGCCGCAGCCGTGCCCGAGGCCGAAGTCGGCCCGGTGACGGCGGCGCATCGCTACGCTCAGCGCCACGCGCATCGGCTGCTGCTTCTGCTCGTGCCGGATGATGAATCCCAAGGCGAAACCCTTGCCGCGCAACTGACCGCCGAGGGCTGGTCGGTCGCGCGCCGCTCTCTCGAGGGCGAGCCGGAACTGACGACCGAGATTTTCATCGCGGACGACGCGCAGGAATACGGGCTGTGGTATAGGCTCGCCGCGCTCAGCTACATGGGCGGCACTTTGTCGGGGACCGCACAGTCGCCGCGCTCACCGGTCGAGGCGGCGGCACTTGGCTCGGCGATCCTGCATGGCCCGAAACTTGCGCCTTTCCGCGAGGATTACCTGCGGCTCGAGGCCGCGAAAGCCTGTCGCGGCGTCGTGGTGCCGGAGGATCTGCCCGAAGTGGTGGCCGACCTGATCGCGCCCGAACGCTCCGCCCAACTCGCCCATAACGCCTGGGCCGTGACGTCTGGCGGGGCCGGTGCGGTGGAGACCATCGCCCGCGATCTTGCCGAGATCCTGTCGGGCACTCAGCCCGCAAGGGTGGCGTGATGGGCGCGCCCGGTTTCTGGTTCAACGCCCCCGATGCGCCAGGCCTGCGGGCGCGGCTGCTGTCTCCGCTTGGGGCAATCTACGCAGCGATGACGAAGCGGCGCGTGGCGCAGTCGGGTCTGAGGCTCGACGTGCCGGTGATCTCGGTCGGCAATATCAACGCGGGCGGGACGGGCAAGACGCCGACGGTGATCTGGCTGGTGCAGCGGCTGGCGGCACGCGGAGTGACGGCGCATGTAGTCACACGCGGCTATGGCGGATCGCTCGAAGGGCCGGTGCGGGTCGACGAGCGCAGCCACCGCGCCGAAGAGACCGGAGACGAGCCGTTGCTGCTTTCCGCCTTCGCACCGGTCTGGGTCGCGCGAGACCGCGCTGCCGGGGCGAGCGCCGCGGTCGCCGCCGGGGCACAGGTGATCGTTCTGGACGACGCCCATCAGAACCCCACGCTGGAGAAAGACCTCTCCATCGTGGTGGTCGACGCCCATAAGGGTTTCGGCAACGGGCGGTGTCTGCCCGCCGGACCGCTGCGCGAGCCGATCGAGGCTGGGATGGCCCGCGCGGACTTCCTTCTGTCTATCGGACCGGAGACCGCACAGGCAGATTTCACGAATTTCTGGGGTTCCAGAATTTCGAAACCGCACTTGACGGGCCAACTCGCGCCGCTGCAGACCGGCATGGATTGGGAAGGGCTTCCCGTCCTCGCCTTCGCGGGCATCGGCCATCCCGAGAAATTCTTCGCCACGCTGCGCGGTCTCGGGGTTAACCTGCTGCGCGGCGAGGCGCTGGAAGATCACCAGCCTTTCACGACGCGCCTCTTGCAACGGATCGAGACGGAGGCCGACATGCTCGGAGCGCAGATGGTCACGACCGAGAAGGATGCGGTGCGCCTGCCCGACAGCTTCCGTCCGAAGGTTCTCGCGCTGCCCGTGCGGCTTGCGATCGACGACTCCGCAGAGCTCGACGCCGCGCTCGACCAACTCGGGATATGAGAAAGGCCGGCCCCGCGGGACCGGCCTTCGCTTGATCTGTACAAAAGCTCAGTTGGCTTGCTTCGCCAGCTCGTCGTCGAGAATCTTCTTGAAGTCGTCCCAAGCCATGTTGGAATGCTTCTCGCCATCGATGATGAAGGTCGGCGTCGCGTCGATCTTGTCGTCGCCCGCGTTCTTCTGGAAGGTCGCGACCATCTTCTCAGCGCGCTTCTCGTCGTTCATGCAGGCGGTGACCTGATCGTTGCTCAGCCCGGCCTGCAGGCCGATCTTGCGCAGATTGTCCGCGATGGTCTGCGGCTTGCCGTCGCCGATCCACTCCTTCTGCTTGTTATAGATCATGTCCGAGATCGCGTAATATTTCGGGTCGCCGCCGCACTGCGCGATCAGACCCGCCCAGACGCCGAACTTGTCGAAATAGACTTCGCGCTGGATGAACTTCACCTTGCCGGTATCGATGTAGTTCTTCTTCAGTTGCGGATACTCGACCTTGTGCCATTCCGCACAGTGCGGGCAGGTGAAGGAGGCGTATTCGATCACCGTGACCGGCGCATCTTCCTGACCGAGAACCACGTCGGGCAGAGTCTCGACATCTTTGCTCGCCGTGGCTTCCTGCGCTTGCGCCGCAGTGATCAGGCTCGCTTCGCTATGCTGGCTGGCGTACCAGCCGCCCGTAGCGAGGAGGCCCATAACGGCCGCGCCGCCGAGGATCGAAAGAGTTTTGCTCATTTATCTGCCTTTCTTCTGTCCAGCCCGCTCTGCGGACTTCGATAGAACGTTTCTTGCCAGTTCTTCCAGCGCCGATTTCAGACCGGCATCGCTACATTCCGCAACGCGCGCCTTCGCTTCTTCGATGATACGGAGATCGGGCGCCTTGGGTTCAGGTTTCGGTTTCGGTGCGAATTGCGCCTGACCATCGGCAAAGCCGGTCGGCGCCGTCTGCGTCAGCGAGATACGCGAGATCGCGTTATAGCCGTAGCAGGCATTCACCTTGTCACGGATTTGCGGCAGCTGCATCTGCAGCATCGGCGCCGCCGCCCCGGTGGTCAGCAAGGTAAGGGTCGCCCCGAAGCCGCCTTTCGTGTAGCCGATCTTCACCGGGCGGCATTGCGCGGCCGTCTCAGGACCCACGACTTCGGCCCAATGGGTCAGCAGACGCGACACCGCGAAACCCCGCGCTTCGCCCGCGGCTCGGATCCGGTTGCGCAGCAGCCCGCCCGCGGCTTCAAAGCCACGCATCCGCCGATCCGGCGTCTTTTGCGGGTCGCTTTTACTCATTCGGGGCGGTTCCTCTTGATCCATCCCATTCTAGGCAGCACATCGGGCCGGGCCAACCGGTCGGCAAGAGGGGAGCATAAACATTGCGTGACGGTAAAGGGGCAATCGGCGAAACCCTGCTCAACTGGTACGACACCCATGCCCGCGTCATGCCGTGGCGCGTATCGCCTGCGGATCGGGCAGAGGGCGAGCGACCCGACCCCTACCGCGTCTGGCTCTCCGAGGTGATGCTGCAGCAGACCACGGTCGCCGCCGTGCGCGACTATTTCCGCCGCTTCACCGAGCGCTGGCCCGATGTAGGTGAATTGGCGGCGGCCGAAGACGGCGACGTGATGGCAGAATGGGCGGGGCTCGGCTATTACGCCCGCGCCCGCAACCTGCTGAAATGCGCGCGTGTCGTGGCGGATGAGATGGACGGTCGCTTCCCCGAGAGCGCGGCGGAACTGCAAAAGCTGCCCGGCATCGGCCCCTATACCTCCGCAGCCGTCGCCGCAATCGCCTATGACGAGCCCGTCGCCGTGGTCGACGGCAATGTGGAGCGCGTGGTTTCGCGCCTCTTCTCCGTCGACACGCCCCTTCCCGGCGCGAAAGCGGAACTGACCGACCTGACCGCGCAGATCACGCCCGAGGACCGACCCGGAGATTTCGCTCAGGCGATGATGGATCTGGGCGCGACGATCTGCACGCCGCGCAACCCGGCCTGTGGCATCTGCCCGCTGATCGACAGTTGCACCGCGCGTGCCGCCGGTATTGCCGAGACGCTGCCGCGCAAAGCCCCAAAGAAAGAAAAGCCGACCCGTCGCGGCTTTGCCTATGTGGTGATGAACGCTGAAGGCGACGTGCTGCTGGAACGTCGCCCGGACAAGGGACTTCTGGGCGGCACGCTGGGCTTTCCCGGCTCGGACTGGTCCGACGCGCCGACACCCGCCCCGCCGGTGCAGGCCGACTGGATTCTCTCCCCCGTCGAGGTGCGCCACACCTTCACCCATTTCCATCTGATCCTTCAGGTCCATGTCGCCCGCAAGGAGACCGAGTCCATGACCTCGCGGACAGATTTCCGCCCGGGCGATCTACCCACCCTGATGCGCAAGGTCTGGGATGCCGCGCAGAGCGCCGATGGGTCGCAAGCTGAATGATTGTATCGGGTTAGCGTTCGGCTAGTATGACCGCGCCCGCATCGCTCACGAGGCCCCGATGTCCAGCCGCGACGAAATCCGCCGCCCCTCGCACGCCCTGCCCTTCTGGCTATCGCTCGGCACCGTGCCGCTGGCGGGGATCGAGGCGTGGGTCGGCGGCTGGACCCTGATCCTGCTGCCCGCCTATGCGTGGTGGCTGACGACGGTGCTCGACCAGCTGCTGGGGCATAACGAGGACCAGCCCGACACGGAAACGCCCGAGGACGACCTGTTCTGGTACCGCGCAATCACGTTGATCTGGTTCCCGATTCAGGCGGCAGTGATCTTCGGCACGATCTGGTGGGTGGCGCATACCGATCACCTGAACGGCTTCGAGATCGTCGCCCTGATGTTCGGCGTGGGCGTGATCTCGGGCACGATCGGCATAGTCTATGCGCATGAGCTGCTCCACCAGAAGTCCAGGCTGGAACGCTGGCTGGGCGACCTGCTGCTGGCCACAGTCCTTTATTCCCATTTCCGGACCGAGCATCTGCTGGTCCATCACCTCTGGGTCGGCACGCCGCGCGATGCGGTCTCGGCACGCTACAACGAAGGGTTTCACCGCTTCTTCTGGCGGGTGATCTTTGAATGCCCCCGCTCCGCCTGGAGAGCCGAGAAGCTGAAACTGAGCCGCGCGGGCCGCCCGGTCTGGCACTGCTCCAACCCGTTCTGGCGCTACGGCGCATTGCAGGTGCTGGCGCTGGTCGTGGCGGCGCTGCTCGGCGGATGGATGGGGCTCGGCCTGTTCCTGCTGCAGGCCTTTTTCGCGGTCTGGCAGCTGGAGTTGACCAACTATGTCGAGCATTACGGCCTGACCCGGCAATACAAGGGCGAGGGGCGTTACGAACATGTCCTCCCGCGCCATAGCTGGAACGCCGATCACACGGCCTCGAACTGGCTGCTGATCAACCTGCAGCGCCACTCAGATCACCATTACAAACCCGATCGCCGCTTCCCGCTGCTGCAGACCTACGATGCCGAGGAAGCCCCGCAGCTGCCCTTCGGCTATCCCGGTATGACGGCGCTCGCGATGATCCCGCCGCTCTGGCGCCGCCGGATGAACCCGCGCGTGCGGGCGTGGCGGCGGAAATACTACCCGGATGTCGAGGACTGGACGCCCTATAACACGGGCATGACGCCGTTGCCGCGCGGCTCTTTCTGACGCGCCCCTTCCTCTTGATGAAAATATCCCCGCCGGAGGCTCCCGCCGGCGCAGCCCGCACAGGCCTCAGGTCACGACGCGCATCGTCAGGTTGATCCGCCCGCCCTTCGGCATCAGCGGCGAGGTGCCGGGCTTCACGCGGTCGATTCCATGATAAAGGAGCCGCGCCTCGCCCCCCATCACCATCACGTCACCCGAACGCAGCCAGATGCTTTCGGTCTTTCCGCCGCGGGTACGGTTGCCGATGCGGAACAGCCCGTCATCGCCCAGCGAGACCGAGACGACGGGCTGGTCGAAATCCTGCTCGTCGCGATCTTGATGCATCCCCATCTTCGCACCTTCGCCGTAGAAGTTGATGAGGCAGCATTCGGGGGCGCGACTCGTGCCCGAGACCGCCTCCCAGATATCGAGGATCGGTTGCGGAATCGCGGGCCACGGCTGCCCGTCGGGATGAGTCTCGGAATATCGGTAGCCGCGTCGGTCGGAGATCCAGCCGAAGCGCCCGGCCGAGGTCATGCGCACCGACATCGGCTTGCCGTAAGGGGTCATCGGCGAGAAAAGCGGTGCCTGCGTCACGACGCTACGCAGCGTCTCGATCAGCGCCTTTTGCTCCTCGAGACCGAGCCAGCCGGGGTAATGCCGGAAGCCACGGATCTCCTGCGGGTCGGGGCGAGATATTGCGTGTTTCGGATTTTCTGTCATTTTCTCGCAATCTTCCTCGGGGGAGCCTTCTTGCAGGCCGATTTTCCCCTCCTTATATACGCTTCGAAGCCGATGGCGGACCACACCGCCAGATAGCAGAACATGAAACCGAAACCCAAGGGATAGGGGCCGGGGGCCTGAATGGACCCGTTCCCCGTCATATCGCCAAGAGAGGTAACATCATGGGTAAAGTCATTGGTATCGACCTCGGGACCACGAACTCCTGCGTCGCCATCATGGATGGCGCACAGCCCCGAGTGATCGAAAACTCCGAAGGGGCACGCACCACCCCCTCGATCGTCGCCTATACTGACGACGAACGTCTGGTCGGCCAGCCGGCGAAACGCCAGGCGGTCACCAACCCCTCGAACACCGTCTTCGCCGTGAAGCGCCTGATCGGTCGCCGCACCACGGACGCGGAAGTCGAGAAGGACAAGAAACTCGTTCCCTATTCCATCGTCGACGGCGGCAATGGCGACGCATGGGTCGAAGTGAAGGGCGAGAAATATTCCCCCGCACAGGTTTCGGCCGTGATCCTTCAGAAGATGAAGGAAACCGCCGAGAGCTATCTGGGCGAAGAAGTCACGCAGGCCGTCATTACCGTGCCCGCCTACTTCAACGACGCTCAGCGTCAGGCCACCAAAGATGCTGGCAAGATCGCCGGTCTCGAAGTGCTGCGCATCATCAACGAGCCGACCGCGGCTGCGCTGGCCTACGGCCTCGACAAGAAAGAATCGAAAACCATCGCGGTCTATGACCTTGGCGGGGGTACCTTCGACATCACCATCCTCGAGATCGACGACGGTCTCTTCGAAGTGAAATCGACCAACGGCGATACGTTCCTCGGCGGTGAAGACTTCGACATGCGCATCGTCAACTACCTCGCTGACGAGTTCAAAAAAGAGCATGGCGTTGACCTCACCAAGGACAAGATGGCGCTGCAGCGTCTGAAGGAAGCTGCCGAGAAAGCGAAGATCGAACTGTCGAGCTCGAGCCAGACCGAGATCAACCAGCCCTTCATCTCGATGGGCAAGGACGGCACTCCGCTGCACATGGTCATGAAACTGACCCGTGCGAAGCTGGAGAGCCTCGTGAGCGATCTCATCAAGGCCTCGCTGAAACCCTGCGCCGCCGCGCTGAAGGATGCCGGCGTCTCCAAGGACGAGATCGACGAAGTCGTGCTCGTCGGCGGTATGACCCGTATGCCGAAAGTCGTGCAGGAAGTGACCGGCTTCTTCGGCAAGGAGCCCCATAAGGGCGTGAACCCGGACGAGGTTGTGGCGCTCGGTGCGGCCATTCAGGCCGGCGTTCTGCAAGGTGACGTGAAAGACGTCGTCCTGCTCGACGTGACGCCGCTGTCGCTCGGCATCGAGACGCTGGGTGGCGTGTTCACCCGCCTGATCGATCGCAACACGACGATCCCGACGAAGAAGAGCCAGGTGTTCTCCACCGCGGAAGACAACCAGAACGCGGTGACGATCCGGGTCTTCCAGGGTGAGCGCGAGATGGCTGCCGACAACAAGATGCTCGGCATGTTCAACCTCGAGGACATCCCGCCGGCCCCGCGCGGTATGCCGCAGATCGAAGTGACCTTCGACATCGACGCGAACGGTATTGTCTCCGTTTCGGCGAAGGACAAGGGCACCGGCAAGGAGCAGAAGATCACGATCCAGGCGTCCGGCGGCCTGTCTGACGAAGAGATCGAAAAAATGGTTCAGGACGCCGAGGCGAACGCCGACGCGGACAAGTCCCGCAAGGAACTGGTCGAAACCAAGAACCAGGGCGAATCGCTGCTGCACTCGACCCGCAAGTCGCTTGAAGAGCATGGCGACAAGGTCGATGCCTCGACCGTCGAAGCGATCGAACTCGCGGCCAACGCGCTTGAGGAAGCCCTCAAGACCGATGAAGCCGGCAAGATCAAAGGCGCGATCCAGAACCTGACGGATGCGGCGATGAAACTCGGCGAGGCCATCTACAAGGCCGAGCAGGAGAAAGCCGGTCAGGGCGAGAGCTCCAACGACGAAGACAGCCCGCGCGATGTCGATGACGATATCGTCGACGCTGACTTCGAAGATCTGGGCGAGGACGAGCGCAAGTAATTGCGCATGGAATGTCGGGCGGGCCTGCCTTTTCCAAGGGCGGGCCCGCCTGCGTTCCGCCAAGGGGGTAACCAATGGCAAAACGCGACTATTACGACGTTCTGGGAACTGCCAAAGGCGCCTCGGCCGAAGAGATCAAGAAAGCCTATCGCAAGAAGGCGAAAGAGCTTCATCCCGATCGCAATTCCGACAATCCCGATGCCGAGGCCCAGTTCAAGGAAGTGAACGAGGCTTATGACGTCCTCAAGGACGCCGAGAAGAAGGCGGCTTACGACCGGTTCGGTCATGCGGCGTTCGAAGGCGGCATGGGCGGCGGGCGTCCGGGCGGCGGTTATGGCGGCGCGGGCGGTCAGGGCGACTTCGCCTCGGCCTTCTCCGACGTCTTCGAAGACCTGTTCGGCGACTTCATGGGCGGCGGCAGAGGCGGTCCCGGCGGTGGGCGTTCGCGCGCACAGCGAGGCTCCGACCTGCGCTACAACATGCGCGTCACGCTCGAAGAGGCGTATCGCGGCACCCACAAGACGATCAACGTGCCGAGCTCGGCCGCCTGTACGGCGTGTAACGGCTCCGGCGCGGAGGGCGGCTCCGAGCCTCAGACCTGTCCGACCTGTTCCGGTCTGGGCAAGGTGCGCGCGCAGAACGGCTTCTTCACGGTAGAGCGGACCTGCCCGACCTGCGGTGGTCAGGGTCAGGTGGTGAAGAACCCCTGCAAGGTCTGCCATGGCGCAGGCCGCGTGGAGGTCGATCGCCAGCTTCAGGTCAACATCCCTCCGGGGGTCGAGACCGGCACCCGCATCCGTCACGCCGGCGAAGGCGAGGCGGGGCTGCGTGGTGGTCCGTCAGGCGATCTCTACATCTTCATCGAGGTCCAGCCGCACGCGATCTTCGAACGCGAAGGCACCGATCTGCATTGCCGCGTGCCGGTCAGCATGGCGACCGCAGCCCTTGGGGGCGAGGTCGAGGTGCCGACGATAGACGGTGGCCGCAGCCGCGTTAAAATCCCGGCAGGCAGCCAATCGGGCCGCCAGATGCGCCTTCGCGGCAAGGGTATGCCCGCGCTGCGCGGCGGCGGATCCGGCGACATGTTCATCGAACTGGCCGTCGAAACCCCGGTGAACCTGACCGCACGGCAGAAGGAAATCCTCAAGGAGTTCCAGGGGATCGAAGCCGAGAACAACCCGGAAGGTGCGAGTTTCTTTAAGAAAGTCAAAAGCTTCTGGGATGGCATGACCCAGTGACAAACATAGGAAAGGCGCCTTCGGGCGCCTTTTTTCTTGGTCTGACCGAGGGCGATTAAGGCTTTCTTCAATCCGAATCGTTCATGGTCTGTTTCATGGACCAGACGCCCCATCATATGGAGGAGCCTCCGCTGCCGCTGTTTGCCAGCGGGACTGCGGTCCGTCCGCCGCCGCGTGCGTCCAAACCTTCCTATCTGCGCGACCACCGGAACCGGCTGCGCACGCGGTTCATGGAAGGCGGCGCGCAGGCCTTGCCCGATTACGAACTGCTCGAACTGGTGCTGTTTCGCGCCATTCCCCGGCAGGATGTGAAGCCCCTCGCCCGCCGCCTGATCCAGACCTTTGGCGATTTCGGGCGGGTGATCTCCGCCCCGCCGAACCGACTGCGACAGGTGACCGGCGTCGGGGAGGCTGTGGTGATCGAGTTGAAGCTGGTCGAGGCGTCAGCACAAAGGCTCGCGCGGTCGAAGGTAATGCATCGCCCCGTGCTCAGTTCGTGGCAGGCGCTTGTCGATTACTGCCACATGGCGATGTCCCATGCCGAGACGGAGCAATTCCGCCTGCTGCTGCTGGATCGGAAAAACGCGCTGATCGCGGATGAGGAACAGGGCCGCGGCACGGTCGATCACGTCCCGGTCTATCCGCGCGAGGTGATGAAGCGTGCGCTGGAGGCAAATGCCTCGGCGCTGATCCTCGTCCATAATCATCCCTCTGGCGATCCGACTCCGTCAGAGGCGGACATCGTCCTGACCCGACAGATCGACGAGGCAGCGAAGCTCTTCGGCATCGTGCTTCATGATCACCTGATCCTCGGAAAGGGTTGCGAGATCAGCCTACGCTCGGAGGGTTACTTTTGAGCGGTCAGGCCCTGAGATTCGAACCCGTCAAGCGGCAGAACCACCGTGCCGCCCTCGGAGGGGCAAGCGGGCAGATCGAGCGTGATCGGCATCGCGGCAGTCCCCGTGCCATGCATCCGCATCAGACGCCCGCCGACGGATTTACCGCAATCCTCGGGCAAAAAACTCGCCTCCAATTGCAGCCGGAGATCTGTAAGGGTCTTGGGCGCAGTATAGATTTCGATGCGCTTGCCATCGGCGGCGGTGAAGCTTTGCATATACCCGCCCAGCGACGTGTCCGGCGAACGCGGCTTCGTCGCGTCGAGGTGGCCAGCGTCGTCGAACTGCGCGCCGTTCTCATAGGCGTTGAGATGCAAAGGGCTCTCGGCCTTCGTCACCCAGATCGCCCGGTTGATCTTATCAAGGCCGGAGGCTCCGGCTTCCAGCTGCGCGATCATCGCACCGCCAGCAGTGACTTGCAGCGATGTCGTGGGCGCGAGAAGCGGCAGCACCGCCTCGAAAACCCCCGACGCATCCGTTTGTCCCGCGATCGAGAGCGATTCGTCACGGATCGCCAGATTCGTATCGGGATGGCACGGCGCGTTCAGTTCCAGCTTGGTCAAGCCGTCTCCGACTGGGCTCACCGACAGCACCGGGTTGTCGCAATCGGCGGCACCGGTTTTCAGCGGCATCGGTTGCGGCAGAGGCGCGTTGAACTGGTCGCCAGAGGTGCGCACAGTCGCCGGAACGATCCCGACGCCGGGATCGGCCGCAAAATGATAGACCGGAGGATTGCGCAGCACGGTTTTCGAAATCAGCCGGACCTTCGGCTCTTCGCGGGGCGGCGCGGCACGCTTTTCCCAGGACTCGCTTCCGACCGAGCTGGCGACCAAAGACGCACCGAGTTGCGGACGCGGGCCCACGCTTTGCATCACATGACCAGTCGCGGCGGCGAGCAGGAATGTCGCTCCGATCATGGAAATCTTGCGAATGGTGCGCATCGCCGCCTCGAACTCGGTCTTAGAAAACTGCTTAATTTTTTCCTAATGGCCGAAAGCGGCGAAGCTGGGGCGCGATTGGGGAAATCGTGCACCCATAGCTGGCTTTGGGTGGGGTCACCCTGCCAAGAGAGTCAACGACTCCAACAAGATATGGAAAAGGCGGCCGAAGCCGCCTCAACTTTGCCATATTCTCGTCAGAGTTGTGTCAAACGAGCTGCCCGTGGCAATGCTTGAACTTTTTGCCCGAGCCGCAGGGGCAGGGATCGTTCCGCGACGGCTCGCCCCAGGTTGCCGGATTGGTCTCGTCGAAGCCCGGCAGCGGCTCTCCCACCACCTCGACCTCGGGCGCAGCCTCGGCCGCCGGCGCCTCGGCGGGCGCGAGCTGCTGCTGTTGCGCTTGCATCATCTGCGCCTGCTCTTCTTCGGTTAGCGGGCGAATGCGGGCCAGCTGCTGGGTCACGTCCGAGCGCAAGCTGTCGAGCATGATCTCGAACAGCTGGAAGCCCTCGGTCTTGAATTCCGAAAGCGGATCGCGCTGCGCATAACCGCGGAAACCGATGGTCTGGCGCAGCTGATCGAGCGTAACCAGATGTTCGCGCCATTTCGCGTCGATGATCTGCAGCAGGACCTGCTTTTCGATCATCTGCATCGTGTCGGCACCGAAGGCTTCGGCTTTCTCGGCCATCAGCGTATCGGTCGCCTCTTCGAGACGCTCGGTGACGACCTCCTGATCGACGCCCTCTTCCTCGGCCCATTCCGCGATCGGAACGTCGAGGTTGAGCTGCTCGATCACCGCCTGATGCATCCCTTCGACATCCCATTGATCGGCATAGGATTTCGGCGGCATGTAGCGGTCCACGAGATCTTCGATCACTTGCACGCGCATGTCGCGGGTGATCTCGCCGACCTCTTCGGTTTCCATGATTTCGCGACGCTGCGAGAAGACCGCTTTCCGCTGGTCGTTCATCACGTCATCGAATTTCAGAAGCTGCTTGCGGATGTCGAAGTTGCGGCCTTCGACCTTCGCCTGCGCACGCTCGAGCGACTTGTTCACCCACGGGTGGACGATCGCTTCGCCCTCTTTCATGCCCAGCTTCGAGAGGACCGAATCGAGCTTGTCGGAGCCGAAGATCCGCATCAGGTCGTCTTCCAGCGACAGGAAGAACAGCGAGCGGCCCGGGTCACCCTGACGGCCCGAACGGCCGCGCAGCTGGTTGTCGATGCGGCGGCTTTCGTGGCGCTCGGTCGCGAGAACGAACAGGCCGCCCGCTTCCAGAACCTTCGCCTTTTCCTCGGCGGTCGCCGCGTCGATCCGCTTGCGGACCTCTTCGGGATCGGCGTCGGGATTCGCAGCGAGTTCGTCCTGAACGCGCATCTCGACATTACCGCCGAGCTGAATGTCAGTGCCGCGGCCAGCCATGTTGGTCGCAATGGTCACCGCACCCAGACGACCGGCCTCGGCGACGATGGTCGCTTCCTGCTCGTGCTGACGGGCGTTGAGGACGTTGTGCTTGATACCGGCCTTCTTGAGCATATCCGAGAGCATCTCGGATTTCTCGATCGAGGTGGTGCCGACCAGCATCGGCTGCCCCTTCTCGTGGGCCTTCTTGATCGCCTCAACGACAGCGTCGTATTTCTCCTGCGCCGTGCGGTAGACGCGGTCATGTTCGTCTTTCCGCGCGATCGGACGGTTGGTCGGAATCTCGACCACGCCCAGCGAGTAGATCTCGGCGAATTCCTCGGCCTCGGTGGCCGCGGTGCCGGTCATGCCGCCCAGCTTTTCGTAGAGACGGAAGTAGTTCTGGAAGGTGACCGAGGCGAGCGTCACGTTCTCGGGCTGAATATCGACGCCTTCCTTGGCTTCGATCGCCTGATGCAGCCCTTCCGAGAGGCGGCGCCCCTTCATCATGCGGCCAGTGAATTCGTCGATCAGCACGACCTCGCCCGATTGCACGACGTAGTTCTGATCCTTGAAGAACAGCTTGTGGGCGCGCAGGGCCTGGTTCACGTGGTGCACGATGGTCGTGCTTTCCGGATCGTAAAGCGACTGCCCCTCGGGCAGCACGCCTGCCTCCAGCAGGAGGTTTTCGAGGAAGTCGTTGCCCTCTTCGGTGAAGGTCGCTGTGCGGGCCTTCTCGTCGATGGTGTAATGATCTTCGGTCAGGCTCGGGATGAACTTGTCGAGCGTGATATACAGCTCCGAGCGGTCGTCGGACGGGCCCGAGATGATCAGCGGCGTGCGCGCCTCGTCGATGAGGATCGAGTCGACCTCGTCGATGATCGCGTAGAAATGGCCGCGCTGCATCATCTGGTCGACCGACGTCTTCATGTTGTCGCGCAGATAATCGAAGCCGAGCTCGTTATTCGTAGAATAGGTGATGTCGGCGGCGTAGGCCTGCTTCTTCTCGGGCTCGGCCTGGAAGGGCACGACGACGCCGGTGGTCAGACCCAGCGCACCGTAGACCTTGCTCATCCATTCCGCGTCGCGCCGCGCGAGATAGTCGTTCACGGTGACGACATGCACGCCCTTGCCCGCCAGCGCGTTCAGGTAGGCCGGGAAGGTCGCGACGAGGGTTTTCCCTTCGCCCGTCTTCATCTCGGCGATGTTGCCCTGATGCAGGAAGATGCCACCGATTAGCTGCACGTCGAAGGCCCGCAGGCCGAGTGCACGCTTCGCGGCTTCGCGGCAGTTGGCGAAGGCTTCGGGCAGGATCTTGTCGAGGCTCTCGCCCTCTTCCTGCACGCGGCGCTGAAAATCGCGCGTCTTTTCGATGATCTGTTCGTCGGAGAGGGCTGCGTATTCCTCCTCCAGCGCGTTGATCTTGGCCACCAGCGGGCGCACCGATTTCACCTTACGATCATTCGACGTGCCGAAGACCTTCTTCGCGAGTGTTCCGATGCCGAGCATGTAATCTCCGAGGGTAGCTGACCAGATCGTTATTCCCTGTGCCTTGCCGCATAGGGTTTGCTTGCCTAGAAGAGCTAGCGAAACAAGGCCGAAACGGCTCTTACAGACCCTTGGCGATGTAAGGGGCGACTGCCAGAGTGTCAACGCCGCCTAAAGACGCGGCAGAAAGGAAGTGGCAAGGATGCCGAATCTGACGAAACTGCTTGCGAGCGTAGCGATCTGCGCGATGACTGCCGGAATCGCACAGGCAGAGGACGCAAAAGCGCCTGCACCCGCTGGGGATACCGCGAAATCGGAAACCGCCGCCAAGCCGCGCACCGACCTGAGCGCCGACACTGTCGTGGCTACCGTCAATGGCCAGGACATCACGCTTGGCATGATGCAAACCGTGCGCGACGGCCTGCCCGCACAATACCAGCAGCTCCCCGACGACAAGCTGTTCGACGGCGTCCTGCAGCAGCTGATCCAGCAGACCGCGCTCGCACAGCTCGAGGAAAAGCGCATCACCCAGCGCGATAAGATCGCCCTCGAAGTGCAAAAGCGCGCTTACCTGTCGGGTGCGTTCCTCAACTACACCGCCGACAAGGCGGTGACCGACGAAGCCGTGCAGAAAGCCTATGACGCGAAATACGCCAAGGCCGAGCCGACCAAGGAATATCACGCCGCCCATATCATCGTGAAAACCAAGGAAGAGGCCGAGAAGATCAAGAAAGAGATCGATAACGGCGCCGACTTCGCGGAACTGGCGAAGAAGAACTCGACCGATGGCGCTGCGGCGAATGGCGGCGATCTGGGCTGGTTTAAGCTCGACGCGATGGTCAAGCCCTTCGCGGACGAGGTCGCGGGCATGAAGGAAGGCGAAGTCGCCGGTCCGATCCAGACCCAATACGGCTGGCACGTAGTGAAGCTGCTCGGCACCAAGATGGTCGATGCCCCGAAACTGGCCGATGTGCGCAAGAAGCTGGTGGGCGATATTCGCCAGGAGGCTGTGCAAAACCGCGTAAAGGCTGTTGTGGACGAAGCCAAAATCGACAAGATGACCGACGGGATTGATCCGAGCGTTCTGAAAGATCAGTCCATCCTGGGTAGCAACTGATCGATCAAAAGGCGGGCGCGATGGCGAAGAAAAAGTCGAAGGACACCAAGGAGCTGAAGGCCAAGGTCAAAAAGCTCCGCGCCAAGGTGAAGGCGCTGAAGTCCGACCTTTCCGACGCGCCCGCCCCTGCCGCGCCTGCGGCACAGACCAAGGCGAAATCGGTCACGATCTCGCCGCTCGCCCCCGCGAAATTTCCCGATCTTCCGGAAATCGCGGGGGTCGAATTCGCCTCCGCCGCGGCGGGGGTCAAATATGCCGGCCGCACCGACGTGATGCTGGCGCGGATTGCGCCGGGCGCTTCGATCGCGGGCGTGTTCACCACGTCCTCCACCCGCGCGGCCTGCGTTCTCGATTGTCAGGAAAAGCTTGCGATGCGCGCGCCGGACGACGCCGGTGCCGCGATCATAGTCAACTCCGGCAATGCCAACGCGTTCACCGGGAAACGCGGTCAGGAGAGCGTCGACAAGGTCACCGGAGCGGTGGCCGAAGCGCTCGACATGCCGATCAGCCGCGTGTTCTCCTCCTCCACCGGCGTCATTGGCGAGCCGCTTCCCCATGACAAGATCGTCGCGGTGATCGACAGCCTGACGCAGCGCCTCTCCCCTGCCGGGATCGAGGATGCCGCCCGCGCGATCATGACGACCGATACCTATCCCAAAGGCGCCTTTGCCGAAATTCAGGGCGAAGGCGGCAAGATCAAGATCGCCGGGATCGCGAAAGGCTCCGGGATGATCGCGCCGAACATGGCGACGATGCTGGTCTATATCTTCACCGATGCGAAAATCACGCCGGCGCGGCTGCAAAAGATGCTGTCGCGGCAGGTGGATGACACGTTCAACGCGATCACCGTGGACAGCGATACGTCAACCTCGGATGCGCTGATCGTCGCGGCGACCGGGAAATCCGACGCCGCCGAGATCGCCGATCTGCGCTCGGAGCCGGCGAAGGCGTTCGAGGCCGGTCTGCGCGGCGTGATGATGGATCTCGCGCATCAGGTCGTGAAAGACGGCGAAGGCGCCACCAAGTTCGTCGAGATCCGCGTGACGCGGGCGCGCTCGAACGAGGACGCGCATAAGATCGCGATGTCGATCGCGAATTCGCCGCTGGTGAAGACCGCAATCGCGGGCGAGGACGCGAACTGGGGCCGCGTCGTGGCGGCCGTCGGCAAGTCCGGGGCCGAGGCCGATCGCGACAAGCTCAAGATTTCCTTCGGGGACATGGTGGTGGCCGAGAAAGGCTGGCGCGTGCCGGATTACTCTGAGGAGACCGCGAGCGCCTATATGAAGAATGACGAGTTGGTGATTGGCGTCGATCTCGGGGTCGGTCGCGCATCGAAATCGGTCTGGACCTGCGATCTCACCCACCGCTACATCGACATTAACGCGGATTATCGTTCGTGAAGATGGTTCTGGTATCCGCCGTCGCCCTGATCGACGCCGACGGGCGCGTGCTTCTGGCACAGCGCCCCGAGGGCAAGTCGATGGCAGGTCTGTGGGAGTTTCCCGGTGGCAAGGTCGAGCCGGGCGAGACTCCCGAGGCCGCGCTGATCCGCGAGCTGGACGAAGAACTGGGCATCCAGACCCATCAGAGCTGCCTCGCGCCGCTGACCTTCGCCAGCCACGCCTATGACGACTTTCACCTGCTGATGCCGCTCTTTGCCTGCCGCAAGTGGCAGGGGATTGTCAGCCCCCGCGAGGGACAAACGCTCGCCTGGGCGCGGGCGCGCGATCTGCGCGATTACGAGATGCCGCCAGCGGATATCCCGCTGATCCCCATTCTGCGCGACTGGCTCTGAGCGGAGTCCGGACGCGATTAACCTTCGTGATCCTATCCGCAATCTCTCGCACCTGCCCAGCCTCGGTTCACTTATTTGTCGCGGATCCTCCAGAGCTTGCGCTTCTAGCGGGCGCGCAAAGTAAGAACCGCACGCCCAGAGCCCGCAAATCATAACCACAAATGCAAAACGGGGGCGCGAAGGCCCCCGTTTTCATATCTGTAGGATGGTCCCGAAGGATCAGAGCGTCCGCTCGACCTCTTCGCGCTCGAAAATCTCGATGACATCGCCGGGGCGGATATCGTCGTATTTCTCGAAGGCCATGCCGCATTCCTGACCGGAGGGCACTTCCTTGACCTCGTCCTTGAAGCGCTTGAGCGTCTTCAGCGTGCCTTCGTGGATCACCACGTTGTCACGCAGCAGGCGCACGCCAGCCGAACGACGGGCGACACCCTCGGTGACGCGGCAACCAGCAACCTTGCCGACGCCGGTGACCTTGAACACTTCGAGGATCTCGGCATAGCCGATGAAGTGTTCGCGAATCTCGGCCGACAGGAGGCCCGAAGCGGCAGCTTTGATGTCGTCCACCAGATCGTAGATGATCGAGTAGTAGCGGATCTCGACGCCCTTCTGGTTCGCGGCGTTGCGCGCAGGCGCATTGGCACGAACGTTGAACCCGATGACCGGCGCGTTGGACGCCTCGGCCAGCGTGATGTCGGATTCGGTGATTGCACCGACGCCCGAATGCAGCACACGGACGCGCACCTCTTCGTTGCCGACCTTCTCGAGCGCCTGAACGATCGCTTCCGCCGAGCCCTGCACGTCGGCCTTCACCAGCACGGGCAGTTCGGTGACGCTTTCGTCGGCCTTGGCTTTCGCCATCAGCTGTTCCAGCGTCGTCGCGGCACCGGCAGCGGCGCGTTTGTCCTTCGCAGCCTGCTCGCGGTATTCGGCGATCTCACGGGCCTGCGCCTCGGTCTCGACGACGTTGAGAACGTCGCCAGCCTCGGGCGTGCCGTTGATGCCGAGCACCTCGACCGGAACCGACGGACCGGCCTCATCGACGCGGTCGCCCTTGTCGTTGATCAGCGCGCGGACCTTACCCCACTGCTCGCCGACGACGAAGATGTCGCCTTTGCGCAGCGTGCCATTCTGCACCAGCACCGTCGCGACCGGACCACGGCCAACGTCGAGCTTCGCCTCGATCACCGCACCTTGCGCGGCGCGATCGGGATTCGCCTTCAGTTCGAGCAGTTCGGCCTGAAGCGCGATCGCTTCGAGCAGTTCGTCGAGACCCTTGCCAGTCTTCGCCGAAACTTCCACGTCCTGCACGTCACCCGACATCTCTTCGACGACGACTTCGTGCTGCAGAAGCTCGGTGCGGACCTTCTGGGCGTTCGCCTCGGGCTTGTCGCACTTGTTGATCGCGACGATCATCGGAACGCCAGCGGCCTTCGAGTGATTGATCGCTTCGATGGTCTGCGGCATCACCGAGTCATCGGCCGCCACCACGAGCACCACGATATCGGTGACATTCGCACCGCGTGCACGCATCGAGGTAAAGGCCGCGTGGCCGGGCGTATCCAGGAAGGACAGCGTCGCGCCGCTCTCGGTCTGCACCTGATAGGCGCCGATGTGCTGCGTGATCCCGCCTGCCTCACCCGAGACGACGTTCGCCTTGCGGATCGCGTCGAGCAGCGAGGTCTTGCCGTGGTCGACGTGACCCATGATCGTGACGATCGGCGGGCGCGGCTGCAGATCTTCTTCCTTGTCGTCGACCTGATCGATGACTTGCTCGACATCCGCATCCGACACGCGCACGGCCTTATGACCGAATTCCTCGATCACATATTCGGCGGTATCGGCGTCGAGCGTCTGGTTCGCGGTGACCATCATGCCCATCTTCATGAGCGTTTTGACCACATCCGCGGCGCGCTCCGCCATACGGTTGGCGAGCTCCGACACGATGATCGTCTCGGGGAGCTGCACTTCGCGGGACTGCTTTTCAGCACGCTGCGTACCGCCCATCGCCTTCTGGCGCGCTTTTTCCTGCTTGCGCTTCATCGCGGCAAGCGAACGCTGGCGGCCTTCGCCACCCGAAAGCGCATCGCTCAAGGAGAGCTTGCCCGAACGGCGGTTGCCGCGGTCGTTGCCCTTGTTGTTACGATCGTTGTTGCGATCGTTGCGCGTGTCACGCTCGCGATCCGTCTTGCGCGGACCCGAGGAGGAGACGCCCTTGGTCTCGGCGCGGGCAGCCGCTGCTTCGACCGCGGCCTGATCGACCGGCGCATCTTTCTTCGGTCCGCCCTTGCGGATCTCTTCTTTCTTCTTGTCGCGAAGTTCGGCCTCGCGCTTCTTGCGCTCGTCCTCTTCTTCCTTGGCCTTCAGGGCCGCTTCGCGTTCACGCTCCTCGCGCTCCTTGGCCTCAGCCTCGGCGCGACGACGCTCGCGCTCTTCTTCGCGGGCTTTTTCCTCGGCCTCGCGGGCGGCGGCCTCTTCGGCCTCGCGCGCCTTCGCGGCCTGAAGCGCCTTCAGGCGACGCTCCATCTCGGCGTCGGAAATCCCGGCGGGGCGCTTCGACGGATCGCCAAGGGAGGGTTTGTTGCCCCCGCCCTTACCAGCGCCTGCCGCCGGTTTGTTCAGCACCCGCTTCTTGCCTTTCGTCTCGACCACGACGTTCTTAGTGCGCCCGTGCGAGAAGCTTTGCTTCACCTGCCCGGGGCGCCCGCCGCCCAGTCCGAGAGTCTTTTTGCCGTCCGTATCGCTCATGCCGTCTTCGTATCCTTCATGGCGGTCTTGCCGCCGTCCTGCTTGCGTACGCCCGCAAGCCTCGATGCGTCTTCAATTACGCGCCGGGTGAGGCCACCGGCTGCAAGCGCGCCGTGTATCGCACGATCGCGGCCGAATGCCAAACCCAATTCCTGAGAGGTGAGGCAGCCGAACCAGCGCCCGCCTTCGGGCGTCCAAAGCTTGCCCTTGCCCCTGTCCGAGCCGTCGCTTGCCTGTAGCAGCACTTTCGCGCGCCCCTCGGCCAGCCAGCTCTTGACCTTCTCGAAGCCGACAATCGCTTTGCCGGCCTTTCGCTCCAGAGAAATAAGCTCCACAACGCGAGAGGCAAGGGCCTGTTCCACCAATTCCACCAGATTCTCAGGGGTTTTGACCGCCTGCTTGGCTGCACGGGGGAACAATCCCTTTTTCATCGCCGTCTCGATGATGCCGCGATCGGACGTCACCCAGATTCCGCGGCCGGGCAGCTTGCCCGCCACGTCCGGGTAGACCATCCCGTCGGGTCCGACCACGAAGCGGACAAGCCCCGCCTTCGGCTGAACATCGCCGGTGACGATGCAACGCCGTTCGGGCTCGTCGTGATTTTTCGGCTTTCCGCCGCGACTCATCTAAGCTCCTCTCCGGTCGGGACCGAGGCTTACGCCTCGGCCTCCTCCGCGGTTTCCTCTTCGCCTTCGTCTTCCGCGTCGCCTTCCAGCTCGGACGGGTCAACCCAGCCCAACTGAATACGCGCGGTCATGATCAGGTTCTGCGCCTCTTCGAGGCTCACGTCGAATTTCTCGAGCAGACCTTCATCCTTCACGCGCTGACCGTCGACCGTGGTCCAGCCACCGGCCAGTTCCCAGTCGGCGCAAGTCGCGAAATCTTCCAGCGTCTTGACGTCGTCTTTCGCGAGCGCCTCGATCATCTGCGGGGTCAGGCCTTCGAAGTCGAACAGCGACTGCTCGACGCCCATTTCCTTCGCCGCCTCCAGCGCCTTTCGGTTCTGCTCTTCGATCACGTCGCGGGCACGGGCCTGCAGTTCGCCTGCGGTGTCCTCGTCCACGCCTTCGATCGACAGCAGCTCGTCCATCTCGACATAGGCCACTTCCTCGAGCGAGGTGAAGCCCTCGGCCACGAGGAGCTGCGCGAAGAACTCGTCGAGGTCCAGCGCGTCGACGAACAGCTTGGTGCGCTCGGCGAATTCGGCCTGACGGCGTGCCGATTCCTCGGCCTCGGTCAGGATGTCGATGTCGAGACCGGTCAGCTGCGAGGCCAGACGCACGTTCTGACCGCGGCGGCCGATGGCGAGCGACAGTTGCTCGTCCGGCACCACGACTTCGATCTTCTGCGCTTCCTCGTCGATCACCACTTTCGACACTTCGGCCGGCTGCAGCGCGTTCACGAGGAAGGTCGCCTGATCTTCGTTCCACGGGATGATGTCGATCTTCTCGCCCTGAAGCTCGCCGACGACGGCCTGTACGCGCGAACCGCGCATACCGACACAGGCGCCGACCGGATCGATCGAGTTGTCATAGGAGATGACGCCGATCTTCGCGCGCGAACCCGGATCGCGGGCCACGGCCTTGATCTCGATGATGCCGTCGTAGATTTCCGGCACTTCCATCTTGAACAGTTCGGCCATGAATTCCGGCGCGGTGCGGCTGAGGAAGATCTGCGGGCCACGGGTCTCGCGGCGCACGTCTTTCACATAGGCACGGATACGGTCGTTCGGGCGATAGCTCTCGCGGCCGATCTTCTCGTTGCGGCGCAGAATCGCTTCGCCACGGCCCACATCGACGATGATGTTGCCGTATTCCTCGCGCTTGACGATGCCGTTGATGATCGTGCCGACGCGGTCCTTGAACTCTTCGTACTGGCGATCACGCTCGGCTTCGCGGACCTTCTGCAGGATGACCTGCTTGGCCGATTGCGCGGCGATGCGGCCCAGATCGACCGGCGGCACCTCGTCGACGATCTCATCGCCGACCGAGGGATTTTCGAGATACTGCTTCGCCTGCTCGACGGTCAGCTCGGCCTGATAGTTCTCCAGATCCTCGTCTTCGACGACGGTGCGGACACGGGTGAAGGTCGCCTTGCCGGTCTTGCGATCGATCGAGACGCGGATGTCCATCTCCGCGCCGTAACGCGACTTCGCCGCACGCGCGAGACTCTCTTCCATCGCCTGGATCACCAGATCCGGGTCGATCATCTTTTCGCGCGCCACCGCCTCGGCGGTCTGCAGAAGCTCAAGCTGGTTGGCTGCCGTGATGGCCATCTCAGTTCTCCTCCTCGGGGGAATCGTCAATCTCGTCAAATTCAGCTTCGTCGACGCCTTCGGTCGCCTTCTTCTGGCGCAGCATCTCGTCGATCAGCTCATCGGTCAGCACCAGCTTCGCATCTGCGAGCCAGTCGAACTGGAGGCCGATCACGACGTCTTCGCCGTTCTCGTCCAGCTCGATCAGGATTTCCGAGCCTTCGGTGCCGCGCAGGATACCCTTGAAGCGCTTGCGCCCGTCGATCTGCTCGGAAGTCTCAATCTTCGCCTCGTAGCCTTCCCAGATGTCGAAATCCTTGAAGCGCGTCAGCGGGCGATCGATGCCGGGCGACGACACTTCGAGCGTATATTTGTCCTCGATCGGGTCTTCCACGTCGAGGGCCGCGGACACGGCAGTCGAGATCGCGGCGCAATCGTCCACGACGATGCCGCCATCGGGGCGGTCTGCCATGATCTGAAGCGTGGCCGTCTTGCCGCCCTGCAGCCGCAGCCGCACGAGCTCGAAGCCCAGCCCCTCGATCACGGGGGTCACGATCTCGGCCAGACGCCGGTCGATGGCGGTCTTGGCGATCAGGTCGGTCATGTCTCTCTTTCCGATCCTACAAAAACAAAAAACGGGCCGTTGCGGCCCGTCACACGTTTCCGGTGGGCGTCAGGTTTGGACCCCGGCGCGCCGCTGTTGAAGGCGATATAGTCCTGTATCGCAGATTCCGCAAGTGGAATCAGGTTTGGGCACCCGCCCTCGGGTTGTCGCGCCAGACGCGGAAGTTCAGCGCGCCCGCCAATGTCAGCCAGACGAGATAGGGGAAGACCAGCAATCCGGCCAGCATATCGAGCTGCAGGAATGCCAGCATCATCGCCGCTACGGCGACCCACAGACAGATCAGGACGAGGAGCCCGAGCCACAACCGATGCGCCCCGAAGAACACCGGCGTCCAGAGCGTGTTCAGCGCGATCTGCACCGCAAACAGCGCAAGCGCGATCTGGCTTCCGGCCTCGGGGGCGATGCGCGCCGCAGCGTAGGCGACCGAGACATAGAGATAAGTCCAGGCCACGGGAAACACCCAGTTCGGCGGCGTGAAGCCCGGCTTCTTCAAGCCGACATACCATTCGCCCGGCTTGAAGATGATGCCGGTTGCAGCCGCAGCCGCAGAGGCCGCGAGAAACAGCAGGAAATAGGTGAGCGTCATGGCGGCCTCGATGGAAATCCGGTGTCAGATCAGGATCTAAGCTCATCCATCGCGCGGACAAGCCCGGCTGTGATCCCCGGCTCGGAAAGCGCATGTCCTGCCATCGGCACCAGCTGAAGCTTCGCCAGCGCCCAGCCCTGCGCCAGCCGATAGGCCGAAGTCGGCGGACAGATCATGTCGAGCCGCCCCTGCACGATCGTCGTCGGGATATGCTCGATCTTGTAGCGGTCGCGCAGGATCTGGCCGTCCTCTTCAAGGAAGGCCGCGTTCTGGAAATAGTGGTTCTCGAGCCGCGCGAAGGCACGCGCGTAATCGGGCGAGGCTTCGCCCGGCGGACCGTCATAGCGCACCGACGCCAGCGCGTTCTCCCACATCGCCCAGTGCCGCGCATAGCGCGCTTCGGCCATGTAGTCGCCCGAAAAGAGCCGCTTGTGATAGGCGCCGATCAGATCGTGCTGCTCGTCCTCCGGAATCGGACGCCGGAAATTCGCCCAGAGGTCGGGATAGAAATTCCCCGCGCCGCCGCCGTAGAACCAGTCGAGCTCCGCCCGCGTCGCAAGAAAGACGCCCCGAAGAATCAGGTTCGAGGCCCGGTCGGGATGCGCCTGCGCATAAAGCAACGCCAGTGTCGCCCCCCAACTGCCGCCGAAAACCATCCACCTGTCGATGCCGAGCGTCCGGCGGATCTGCTCCATATCCGCGATTAGATGCCATGTCGTGTTGTCGGCGACGCTGGCATGCGGGCGCGACAGGCCGCAGCCGCGCTGATCGAACAGGATGACCCGGTAATGCTGCGGATCGAAGAATCGCCGCATCGTCGGCGAGCAGCCGCCGCCCGGTCCGCCGTGGCAGACGACGACTGGCTGGCCCTCGGGATGGCCGGATTGCTCGACATAAAGAATATGGCCATCGCCCACGTCGATCCGGCGCTGATCGAAAGGCTCGATCGGCGGATAAAGATGGGCGCCCGATGCGCGCTTTTGCCCTGCAGTTCTGTCCATATCCGGACTATATAGAGCAAAAGGCGCGCCCGCCATGGGCTGCCCTAAAATCAATGCGAGGAGAGCAATGGCAGATCCGGCAAACAGCATCGACCCGTCCGAAGTCGCCAAATTCGAAGCGATGGCCGCCGAATGGTGGGATCCGAACGGCAAGTTCAAACCGCTGCATATGCTCAACCCCTGCCGTCTCGACTACATCACCACCCAGATCGCCACCCAGTTCGGTCGTGACCTGAAAGCGCCGCGCCCGTTCGAGGGGCTGCGCCTGCTGGATATCGGCTGCGGCGGCGGGCTTCTGTCCGAACCGATGGCGCGGCTCGGGGCCGAGGTCGTGGGGGCGGATGCCGCCGAGCGAAATATCCCCGTGGCGCGGCTGCATGCCGAACAGTCGGGGCTCGAAATCGATTACCGCCATTGCGCGGCGGAAGATCTGGCCGCGAAGGGTGAGCAATTCGATGTCGTCCTCGCGATGGAGATCATCGAACACGTCGCCGATCCGCAGGGCTTCGTGAACACTATCCAGAGCCTGATGAGGCCGGGCGGGCTGATGATCTGCTCGACGCTGAACCGCAATCCGAAAAGCTACATGGTCGCGATCATCGGCGCCGAGCGGGTGATGCGCTGGCTGCCGGTGGGCACGCATGAATGGTCGAAATTCGTCACGCCCGACGAGCTTTACGAGCTGTCGCGCAACGCAGGCCTCGACCCGGTCGACCGCCGCGGAATGGTGTTCAACCCGCTGGCGTGGACATGGTCACTCTCGGAGCGCGATCTTTCGGTGAATTACGCCATCGCAGCGGTGAAGCGGTAAGGGGCGCTGCCCCTCTGCCTTCGGCATTCACCCCGGGATATTTCGGCCAACACGAAGAGAGGTGATTTTCGCCCCGGGTCAAATATCCCGGGGGTCTCTCTGAAAGAGACGGGGGCAGCGCCCCCTCTTACTTCTTCTTCGGACGGAAGGCTTTGATCCGGGCAGGATCGGTCTCGATATAGCCCGCGCCGATCAGGTCGAGGCAATAGGGCACGGCGGCGAAGACCGCATCGAGGCAGGTCGCGATGGCCGAGGGTTTTCCCGGCACCATGATGATCAGCGATTTTCCCGCGATCCCTGCCGACTGGCGCGACAGAATGGCGGTCGGCACTTCGAGCAGCGAGGCGCGGCGCATTTCTTCGCCGAAGCCCGCGAGTTCCTTCTCGATCACGTCGAAGCAGCCCTCGGGCGTCTCGTCGCGCGGCGCGGGACCGGTGCCGCCGGTGATCAGGATCAGATCGGCTTCCGCCTCGACCAGCTCGCGCAGCTTTGCCGCAACGCTCTCGCGCCCATCGGGGATGATGTGACGCTCGATCTCCAGCGGCGAGGTGACCACGCCGCGGAGATAGTCCTCGCAACCCGGACCGCCCTTGTCCTCGTATTCGCCCCGGGACGCGCGGTCGGAGACGGTGACAATGGCGGCCTTGGGCTGCGAAAAACTCATTTCTTCACTCGCGCGTTGCGGGTTGCGATCAGCTTCAGGCGCAGCGCGTTGAGCTGGATGAAGCCCGCCGCGTCTTTCTGATCGTAGGCACCTGCGTCCTCCTCGAAGGTCACATGGGCCTCGGAATAGAGCGAATAATCCGACCAGCGCGCCACGGTCCGGGCCGCGCCCTTGAAGAGCATCAGCTTCACCGTGCCGGTGACATATTCCTGCGTCTTGTCGATCAGCGCCTGCAGCGCCTCACGCTCGGGCGAGAACCAGAAGCCGTTATAGATCAGCTCGGCATAGCGCGGCATGATCGAATCCTTCAGGTGGCCCGCGCCGCTGTCGAGCGTGATCTGCTCGATGCCGCGGTGGGCCTCCAGCAGGATCGTGCCGCCGGGAGTCTCGTAGACGCCGCGCGACTTCATGCCGACGAAGCGGTTCTCGACGAAATCGAGACGGCCGATGCCGTGCTTTTTGCCGTATTCGTTCAGCTTGGTGAGGATCGTCGCGGGCGACGTCGCCTCGCCGTTGATCGAGACCGCGTCACCCTTCTCGAAACCGATCTCGATATATTCGGGCTCGTTCGGAGCCTGCGTGATCGGATCGTCAGTGCGCTGGTAGACGTAATCGGGCGCCATATCTGCCGGGTCTTCCAGCACCTTCCCCTCGGACGAGGTGTGAAGCAGGTTCGCATCGACCGAGAAAGGCGCTTCGCCGCGCTTGTCCTTTGCGATCGGGATCTGGTTGGCCTCGGCGAATTCCAAGAGTTTGGTGCGCGAGGACAGATCCCATTCGCGCCACGGCGCGATCACCTTGATCGACGGGTCGAGCGCATAGGCCGACAGCTCGAAGCGGACCTGATCGTTGCCCTTGCCGGTCGCGCCATGCGCCACCGCATCGGCGCCGTGCTGATGCGCGATCTCGACGAGATGCTTGGAGATCAGCGGGCGCGCGATCGAGGTGCCCAGCAGATAGAGCCCCTCGTAGACCGCATTGGCGCGGAACATCGGGAAGACGAAATCGCGGACGAATTCCTCGCGCGCGTCTAGGATATGGATATTCTCGGGTTTGATGCCGAGCATCTCTGCCTTCTTGCGCGCCGGCTCGAGTTCCTCGCCTTGGCCGAGATCGGCGGTGTAGGTGATGACCTCGCAGCCGTATTCGGTCTGCAGCCATTTCAGGATGATCGAGGTATCGAGGCCGCCCGAATAGGCAAGCACGACTTTCTTGGGCGCGGACATACGGCATCTCCCGGTTTTCTTGTTCCGCGACGGAATAGAAGCTTTTTTTCCAATGAACAAGGGCCCCCCCGAAGGACGGCCCTTTCGCATCGGCTTTAAGCGAGATCAGCTCTCGGTGGCCGAATCCACGAGCGGATCGGTGGTTTCCCCGGTCGCGGCGAGATCGCCTTCGACGGTGCCGTCCCCGGTCGTGCCGTCGCCGGTCGCCACATCGCCATCGGCGGGCGGCTCTGCCGTCGCGGTCTCCGGCGGGGGCAGGTCAAGCAGTTGGTGCAGATAGGCGAGCGCCTCGGGCGAAAGCTCGCGACCGTTCGAGGCGGCGAGAAGCGCATCGTTTTCGTTCGTAGCGGAGTTCGCGATCTCGGTTTCCAGATCGGTGACCTTCTGCTGCGCAGCGGCCAGATCGGCCTCATAGGTCGTCGCTGCCGCCAGTTCTTCCTCCAGCGGCGCGAGCTGCGCATCATAGCCCTCCGCCTCGGGGTCAAGCGCGTCGATATCAGTTTGGATATCCTCCACGCTGCGGACATCCTGCGATTCAAGTGCCGCCAGCGCATCCTGCGCGTCAGTCAGGTCCTGCTCGGCCTCGGCCGCAGCCAGAACCGTGTCGCGATAGGCTGCAATCCGACCCACCTGGCTGTTCGGCGAGGCGTTGGCGAGCGCTGTCGCGCTGGCATGGGCGGCATTCAGGCCTTTCAGCTCGGAGGCCAGCGCACCGTGATTGCGCAGCTCATCCTCGCTCAGGCTCGGCTTGCCGTTCGGACGCGGCGACTCGTTGACCGCGTATTCGGTCGGGGTGGTCGAGCGTTTCTTCGTCGCGGTCGTACCGCGCGACGCCGTCTTCACGGTGGAACGGCTGGTGTGTTGCGACTTGTTGTTAAGTTTGCCGGAGAAGAGATCGTCGAGGAATTTCGCCGGGCCGCCGCCATGCGTGGCAGCTTTGCCGGAATTGCCCGGGCTCGTGGGACGCCCGGCCGATGCGGATTTACCCGCCGCGCCGGATTTGCCGCCCGCGTGGCCGTTGCCGTCCCCGTTGCCGCCGCCATGGCCACCGCCATTGCCGCCACCGTTCCCACCACCATTGCCGTTCTTGGCAAACGCGGCATCCGCGCCGGTGAAATGGCTGGTCGCCACCGGGGCGACGACGAAGCTCGCCGCGACAAGGGCGACGATCGAAGTTTTTCTCAGGCGCATGCGGCCCTCCTCTTTTTGTTGCTCGCGACACGTTTTCAGCACGAATACCGTCGAAAGTGGGCAAAAAAGCGGCGGCCTTTGCAAAATGCGCAAAGCTTCGCCCAAAGCGCCCCCGGGTTGCGCGTAGTCCCGCCGAACGGCCTTCCCCCTTGCAAGAGCGGTGCAGCTTCGTCATGGCTTTCCTTATGAGTGAGTTCGCCCTTTCCGCCCAAGCCGCCACCCGCGCGCTGCGTGCGCTCTTCGAGCCGACGCCGCTGCAACTCAATGCGCATTTGTCGAAACGCTTCGAGGCGGAGGTCTGGCTCAAGCGCGAGGACCTGACGCCGGTGCGCTCCTACAAGATTCGCGGCGCCTTCACCGCCATGCGGAAATTGCGCGAACGCGACCCCTCGGCGGCGCATTTCGTCTGCGCGAGCGCCGGAAACCATGCGCAGGGCGTGGCCTTCGCCTGTCGGCATTTCGGCGTGAAAGGCACGATCTTCATGCCGGTCACGACGCCGCAGCAGAAGATCGACAAGACCAAGACCTTTGGTGGCGATGCGGTCGAAATCGTTCTGACCGGCGACTATTTCGACGACACGCTCGCCTCGGCGCAGGAATTTTGCCGCGACGCCGGAGCGCATTTCCTCGCCCCGTTCGACGATCCGGATGTGATCGAGGGACAGGCCTCGGTCGGGGTGGAGATCCTCGACCAACTGGGCGGCGCGCCGGATATGGTAATCCTGCCCGTGGGCGGCGGGGGCTTGGCCGCGGGCGTCACCGGCTATCTTCGCGCGACCGCCCCCGGGACGGAATTCCGCTTCGTCGAGCCCTTGGGCGGTGCGAGCCTGACCGCAGCGGTCAAGGCGCATGAGCCCGTGACGATTTCGCAGGTGAACAGTTTTGTCGACGGTGCCGCAGTCGCCCGGATCGGCGCGCGCCCCTTTGCGGAGCTTGGCTGGGTCACGCCCGAGCAAGTCCATCTTGCGCCGGAGGATCGCATTTGCATCACGATGCTCGAGATGCTCAATGTCGAAGGCGTCGTATTGGAACCCGCCGGCGCGATGTCGGTCGATATTCTCCCGGAACTGGCCGATACGATCCGCGGCAAGCGCGTGGTCTGCGTGACCTCGGGCGGCAATTTCGATTTCGAGCGGCTGCCGGAAGTGCGCGAACGCGCCCAGCGCTATTCGGGCCTGAAGAAGTATTTCATCCTTCGCCTGCCGCAACGGCCCGGTGCCCTGAAGGATTTCCTTCAGATGCTTGGCCCCGACGACGACATCGCGCGCTTCGAATACCTGAAGAAGTCGGCGCGGAATTTCGGCTCGGTCCTGATCGGGATCGAGACCAAACGCGCCGAGAACTTCACAGAGCTCTTCGCTAAGCTCGACGCCGAGGGCTTCGTTTGGCGCGACATCACCGAAGACGAGACCTTGGCCGAGTTTCTTATTTAACGCCTCCTTTCCGATAAGCCGCCCATCATATGGGGGCGTTAGATTTTCGTTGTCCTTGCACTGCGCCGCATTGATGCGTCCGCCGTTCGATAGTTACGGCCCCGCTTCGGTAGCCGAACCAATCTTCGAACTCTGGCCGTAACCACGCTTGTGATCTTCCGTTCTGCGCAATGCAGCGCTTGGCGCGATCTACCTGGCACCTTACCTATGCGGCCGGGGTGAATTCCGATAGCCGCCCCATGAATTGCAGTTTGGACAAGCTGTAGGTCTCGCGGATCGCGCCCAGATCGACCTCCGCGGAGCGTCCGGCGGCCGCCATGCGCTCTCCTTTCTGACAGGCACCGCCGAAATCGCGAAAGCCGAGATTCCAGGCAGAGCCTTTCAGGAAGTGCAGATCTTCTTCGACCCGATCGGGGCGCCCGCCAAGCGCCATCACGACGGCCTCGACCTCGTCGAGAAATAGATCCACGACCTCGGAAAAGCCCTCTGCGCCTATTTCAGAGCGCAATTCCTGTACCCGTTCCCAATCAATCATCGCGCCCTCCAGGCCAATCGATCCGACACCACCCGACGCTGACCATAGGGCCGCACCCTTTCGATTTTCTTAACGCCTGAGCCGGCCGGTTTTCACCGAATCTTAGGGACTCTGCGGTTTCAATGGTTGCAGAGGTTTCGGATGATGCAGATGGCGCAAAGACACGAGGTTCCCGTTGGCGCGAGCCGACCACCCTTGGCGGGCACGGCGCGGCACGTTCTGGTCGTGGACGACAGCCGGATGCAGCGCCGCATTCTGTCGGCGCAATTGTCGCGCTCCGGCTATCAGGTGAGCGAGGCTGAAAGTGCGGAAGAGGCAATCGCGATCTGCGCCCAGTGCGAGCCGGATATCGTGATCTCGGACTGGATGATGTCGGGGATGAGCGGCCCCGAATTCTGCCGTATCTTCCGTGACTTGCCACGACGCAGCTACGGCTATTTCATCCTTCTGACCACCAAGGCCGAGAAGACGGACGTCACGCGCGGTTTGGAAAGCGGGGCCGACGATTTCCTCTCGAAACCAGTCAACGGAGAGGAGCTTCGCGCAAGGCTCAGCGCGGGAACCCGCATCCTCAAGATGCAAGAGGAACTGACCGAGAAGAACCGACTGCTGCACGCGGCGCAGGAGGTGATCGACCGCGACCTGCAGGAGGCACGCAAGCTACAGCAGAGCTTGGTGCGGGTACGTCACGCACAGTTCGAAGCGGCGGAGGTCTCGTTGCTCTTGCAACCGGCGGGCCATGTCGGCGGCGACCTCGTCGGGTACTTTCCGATCAACGAACGCCGGGTCGGCCTTTACGGCATCGACGTGTCGGGACATGGCATTACCTCGGCTCTGATGATGGCACGGATTGCGGGCTACTTCTCCGCCGCCACCCCCAGCCAGAACCTCGCAATCTACCGTAACGAACAGGGTGAATTGCGCGGCCGACGCCCGGCGGACCTTGCGCGACATCTCAACGAGCTCGTGCTGAGCGAGATGAACACCGAAACATATTTCACGCTAATCTATGCCGATATCGACCTGCGCACCGGCAAGGCGGAACTGGTGCAGGCCGGGCACCCCTATCCGGTCCTGCAACGGCGCAACGGTACGGTGGAGTTTCTCGGCGAGGGAGGACTACCGATTGGTCTGATCGAAGGCGCCACCTACGAAACCTTCACCGTTCAACTGACCCCGGGAGACAGGCTGGTTCTGGTTTCGGACGGAATCACCGAAGCCTGTGACCGAGACGGCGAGATGATCGATCAGACCCGACTGGCCCGGATGCTCCGCAAGTTTTCCGGGATGGCGGGCCCAGCGCTGCTGGATGCGATATATCGCGAAACCGAGCAGTTCGCCGAGGGCGAAATCGCGGACGATGTCTCGGCGGGCGTTCTGGAATTTCACGGCCCCGGCAGCACCGCGCGACGATCAGTGCTCGTTTCGGATAATGGCGACTGTGACCCGATTGCAGAAACGACAGGAGGATGAACCACCGCAACTAAGCTCCCACCGAATGAAACGACCCCTGCTTTTCAGCGGCGAAGCACCTGCCGGAAAAACGCGCGCTCGCCTTCATTCGCAAGCAAACCGAGCGCCTCCTCGGGATCGGCCCAATGCGCCGTATGAAACGGCTCCGGCGGGAGGCCGCGCTTCAAAACCGGGCGCGCCAGCCAGATCGAACACAGCTTCTCCGCCCAGAACTCGTATTCGGGCATGTAGGTGAAACGCCGATAGGCCCCAACGCGGCGCAACCCGGTGATCGCCCAACCGGTCTCTTCGAAGACCTCACGGTGCAGCGCTTCGATCGGCCCCTCGCCCGGATCGATCCCGCCGCCCGGCAATTGAAACTCCGGCACGGGATGGGACTGATGGGTCAGAAGCACCCTGCCGTCGCGGATCAGGATCGCGTAGGCACCGGGGCGCAAACGATACCGCTGACCGGATTTCACCCGCTCTCCGAACCTCGCGATCATGTGCTCTCCCTTGGGTCTGCGGTTGCCGCGCCTATATTGGGGCTGTATGGCAGGCTCCGCGCTGCCCGAAAACCCCTCTGAGCCTCTCAGGAGCACCATGTCCAAGTTATCCCAAATCGCATGGGACGATACAGTTCTGCCGTTTCAGCTCGACCGCTCTGACATCCGCGGCCGGGTTGCCCGCCTCGACGGCGTGCTAGACACCGTCCTGTCGCAACATGATTACCCCCGCGCGGTCGAAATGCTGGTGGCCGAAGCCGCCCTTCTGACCGCGCTGATCGGCCAGACTGTCAAACTGCGCTGGAAGCTGTCGCTGCAAATCCGCGGCAACGGCCCGATCCGCATCATCGCCACCGACTACTACGCCCCCGAGAAGGAGGGCGCGCCCGCCCGCATCCGCGCATGGGCGAGCTTCGATGACGAGAAGCTCGATCCCAAGGCCGACCCGTTCGAACAGATCGGGCAGGGCTATTTCGCGATCCTGATCGATCAGGGCAAAGGCACGACCCCCTATCAGGGTATCACGCCGCTGACCGAGGGCTCGCTGCGCGCCTGCGCCGAGGCGTATTTCGCGCAATCCGAGCAGCTGCCCACGCGGTTCTCGCTGTCCTTCGGGCGCTCGATCCTGCCCGGTCAGGGCGAAAGCTGGCGCGCGGGCGGCGTGATGCTGCAGCATATGCCCCCAGCCTCGCCCTTCGCCGCCCAGGAAGGCTCGGGCGATCAGGGCCTGCTGACCGCCGACGACATCCTCGATGGCGAGGAAGGCGAGAACTGGGCCCGCGCCAATATCCTGCTCGACACGGTCGAGGATATGGAGCTGATCGGCCCGACCGTGCAGCCGACCGAGTTGCTGGTGCGCCTGTTCCACGAAGAGCGGCCGCGCGTCTTTGATCCGCAGCGGGTGGAGTTCGGCTGCACCTGTTCGGCCGATCGCGTGCGTCAGTCGCTCTCGATCTACTCGGCGCGCGACATCGCGCATATGACCACCGATGAGGGTACGGTCACCGCGGACTGCCAGTTCTGCGGCGCACATTACATTTTCGATCCGCTGACGCTTGGCTTCGAGGCGCAGAAGAACCCCGACGGGTCGCTGCGCGAAGCGGGAGGCGAGGGAACGAATGAGTGATCCGCTCGCCCCGGTTCTGGACGCCTTGGCGCGACCGGGGCGGCCCTCTTCGGATTACGATCTGAACCCGGAAGTGATCCTGCCCGAGGGACGCAAGCTGCGGCCCGCGGGCGTTCTCGTCGCCTTCGATACGTTCGGGCCGGAGCCGCGTCTGCATCTGACGAAGCGCAGCTCGCATCTGCGCCACCATCCCGGCCAGATCGCCTTTCCCGGCGGCAAGGTGGATCCCGATGACGAAGGCCCGGTCGGCGCGGCGCTGCGCGAGGCGCAGGAAGAGATCGGCCTGCCTCTTGACCATGTCGAGGTGCTGGGCACGTTCGCTCCCCATGAGACGGTGACGTCCTTTCTGGTGACGCCGGTGCTCGCACGCATCCATACCCCGTTCGAGGTCATCCCCGAAGCGGGCGAAGTGGCCGAGGCGTTCACCGTGCCGCTGTCGCATATCACGCCCGAGAATTTCCGCGTCGAGTCGCGCCGGTGGCGCGGCACACGGCGCAGCTATTTCGTGGCGCCTTACGGGCCCTATTACATCTGGGGCGCCACCGCGCGTATATTGCGCTCATTGGCGGACCGGATGGCGGGATGAGACTGACCGGAGACTGGATCGAGGCAGAACCGACCCAACGTGTGCTGAAGATGCTCGAAGAGGGCGGGCATCAGGCGCTTCTGGTGGGCGGCTGCGTGCGCAACAGCGCCTTGGGCGCGCCGGTCAACGATATCGACATCGCCAGCGATGCGCGGCCCGAACGGGTGATCGAACTTGCGAAGGCGGCCGGGCTGAAGCCGGTGCCGACCGGGGTCGATCATGGCACGGTCACGGTGGTCGCCGACGGGCATCCGCATGAGGTCACCACCTTCCGCCGCGATGTGGAGACGCATGGGCGGCACGCCACGGTCGCGTTTTCCGACGACATCGCAGAGGACGCGGCGCGGCGCGATTTCACGATGAACGCGCTTTATGCGCGCTCAGACGGCACGGTTCTCGACCCGCTCGGCACGGGGCTGGAGGATCTGGCGGCGCGTCATGTGCGCTTCGTCGGCGAGGCCGAAGAACGTATCCGCGAGGATTACCTGCGTATCCTGCGCTTCTTCCGCTTTACCGCGTGGCATGGGCACGATCTCGACCCTGACGGGCTGGCCGCCTGTGCCGCGAATACCGCTGGAATAGAGACGCTTTCGCGCGAACGCCTTGGCGGCGAGATGCTCAAATTGCTGGCCGCATCCGATCCCGTTCACGCTGTGGCGGCGATGGCGCAATGCGGGGTTCTCACGGCCGTGCTGCCCGGCGCGGACGCGACCGCACTCGGGCCGCTCGTGCATCTCGAAGATCGCCCAGCGGATCCGATCCGCAGGCTGGCAGCGATTGGCGGCGAGGACGTGGCCGAGCGGCTGCGTCTGTCGAAGAAGGACACACGGCAGCTCGAGGCCCTGCGCGCCTCGCTGTCCGACAGCGACGACCCGGCTGTCCTCGGCTATCGGCTCGGCGCCCACACTGGGGCCGATGCGTTTTTGCTGCGCCAAGCGCTGATGGGGCAGGAAATGCCGGAGGGCTGGAAAAGCAGGGTCAATTTCGGCGCAAAACAGCAATTTCCGGTGCAAGCGCGGGATCTGATGCCCCGCTATGAGGGTAAGGCTTTGGGGGATACGCTGAAGACGCTCGAGGCGCGCTGGATCGACTCCGGTTTCACGCTGACGCGCGAGGATTTGCTCGCCGCGCTTTGAACCGCGCCGCAATCGACTATATCGGGAGAGGAAAGAGAGACCCATGTTCGATCCCTTCTCCCCCGCCGAAGGCGCCCCGCCGCGCCAGCTTGGCGCCTTCTTCCGCTGGTGCCTCAAGGGCAGCTGGGGCGCGATTGCCGTGGCCAGCTTCGGCACGACCATCGCCGGCGTGATGGAAGTCGTCTCGGCCTGGCTTCTGGGACAGGTGATCGACGCTGCACTGAACAGCGAACGGGCCGCAGTGATCGGGGCAAATGTCGGGCTTCTCGTTCTGTTCGTCGCGTTCTTCCTGCTGATCCGCCCTCTGACCTTCGGCATCAGTTCTGCCACCAACAACCTGCTGATCAGCCCCAACGTGATGCCGCTCGTGCTTTCGCGGCTGCATCGCTGGACGATGGGCCAGTCGGTCACCTTCTTCGACAACGACTTCGCCGGCCGCATCGCGCAAAAGCAGATGCAGACCGCCCGTGCGGTAACCGACACGGTCACCGAGATCATCAACACCGGCCTCTTCGCGCTGGCCTCGATCGTCGGCTCGCTGATCGTTCTGGCCCAGATCGACCGCTGGGGGGCCGTGGGCCTCGTATTCTGGACCTTCGGGCTCTACCTGATCATCCGCCTCTTCCTGCCGCATATCCGCGGACGCTCGCGTGAGCGGGCGTCCGCCCGGGCGATGGTGACGGGGCAGGTCGTCGACACGGTCACCAATATCAAGACGGTGAAGCTGTTCGCCCATGCCGAGCACGAGGATCGCGCGGCGCTAGAGGCAATGCAGAAGTTCCGCCAGAAAACCTATTCCTTCGGCATGGTTCAGAGCCTCTATCGCGTGGTGCAGATGGCCTATGCAGGGATCGTTCCGGTGATGCTGGTCGGCGGCGCGATCTGGCTCTGGTCGCAGGGCGAGGCGACTGCGGGGGCCATCGCGACCTCAGGCGCCATCGCGATCCGGCTGTCGCAGATGTCGGGCTGGGTGAGCCAGGCGTTGATGTCCGTCTGGACCCATATCGGCGAGGCCGAAGACGGGATGCGGACGCTTGCCCATATGCATGACCTGACCGACGCGCCCGATGCCCGGACGTTGCGCCATGTCGAAGGCGAGATCCAGTTCGAAAATGTCGACTTCGCCTACGGCCGTCGCAGCGGCGGGATCGCGGATATCAACCTGACCATCGCGGATGGCGAGCGGATCGGGATCGTCGGGGCCTCGGGTGCAGGGAAATCGACGCTCGTTGCGTTGCTGCTAAGGCTCTATGACGCTGAAAAAGGGTCTATTCGGATCGACGGGCAAGATATTCGCGAGGTCACGCAGGAAAGCCTGCGCCGCAATATCGCGATGGTCACGCAGGAAACCGCGATGTTCAATCGCTCGGCGCGGGAGAACATCCTTTACGGCAAGCCCGACGCGACCGAGGAGGAGATGATCGCCGCCGCGAAACAGGCCGAGGCGGATCACTTCATCCGCGGCCTCGCCGATCACGAAGGCAATCGTGGCTACGACGCCAAGCTGGGCGAGCGTGGGGTGAAGCTGTCGGGCGGGCAGCGCCAGCGGATCGCCCTTGCGCGCGCCTTCCTGAAGAACGCGCCGATCCTTGTGCTGGACGAGGCGACCTCGGCACTCGACTCGGAAGTCGAGGCGCAAATCCAAACCGCCCTTCACCGGGTCATGGCGGGCAAGACCGTTCTGGCGATCGCGCACCGCCTCAGCACCATCGCCGAGATGGACCGGATCGTCGTGCTGGAGGAAGGGCGGATCGTCGAACAGGGCAGCCATGACGAATTGCTGGCGATGAACGGCCTCTACGCGCGCTACTGGGCGCGTCAGTCCGGGGGCTTCCTGACCTGCGACGACGCGGAGGATGCGGCGGAATAGGGTCTTTTCTGACCGACGCCACGCCGCTAGAGAATGCGCATGACCTATGAAATCGAGCGACTGTCCCTGCATGCCGACGGCGTGACCCATGGCCCCGAGGGGACCGTGCATGTCGCCATGGCGCTTCCCGGCGAAGTGGTCGAGGGCGAGGTGATCGACGGCCGCATCGCTCAGCCGAAGATCGTGACGCCCTCGCCCGATCGCGTCAAAGCGCCCTGCCCGCATTACCGCTCCTGCGGGGCCTGCTCGATGCAGCACGCGTCGGAGGCGTTCACCGCAGAATGGAAAATGGACGTGGTACGTCAGGCGCTGACCGCGCGCGACCTGCCCGTGCCGGAGATGACCATCGCGACCTCGCCGCTGAATTCCCGCAGGCGGGCGACGCTGTCGGGGCGGCGCACCAAGAAAGGCACGCTGGTCGGCTTTCACGCCCGCGCCTCGGACACGGTCGTCGAGATTCCGAACTGCCTGATTCTGCGGCCCGAACTGCTGGCCGCGATACCGATGCTGCACGAGGCGACCGCGATCGCAGGCTCGCGCAAAGGCGAGATCGCTTTCACGCTGACTCTTTCGGAGGCAGGTCTGGAACTCGCGGCACAGGGCGGTAAAGACCCTGATACGGCCCAATTCGAGGATTTGTCGGGGCTGGCGCATCGCCACGATCTCGCACGGCTCAGCTGGAACGGGCAGATCATCGCGGGGCGGCGACCGGCGATCCAGCAATTCGGCAAAGCCAAGGTCGTGCCGCCGCCGGGTGCTTTCCTGCAAGCCACCCATCACGGCGAAGCGGTGCTGACCGCCTTCGCCAAGGCGGCGACTGGCGATGCGAAAAAGGTGGCCGATCTCTTCGCGGGCTGCGGGACGTTCTCTCTGCCGCTGGCCGAGCTTGCCGAAGTGCATGCGGTCGAAGGAGTCGCAGCGATGACCGAAGCGCTCGATCAGGGCTGGCGTCAGTCGCAGGGCCTGCACCGGGTCTCCACCGAGGCGCGCGACCTGTTCCGCCGACCGCTTCTGCCGGACGAACTGGCGAAGTTCGACGCGGTGTTGATCGATCCGCCGCGGGCGGGCGCGCAGGCCCAGATCGCCGAGATCGCGACCTCGAAGCTCAAGCGCCTCGTCCATGTCTCCTGCAATCCTGTGACCTTCGCGCGCGACGCCGAGACGCTGATCGCGGCGGGCTTCACGCTCGATAAACTACTGGTCGTGGATCAGTTCCGGTTTTCCGCTCATGTGGAGCTCGCGGCGCTTTTCACCCGCTAGATGCGAGGCCGAAAATCGGTTAGAAATGTGGCAAAACAGCAGCTTTCGAATACAGGCCGAACATGAATCGTCGAACCCTCCTCTTGGGCGGATGCGCCCTCGCAACGCTGGCCGCCTGCGGCGATTCCAGCAAATTCAAATCCTATAACGGCCCCGCCGTGACCCAGATCCAGCTCTTCAAGTCGCAGCGGATGATGTACCTGCTGCATGGCGACAAGGTGCTGGAAAGCTACAAGGTCGGCCTTGGCGGTGATCCTGTCGGACCGAAGCAATTCGAGGGTGACGGCAAGACGCCGGAAGGGCTCTATTACATCAACCGGCGCAATCCGAATTCTGCCTATTACCTGTCGATCGGCATCAGCTATCCGAACCCGCAGCAGGTGGCCTTCGCGGAGTCGCAGGGCAAGAAGCCGGGTGGCGACATCTTCATCCATGGCCGCGACGGCAAGAACAAGGGCAAGGGCCGAGACTGGACCGCTGGCTGCATTGCGGTGAAGGACAAGGAAATCCGCGACATCTACGCGATGGTCCGCGACGGAACGCCGATCTTCATCTTCCCCTGATTGCCCCCCGAAAATTACAAAGGGCCCCGCATGGGGCCCTTTTTTGCTTGCGGCGGGTCTTCGGCTCAGTTGCCGGTGACCATCGTCCACCAGATCTTGCCGGAGGGCTCCTGATACCACGAGAAGCCCATCTGGGTCGCCGCCGGGTTCAGGATCACGTCGCGCGTATCGGCGACCTTCATCCAAGCCGCGAGGGTCTCCATCTCGGTTTCGTAGGTCTCGGAGATATTCTCGCCCAGCACCTGCCCCGGATAGCCAGCACGCTGTGCCCGGGTCAGCGGCGAGGAGCCGTCTGAACCCCAGTGCCACGGGCGGTTCTGCGCGGCCATGTCCTTGGAATGCGCGAGTGCCGCCGTCGTCAGTGCGTCATTCAGCACCAGCGGCGCGGCCCCGCGCGCCGAGCGCAGGCTGTTCACAGATTCCAGCACACGCTGCGGGATCACCGAGCGGTCACTCGCGGTGATGTTGTAGACTTTCGGCAGCGGCAGGCCATCGGGGCCAAGCTTCGGCTGCGTGTCGGTCGGCTGGCAAGCTGCCAGAGCCACAGTCGCAGAGATCGCAAATACGGTAGCGCGCAACATCTTTGGTCAGTCCCTCGTTAAACCGTCAATCCGCATTACACGCTTGTACTCAGCCGCGCAAACCCCTCTGTCGATTTGCGGGCCGATCCCCGCCAGTTTGATTTGCCGCGGCCGTGCGATCACATTATATTTATCGCAATCATCCCCGTCGCGAACCCGGAGCCTGAGATGTCCCACACGCGCAAGCCCTTCGACCGCCGCGCCTTTCTCGGCGCCGCCGCCTGCCTTGGTGCGGGGCTCGCGCTGCCCGCCGGGGCGCAGACGCCCGATGCCGGGCAGGAGCAGTTTGAGACCACGGCCTTCACCAACCAGCGGCGCAATATCTCGAGCTTCCAGAACCGCAACTGGCAGTCCTATTTCTCGAATTTGCGCAACGGCGCGATCCTCGTCGACACCCATTCGCGGGCGCTGCATTACTGGTCGGAGGATCGCTCGATCTACCGGCTCTACCCGACCTCGGTGCCGGTCTCCGAGGAACTCACCCGGCGCGGCCGCACCGAGGTGATCCGCAAGGTGAAGGGGCCGAGCTGGGCGCCGACGCCTTCGATGAAGAAGCGCAATCCGGAATGGCCCGATTACGTGCCACCGGGTCCGGACAATCCGCTGGGCACCCACGCGCTTTACCTATCGTGGCGCTATTACCGCATCCACGGCACCCATGACACGCGCAAGATCGGCCGGAAAAGCTCGAACGGCTGCATCGGGCTTTACAACGAACATATCCAGGAGCTGTTCGGCTTCGCGAAGATCGGAACGCAGGTGCTGCTGATCTGAGGCGCGCCGCTCGACCGACACGGAAAACCCCCGGCTCCGCGTAGGACCGGGGGCTATTCAATCTGCGTAGCGGTCAGTCGTGTCCACCCTCGGCGTGGGCGTGGTCGGACGCGCCGCCCGAGCCATCGCCCGAAGCATCGCTGGCTCCCGAACCGCCCGACAAGCCGTCGAGCTTGCCACGGGCGCTTTGCACCATGACGCCCAGCATCTCGTCTTCGCCGGGAGTGTCGACCGATTGCACGAGGTTTTCCTCGTGATTTTGGGAGTAAATCACGTCGTCTTCCGTCGCCCACGGATTTGCATGGCCGGCCCAGGACGCGCCAGCATGGAGAGCCGCCAGAGCGGCCAGTCCGATAGTCTTGATCATTCTCGTTCCTTTCTGCTCTGCGCGTCCCGATCGTTGCCGGTCCGCAGGATGCGCCTTCACGGCGATCCCTTTCCCCTACGTCAGGAATATATAGGAAGAGAGCCCCACTAATCTGTGAGACAGGTCGTCGCAGATTGCGAAAGTCGTATCAGTCCAGCCAACCGGCGAGGTTTTCCTGCACGACGTCCATCAGCGCCTTGATGTGCAGATCGTCGTCGTTGAGGCAGGGGACATAGGTGAATTTCTCGCCGCCTGCATGCTCGAACGCCTCGCGGATTTCGCCGTTGATCTCCTCGAGCGTCTCGATGCAATCCGCGCTGAAGGCGGGCGAGATCACCGCGATATTCTTCTTCCCGGCCTTCGCCAGTTCCGCCACATGCTCGACGGTGTAGGGCTTGAGCCATTCCTCGGGACCGAAGACCGACTGGAAGGTGGTGTCGATTCCGTCCTTGTCCCAGCCGAGCCGTTCGCGCAGCAGGCGCGAGGTCTTTTGGCACTGACAGTGGTAGGGGTCGCCCTCCATCAGGTAGCGCTTGGGCATCCCGTGATAGGACGCGACCAGCACGTCGGGCTTTTCGTCCAGCGTCGCATAGACCCGCTCCACCGATTGCGCGAGAGCGTCGATATAGGAGGGTCTGTCGAAATATTCAGGCGCGACGCGGGCGGCGGGCTGGCGCTTCTGTTTCATCAGCGCGCGGAAGAACTGGTCGTTCGCGGTGGCCGAGGTTGCCCCTGCATATTGCGGATAAAGCGGCAGGAACAGGATCTTCTCGCAGCCTTGCTCGACCATCTTGTCGACCACCGACTGGGTCGAGGGGTTGCCGTAGCGCATGCAGTAATCGACGACGACTTCCTGCCCGTAGCGCGCCGAGACCGCATCGCGCAGCTTTGCGACCTGCTGCTTGGTAATCGTCATCAGCGGGCTTTCGTCGGCCTCGTTGTTCCAGATCGTTTTGTAGTTCGCGCCGGAGGTGAAAGGCCGCCGCGACAGGATGATCAGCTGCAGCAGCGGCTGCCACTTCCATGCCGGATAATCGATCACACGCCGGTCCGAGAGGAACTCGTTCAGGTAGCGGCGCATCGACCAGTAATCGGTATTGTCCGGGGTTCCGAGGTTGGCGACGAGCAGACCGATCTTCGCTTCCTTGACGGGCGGATGATCGGCGGGGGCGTGGGCAAGGCGCGGATTTGCGGCGTTGGTCATCGTGTCACTGTCCTGTCGTCAATTATCGCGGAACTTCCACCCGACTTAACGGGTTTCCCGATCTGTGCCAATGCGGCCTATTCAACCGGGACAGGATCACTTACGGTCTTCACATGGCAATGGATGACATGACCGGGAAAAAACCGGCACCGCCCGCGCTCGACCCGTCACGGGACGCGCTGTTCCTCGATTTCGACGGATGTCTCGTGGATATCGCGCCGCGCCCGGACGCGGTGATCGTGCCGAGCGATCTGCCCGGCATCCTGACCGAGCTGTCAGAGGCGCTCGACGGCGCGCTCGCGGTCGTCTCGGGGCGGTCGCTGCACGAACTGGAACGGTTTCTCGAGGGCTTCGAAGGCCTGATGGTCGGATCGCACGGCTCGGAGGCGCGCGGGATGGAGCCGCCGATGGCCGAGGCGCCGCAGCATCTGGGCGCGGTGAAAGAGGATCTGGCGGGCTTCGCGCAGGAGCATGATCTCATCTTCGAGGACAAGAGCCACGGCGCCGCGATCCATTTCCGCTTCAACCCCGCCAAGCAGGGTCAGGTCGAAGCCTTCACCGAGGCGCTGACCGAGCGCTATGACGGCTTCATGATCCAGCCCGCGAAGATGGCCGTCGAAATCCGCCCCCAGGGGTTTTCGAAGGACGGCGCCTTGGCGATCCTGTCCGACCTCGCGCAGTTCGACGGGCGCAAGCCGGTCTATGCGGGCGACGACACGACGGACGAGCCCGCACTGGCCTGGGCCGAGGAACATGGCGGCTTCGGAATCAAGGTCGGCGACGGAGAGAGCGTCGCACGCTATCACCTCGCCGCACCGACGAATGTGCGCGACTGGCTGGCCGCCGCGTTGCGCGTTGAATGAGGAACGTCACATGGGTCGCCTGATCTGCATCTCGAACCGTATTCCGACCGGGGCCAATCCTTCGGGCGGGCTGGTCGTGGCGCTTGGCGACGTGCTGGAGGAGACCGGCGGCATCTGGATCGGCACCTCCGGCGAAATCGCGGAGAAACCCGCCGCGGAGCTACGCGAGATCGAGGGCGGGCCGTTCAGGCGCTACTGCTTCGATCTGACCCAGGAAGAGCAGGACAACTATTACGCGGGCTATTCCAATTCGGTCCTTTGGCCGCTGTTCCACGGGCGCGCCGATCTGATGGATATCCACCACCTCTATCTGGGCGTCTACAAGCAGGTGAATCGGCGGATCGCGAAGCTCGTGGCGCCGTTTCTCAAGCCCGACGACAGGATCTGGGTGCAGGATTACCACCTGCTGCCGCTGGCCTACGAGCTGCGCCTGATGGGCGCGACCAACCCGATCGGTTTCTTCCTTCACACGCCCTTCCCCGGGCCGACCGCGATGCAGGCGCTGCCCAACGGGCGCGAAGTCTGCCAGTGGATCGCGAATTACGACCTCGTGGGGCTGCAGGCAGAGCGCGACGTGCGGGCCTGCCTCCACTCGATGATCGAGATCGCCGGGGCTTCCGATCTGGGCGCGGGCTATGTGCATCTCTCGCCGCGCCAATGTCGGATCGCCGCCTTCCCGATTTCGATTGATGCGCGGGAATTCCAGGACCTGGCAGAGGCCGAGTTCGAGAACCTCCCCGCCGGGATCGTGAAGGATCATCGCCGGCTGGTGATAGGCGTCGACCGGCTGGATTATTCCAAGGGCGTTCCGCACCGCTTCCGCGCCTTCGGCGAATTTCTGGAGCGGCACGAGGATTGGCATCGCCACGTCTCGCTGCTGCAGATCTCACCGCCGACCCGCGAGGGCGTGCAGGCCTATGACGATATCCGCGAAGAGACCGAGCATCTCTCGGGCCGCATCAACGGCCAATTCGCAGACATCCAGTGGGTCCCGATCCGCTTTATCAACCGGGCGGTGCCGCGCGAGGTTCTGGCGGGGCTCTATCGCGCCTCGCATGTCGCGCTGGTGACGCCGCTGATGGACGGGATGAACCTCGTCGCGAAGGAGTTCATCGCAGCACAGAACCCCGACGATCCCGGCGTGCTGATGCTGTCGCAATTTGCCGGCGCGGCCGAGCAGATGGACGCGGCGCTGATGGTGAACCCGCACGACCCGGAACAGGTCGCGACCTCGATGCTGACCGCGCTGATGATGTCGCGCGGCGAGCGGCGGGAACGCTACCGGTCGCTGATGGAAGGGCTGACCACTTATGACGTGCATTGGTGGTCGAAGTCCTTCCTCGACGCGCTAGGCTGAGCCGGGCTTGTCGCCGCTCGGCCGCTCGGTCGTGCCAAGCGCATCTGCGAGCCGCTGCGCCGCCGATCCCGGGCGCAACGGTTTTTGCTGATCGGGATGCGGCTTCCAGCCGGTGAGCCAGACCATGTCGAAGGTCGCGCGCACCCGGCCATCGGGCTCCTGATAGGTCTCGATATAAAGACGCAACGCCTCGGTCAGCACATCGCGGCGCAGGAAGCGGCGATCACGGGCGGCGAGCGCATTGGTCTCGCCCATCGCGCGCAGGTCCGAAAGAAGGCGCAGCGGCGTCTCGTAGGTCACCTTGCGCGTCACCGCATCGGCGACCGGCAGCGCCAACCCGGCTCGCTGGATCAGCGCGCCGAGATCGCGGATTTCGCCCATCGGCACGATCCGCGGGCTCAAGCCTCCGGTGATCGTGGCTTCGGCCTGCGCCAGCGCCGCGCGCAGCTCGTTGAGCGTCTGGCCGCCGAACATCACGCCGATGAACAGCCCGTCGGGTTTCAGCGCACGCGACGCCTGCACCAGCTGTCCGACCGGATCGTTCGCCCAATGCAGACACAGCGCGTGAACCACGAGATCATGCGCGCCTTCCTCGAGATCGAGCACATCCGTATCGGCCACCACCTTCGCGTCGGGAAGGATTTCGAGCCAAGGTTCGGGAAAAGCGGAGATCAGGGCCGGCTCCGTAAAGGTCCTGTTAACCTCTAGCAGCCTTTCCTCGATCTCAGCCGCCGCGTCCTCGTGCAGGAACAGTTCGGGCGCGCGGGCGGCGCGTTTCCTGTGGCGCTCGAGCGCCTCGCGGTCGGTCAGAAGGGGCGGCGTATCCATGGCAGATACCCTTAACGAGGTTCGGGGCCGGATGCTAGCGGCGGGACGTCTGGGATTGCGCACCCTCTTCCCGCCGCGCTGCATCGCCTGCGGCGACGCGGTGGGCACCGATTTTGGCCTCTGTAGCGCCTGCTGGTCGGATGCCACTTTCGCGCGCGGCACGGTCTGCGACGCCTGCGGTACGCCCCTGCCCGGAGAAAGCGAGACCGCCATCCTTTGCGACGACTGCCTCACCCATCCGCGCCCATGGGCGCAGGGCCGCACGGTGATGCATTACTCTGGCACCGGGCGCGATCTGGTACTGGCGCTGAAACATGGCGACCGGCTCGATCTGGTGCCGCCGCTGACCGACTGGATGGCACGCGCCGCCGCGCCGCTTCTGACACCCGACACGCTGATCGCGCCGATCCCGCTGCATCGGCTGCGACTGCTGCGACGACGCTACAACCAAGCGGCGGAACTCGCGCGCGCGCTGGCCCGGCGCACCGGGCACGCCTATTGCGCCGATCTCTTCAACCGCACCCGCGCCACCGCGAGCCAGAAAGGGAAAAGCCGCGAGGAGCGCCGCACCAATCTCGACGGTGCGATCACCGTCGCGCCGCGCCGCGCCGCGCTGCTGCAGGGGCGCCCGCTTCTCATCGTCGATGACGTGATGACTTCGGGGGCCACGCTTTCCGCTGCGACGGAGGCAGCGCAAAATGCCGGGGCAGAGCGGATCTGCGCTGTGACACTGGCACGCGTTGCGAAGGCGCCCTAAATCCCTATAGTCTCGCAGACCAAAGGGAATACACTATGAAACGCGTCGAAATCTACGTCACCAGCACCTGCCCCTTCTGCATCCGGGCCAAGCGCCTGTTGGACAAGAAGGGCATCTCCTACGAGGAAACCGATGTGGGCCGCGAGCCGCAACTGCGCGCCGCGATGACCCAACGTGCCAATGGCCGCCGGACCGTCCCGCAGATCTTCATCGGCGGCGAGCCGATCGGCGGCTGCGACGAGCTGCATGCGCTCGAACATTCGGGCAAGCTCGATCAGATGCTGGCGGGCTGACAATGAAGGCGGCGCTCGTTCAGCTTTCGGTCACGGATGATCCGGCACGGAACCTGCCGGTCACGATCGATTTCATCCGCGATGCCGCGTCGAAAGGCGCGCAACTGATCGCGACGCCCGAGTGCACCAACCTGATCTCGTCGGATCGCGCACATCAGAACGCGGTCCTGCAGCACGAGCATCACGATCCGACGCTGGAGGCGCTTTGCAACGAGGCAGAGCGCCTCGGCGTCTATATCCTGATCGGCTCGCTCTGCCTGAAATCCGGAGACGATGCGCGCTTCGCCAATCGCTCCTTCCTGATCGGGCGCAAGGGCAATATCAAAGCCCGCTACGACAAGATCCACATGTTCGACGTGGATGTGTCCGAGACCGAACGCTACCGCGAATCCGAAGCCTACCGGCCCGGGCGCGAGGCGGTTCTGGGCGCCACGAAATACGCCCAGCTGGGCCTGTCGGTCTGCTACGATCTGCGCTTCCCGCATCTCTACCGGACGCTGGCGCAGGCCGGGGCGCAGGTGCTGACGATCCCGGCGGCGTTCAACGACACGACCGGGGCCGCCCATTGGGAGGTTCTGGTACGTGCCCGCGCGATCGAGAATACCTGCTTCGTGCTCGCGCCCGCGCAATGCGGAACCCATGCCGCGCATGGCGGTCGACCGCGCCGGACCTGGGGCCACTCGCTGGCGGTCGATCCGTGGGGCAAGGTGCTGGCCGATGGCGGCACCGAGCCCGGCGTGACGCTCGTCGATCTCGATCTCGACCAGGTGGACGCGGTGCGCTCGCGGCTGCGCTCCTTGTTCCATGACCGGAGCTTCGACGGACCGTGAGCACCTTGCCCGAGAACGATCCGCTCGCCGCGACGCTGTTCGCCGAGGTCTTCATGGCCGATCAACTGGCGCGCAACGTGGTGAGCCGCGCCCTGCCGAAGGGTATGGAAATCTCGCATTTCTCGGTGCTCAACCTGCTGGCCCATATCAACGAGGAACGCACGCCCGCCCAACTGGCCGAGGCGCTGCATGTCACCCGCGGTGCGATGACCAACACGCTCGCCAAGCTGGAATGGGCGGGGCATGTGCATATCCGGCCCGACTGGGACGATGCGCGGCGCAAATGGGTCTCGCTCTCGCCCTCGGGACGGCGCGCGCGTGATGCCGCGCTGGCCTCGCTGATGCCGATCATCGGGGGGATCGTGCGCGACCTCGGTCCCGAAAAGGTCCGAGCCACCCTGCCGGTGCTCCGCGAATTGCGCGCCCGCCTCGGTCAGGCCTGAACGGATCGGGGGGCTCTGCCCCTCTGGCCTGCGGCCATTCACCCCGGGATATTTCCGCCAAACCGAAATCCGGATTTTCGCTCTTCTTCAAATACCCTAGGGGAGCGCGGTACGCGTGGGGGCAGAGTTCCCTTTTCCCTTTTGATTGTCGCCCTCCGGCGACGGCGGCGGAGCCCCCTTTCAACGTTGCGAAAACGAAAAGACCCCGCCGTTTCGCACGGCGGGGCAAGGCGCGTGCCGAGGAGCGGTCCTCAGGCACCGGCGGTAACTTCTAATTCTTGGAAGAGGGCGGAGCCTCAGTTCATCTCGGCGCGGATCTGCTGGCGCAGCAGGTCGATCGGGACCTGTTTGCCGTCGCGCTTGAACGTCCAGTAGGTCCATCCGTTGCAGGAGGGCGCGCCTTCGAGATGGGCACCGACCTGATGGATCGAGCCTTTCACGTCGTCGCCGATCAGCGTGCCGTCGGCGCGGACCTTCGCCTTGTGGCGACCGTTGAGCGAGTAGAGCTCCTCGCCCGGGCGCAGCATCCCGCGTTCGACCAGCTGGCCGAAGGGCACCCGCGGCTCGGCGCGTTTCGAGGTGGAAACCTCCAGAGCTTCCTTGTCGAACTTGCGGATCTTGGCGAGGCGCTTGAGCGCGACTTCGCGATAGGCTTCCTCGCGTTCGATACCGATGAAATCGCGGCCCAGCATCTTCGCCACGGCGCCGGTCGTGCCGGTGCCGAAGAACGGGTCGAGGATCACGTCGCCGGGGTTGGTGGTGCCGACGAGCACGCGGTGCAGCAGCGCCTCGGGCTTTTGGGTCGGGTGGGCTTTCTCGCCGTTCGAATCCTTCAGACGCTCGCCGCCATTGCAGATCGGGATCACCCAGTCGGAGCGCATCTGCACCCCTTCGTTGAGCGATTTCAGCGCTTCGTAATTGAAGGTGTATTTCGCGCCTTCGGATTTCGACGCCCAGATCAGCGTCTCATGCGCGTTCGTCAGGCGCTTGCCGCGGAAGTTCGGCATCGGGTTCGATTTGCGCCACACGACGTCGTTCAGAATCCAGAAGCCCTGGTTCTGCAGCTCTGCGCCCATGCGAAACACGTTGTGATAGGAGCCGATCACCCACATCGCGCCGTTCGGCTTAAGGATGCGGCGTGCGGCCTTCAGCCATTCGCGGGTGAAGTTGTCGTAATGCGCGAATGAGCCGAACTGGTCCCACGCGTCATCGACCGCGTCGACCTTGGAATTATCGGGGCGATGCAGGTCGCCGCGCAACTGTAGGTTGTAGGGTGGATCGGCGAAGATCAGGTCTACACTGTCCTCGGGCAGCGAGTTCATCATCTCGATGCAATCGCCTGCGAGAATTTCGTTCAGGGGCAGTGCATTGCGCACCACCGGAGTCTTGGTCTTTGCCATTTTTAGCCTCTTAACTGCCCGCCTCAGGGCCCAATATCTGGGTGCCGGCTTTGTGCCGATCTATGGCTATAAAAATGAGTCAAAGCCGATTCATCGTCAATTTCTTTTTTGAATCAAGGGCTTATATAATTCGCTTGGCACAAGATATTGTGGACCGGCTTGAAGCTTCGTCTATGAACGGGGGTAACCCCTAAATCTAGAAGCGCCTGCAGATGATCCTTCGTCGCGTAGCCCGCATTTCGTTCCCAGCCGTAGCCAGGATACTGTTGCGCCAAATCCACCATGAGCAAATCGCGGGCCTCTTTCGCGAGGATCGAGGCCGCCGCGATCGACAGGCAGCGCGCGTCGCCCTTCACGATCGGCTCGCAGGAAAGTTGCAGATCGGACGGCACGCGGTTGCCATCGACGAGGACGTGATCGGCGATCCGGGCGAGGCCTGTGACCGCCCGGCACATCGCGAGATGCGAGGCGTGATAGATATTAAGCTCGTCGATCTCCTCGACGCTGGCATGGGCCACGCAGAACTCGGCGCAGTCCATGATCCGGGCCGCCAGATCGGCGCGGCGCTTCGCGCTGAGCTTCTTCGAATCGTTGAGCCCCTCGGGAATGCAGGCTGGATCGAGAATTACCGCGGCAGCGGTGACGGGCCCGCAAAGCGGTCCGCGGCCGACTTCGTCCACGCCCGCGACGACGATCAGGCCGCGCGCGAAAGCGGCTTCTTCGAAGGAAAAGTCAGGTGAGTCTGCCATGCGTTGGGAATGCCCCGAACCGGCAGGTCTGTTCAATGAAAAAGCGGGGACCCGAAGGCCCCCGCACTGCTCGACGACGCTCTTCTTGGCGTCTGCCGCATGTCTTAACGCCGGCGGAGACGGATACCGCGATCCTCCAGGCAGTTGCTGCCGTAGACTTTCTCGACCCCGTGACGCCCGGTGCGCATCGTGAAGGCGCAGTTGGCGGGCAGCGTACGCTCTGTGCGGCGGTCGAGGCAGGAGGCGGAAACCACCTCGCCCCAGCCGCGGCGGGTCTTCACGCGCTGCACGCATTCCGCAGGCAGGTAGATGCGGTCTCGGTCATGGCGATAGCGGTCGTGGTCGTAGCGTTCCTGCGCGCGCTTGCGGCGGGCTTCGGCGGCGCGACGCTCGCGCTCGCGGCGTTCACGCTCCAGTCGGCGCTGCCGGTCCTGCCAGCTTTCATAGCGCGGCTGCGCCTTCTTCGCCTTGTGGTCGTTCTTGTTCATACCGTCGAGCAGCAACGCGGCGGCACCGACCCCAAGCAGGATGGTTAGCGCCTGACGGTCCTTCTTGCCCAGCGCGGCGGCGGGCGTGGCACTGATCGCGACGGAGCCCAGCGCGAGGGCGAGGGCGGTGATGGCGGCGGTGGCCTTGGTCTTGAGGCTCATGGCTTCGGTCCTTTCACTCGGCAGCCCGAAGGCCGCGTGACGTCGATGAACCGAGATTGGGCCGGGGGTCGAAAGTCAGGCAATAACGGCCCCCTGCTATCGGATAACAGACCGGCCAACCCCCTTTGGCTATTGAATAACACGGGCATTGCGCGCAGCGTGTTCCACATGAAACATGCAGTCCTCATATTGGCGTTTCTCGCCTCTGCCTCGGCCGCGCAGGCCGAGTGCTATGCCGACTACAAGGCCAAGCGCGACAACCCGTTGCAGCTGCAATACGGGGTTGCGCAGGTCTCGGACTCGGCCTGTTCGAAAAAGGCGGCGGCGCGCGAATTGGCGCCGAAGCTGAAAGCCGATGGGTGGACCTTGCTGACGGTTCTCTCCACATTCGGCCCCGATGGCTTGGAGCAAAGGAAGGCCAGTGCCGGACAATATTTCCTCCGTTACTGACAGTCTGCGATTGGGCTCGCGCGCGGTCGTGGGCGGGATCGTCGCCGTGGTTGCGATTCTCGCGGTCGCTGCGGTGCTACTATTCGCGAACCTGCCGAATGCGGATGCGTTCAACGCGCGAGTCGAGCAGATCTTCGTGCAAAACGACAACCTGACCTCGCAGGCCGAAATCAAACTGCTGGAGGTGCTCGCGCAATCGGGCACCGCGTTCTCTGATGTGCTGGCGAATTACCGGGTAATCATCTTCATCCTCCTGATCTTCGCCGCCGCGTTGCTGATCGCGACGATCGTCTTCCTGCTGCTGCTGATCGCGCTGAACAAGCGCATGACCGAAATCCGCCGCGCCGGGATCGAGGTGCAGAGCCTGCGCATCCTGCGCGGCGAAAACGCGGTCATGCTCAACGATATGGGCTTCACACTGACCCCGGCCGCGATCGAGACGCTGTCTGTTCTGGCCGAAGCGCGGATGGATGACGACATCCTCACCGGCGCGCAGATCGAGGCGATGATCTCGGGCCGCGACGAGGCCGATTGCGACGAGGCGGCGGGCGCCACGCGGATCAAACGGCTGCGCGACAGCCTCGGAAATCAGCTCGTCAGCGAGCTTCTGGTGCGCAACATTTCCCGCAAAGGCTATGCGCTTAGCGTGGCCAAGGATGCGATCCGAGTCGACTGATCCGGTTGCGCCACTGTCACATGGGCCCTATATCGCAGGGTCTGTTGACCTGCGGGGGAGCCATGTCCGATACGCCCTTCTACCTGATCGACGAGGCCCGACTGCGCGAGAACATGCGCAAGATCGAGCGTCTGCGCGAACGTTCCGGCGCGAAAGCCCTGCTGGCGCTGAAATGTTTCGCGACTTGGTCGGCCTTCGACATCATGAAGCCCTACATGGATGGCACGACCTCCAGCTCGCTGTTCGAGCTGCATCTCGGGCGTGAGAAATTCGGCAAGGAAACCCATGCCTATTCGGTCGCCTGGGCCGATCACGAGATCGACGAGGCCATCGGGTATGCCGACAAGATCATCTTCAACTCGCTGAGCCAGCTGGATCGCTTTGGCGAGAAGGCGGCGCATATCGAGCGTGGCCTGCGCCTGAACCCGCGATTTTCGACCTCCGGCTTCGATCTGGCCGACCCGGCGCGGCCGTTCTCGCGGCTGGGCGAATGGGATGCCGAGCGGCTCGAGGCGGCGATGGATCGCATCTCGGGCGTGATGATCCACTACAATTGCGAGAACGCCGATTTCGCGCTGTTCGATCATCAGCTGAGCCGCATCGAAGCCGAGTTCGGCGATATTCTGAAGCGCCTGAAATGGGTGAGCCTTGGTGGCGGCATCCATTTCACCGGCGAAGATTACCCGCTCGACGATCTGGCCGACCGACTGAAGAAATTCTCCGAAGATTTCGACGTGCAGGTCTATCTCGAGCCTGGCGAGGCCTCCATCACGCAGAGTGCCTCGCTCGAAGTCACGGTGCTCGACATTCTCGACAACGGCAAGAAGATCGCCATCGTCGACAGCAGCATCGAGGCGCATATGCTCGACCTGCTGATCTATCGCGAGACTGCGAAGCTGCCGCAACAGGGCAAATACGAATACCAGATCGCCGGAAAAACCTGCCTCGCGGGCGACATCTTCGGAGAGGCGCGGTTCGACAAACCGCTCGAAATCGGCGACCGTATCTCGATTGCCGATGCCGCCGGTTACACGATGGTCAAGAAGAACTGGTTCAACGGCGTTGCGATGCCTGCTATCGCCATCCGCCGCGAAAATGGGAACATCGACCGGATTCGCGACTTCACCTATGAGGATTATCGCGCCTCATTGTCCTGAGGGCCCACAAGAGCCCCCTTCCCCTGTCCGCAAACAAAGGAGACAGCCGAAGTGAAAAAGAACGTGCTCATCATCGGAGCGGGCGGCGTCGCCCAGGTCGTGGCGCATAAATGCGCGCAGAACAACGACATCTTGGGCGATCTGCACATCGCCTCGCGCACCAAATCGAAATGCGATGCGATCATCGAAAGCGTGCATGAGAAAGGCGCGATGAAGGTCGAGGGCACGTTTGAGGCGCATGCGGTGGATGCGACCGATTCCGAGGCCGTCGCCGAGCTTATCCGCAAGACCGGGTCCCAGATCGTGATCAACGTCGGCACCGCCTTCGTGAACATGCACGTCCTCGATGGCTGCATCGCCACCGGCGCCGCCTATATCGACACCGCGATTCATGAAGAGCCCGACAAGATCTGCGAAACCCCGCCTTGGTATGCCAATTACGAATGGAAGAAGCGCGACCTGTGCGCCGAACATGGCGTGACTGCGATCCTCGGCGCGGGCTTCGATCCGGGCGTGGTGAACGCCTATGCGCGTTTCGCCATCGACCAGATGGACGAGGTGAGATCGATCGACATCGTCGACATCAACGCGGGCTCGCACGGCAAGTATTTCGCGACCAATTTCGATCCGGAGATCAACTTCCGCGAATTCACCGGAGTCGTCTATTACTGGGAAGACCAGCAGTGGAAAGAGACGAGCATGTTCGCCTCGGGCCACGAATGGGATCTGCCCGTCGTAGGCCCGTCGCAGGCCTACCAGTCGGGCCATGACGAGGTGCACTCGCTCGCCACCAACTATCCGCAGGCCGACGTGCGCTTCTGGATGGGCTTCGGCGATCACTACATCAACGTCTTCACCGTGCTGAAGAACCTCGGCCTGTTGTCGGAACAGCCGGTGAAAACCGCCGAGGGTCTGGAAGTCGTGCCGCTGAAAGTGGTGAAGGCCGTGCTGCCCGACCCGTCGAGCCTCGCGCCGAACTACACCGGCAAGACCTGCATCGGCGATCTGGTGAAAGGCACGAAGGACGGCAAGGACGTGGAGTATTTTGTCTATAACGTCGCCGATCACAAAGAAGCCTACGAAGAGGTCGGCTCGCAGGGCATCTCCTATACGGCAGGTGTGCCGCCGGTTGCCGCCGCAATCCTGATCGCGCAGGGCGACTGGGATGCGAAGACGATGAAGAACGTCGAAGAGATGGACCCCAAACCCTTCTTCACCGAGCTCGACCGCATGGGCCTTCCGACCCGCGTGATGGTCGGCGGCCTCAAGGGCGAGGACAAATCCTGGACCGAGGTTTGAGCGGTCGCACCAGAAACACGAAAGGCCCGCATAGCGCGGGCCTTTTTCATGTCTGATTGGCGATCCCGGCAGGATTCGAACCTGCAACCTGCCCCTTAGGAGGGGGCTGCTCTATCCAGTTGAGCCACGGGACCGCACAGCGCCTTTGATGCCGCCAAAGAGCTTGTGGCGCAAGTCCATCGCGGTGGTGCTGCGAAAAACCGCAGCCGCTATGCCGCGCATCTAGTGCGGTCGTGAATTCGGGAACTGGTTGGGAAGAAAGAAAAGGGAGCGCAAATTGGCCCACTGCGCCCCCTTTCGCGTCCCTCGCCCTGACGAATCCGACAGGTGCGCGGGTCTGTCCAGGTATCGAGCGGAGATTATCCGACCCTATAACCGTTAACGCTAACATACTGGTCATCATTCGCTTGCGCAAGGGAAATGTTTGGCGCTAACAAGAGGTGAAACTTGAGGAACTGCCCTTGTCCCGCCCCATCGAAACCCGCCGCCCCTTGACCCTGCGCGATGTCTCCGAAGCCTCCGGCGTCTCCGAGATGACCGTGAGCCGCGTGCTGCGCAATCGCGGCGATGTCTCTGATGCGACACGCGAAAAGGTCCTGCAAGCCGCGAAGGCGCTTGGCTACGTGCCCAACAAGATCGCCGGCGCGCTCGCCTCGCAGCGGGTGAACCTCGTGGCCGTGATCATCCCGTCGCTGTCGAACCTCGTCTTCCCGAAAGTCCTGTCGAGCGTATCTGACGAGCTTGAGGATACCGGGCTGCAGCCGGTCGTGGGCGTGACGAATTACTCGCCCGAGAAGGAAGAGCAGGTTCTCTATGAGATGCTCTCGTGGCGCCCCTCGGGGGTGATCATCGCGGGGGTCGAACACACGCCCGCCTCTCGCGCGATGCTGCAGAACGCGGGCATTCCGGTGGTCGAGATCATGGATGTCGATGGTGAGGGGATCGACTCGGTCGTCGGTATCTCGCATCGCCGCGCCGGGCTGCACATGGCCGAGGCGATCATCGCCGCGGGCTATCGCAAGATCGGGTTCCTCGGGACGAAAATGCCCGAGGATCACCGGGCGCGCAAACGGCTCGAAGGGTTCAAGGAAGGGCTCGCCAAGGCGGGGATCGAACTGGCCGATACCGAGTTCTACGGCGGCGGTTCTGCGCTCGCGAAAGGACGCGAGATGACGGAGACGATGCTCAAGCGCTCGCCCGATCTCGATTTTCTCTATTATTCGAACGACATGATCGGCGCAGGCGGTCTGCTTTGGTGCCTCGACAATGGGATCGACGTGCCCGGCAAGATGGGTCTCGCGGGGTTCAACGGACTCGAACTGCTCGACGGTCTGTCGGTGCGGCTCGCCACGATGAATGCCTGCCGGGCCGAGATCGGGCGCAAGGCGGCGCAGATCATTTCGGGTCGCTCGCAAAGCGGGATGATCGGCGGCGAGGTGATCGAGCTGGAGCCGACCCTCGATCCCGGCGACACGATCCGTAAAGTCTGATCAGTCGAGGCGGCAGCATCCGGTCAGCGCGCGACGACCTGCGGATGTCTTCAGGAAGAGATCGAGCCCGATCGCGTAAAGCGCATCGCTCATGCCATCGGAACACGTGCCGCCCTTGAACACCACAAAGCCGTCCGTGCCTTTTCCCGACAGTTTCATCCCCACCGTCTCGGCCTTTCCGTTTTGCGGAGCCCCTGACCATCCGACATCGAGGTTTTGCGCAGCCTCCCCCGCCATCTCGAACCGAAAGAGCCCCGGCGCGTAGCGCAGCGACCAGAACGGCTCCGTCCCGGAACAGGCTAGCGGCACCTGTTCGGTCCACCACGGCGGCATCGGAACGTCCTTGAGAAATCGCGCCGCAGCCCACCCCGTGCGTCCATCGACATTCAACCTGAGCCATTTTTCGTCCGCGGATGCGCCCGTTATCTCGATGCCTGTCGCTCCGGGAGACAATGTGCCTAGGACGGGCGCCGATGCGGTCGGCTCCGCCCGGAGATTGAGAACATCGTCGGCAGCGACGCCGGTGACCGCCGCGTAGTGGGGAAAGTCCTCTGCCAGAACGGATCCGGCAGAACTCATCGCAAGGGCCAGACCGAGGCCAATCGTTCGGATGGTATTCGCGGCCATAACAGCGCTCCTTTTCGAAACGAGCCTGCCTGAAAAGGCACTAACGCCGCGCCCCCCAGCTGATCGAGGCGTATTGACGCGTGTAGAATTCGCCCAGAAGGCCGATCATCAGGATCGCTAGCCCGACATAGAGCGGATATTCCCAGTTCGAGAAATGCGGATTGTAATTGATGAAGGTGAAGCCGCGCGCTTGATCGATCGTGTGGAACAGCGGGTTCCAGTTGAACAGGATCAGCATCTTGTGCGGCAGATTGTTCGCGAGAAACATCTTTCCCGAGGCGATCATGTTGGCACGGGTGTAGACCTGCTGGATCACGCCCACCACTTCGGGTGCCCAGGGCTTCGCCGCCAACAGCACAACCCCGACCGCGAGCCCCGTGAACCACGCCAGCAACACCATCCCGAAGGCACCGACCCAATCGTAGATCTCGATCGGCTTGAAGGCCGCATGGTAGATGTAGAGCACCGTCACCATCGACAGCACCTGGATGTAGAGCGCGCTCAGCGCCGCCGCGGAGATCGAGACCGCGGTGGTCATCGGCGCGTGTTTCATCATCGCCGAGGTCGGCCCCTCAGATCCGAAGACCGCGCCCAGGGTCTTGGTATGGGTCATGTAGAGGAAAATGCCGGTCATGATGTAGAGCAGGAAATCGCCGCGCACCGAGCTGGACCGCATCCCCAATATGCTGAACATGACGTAGAAAGAAATGACCAGCATCATCGTCTGGACCATGTTCAGCAGCAGGCCGATCAACGCATTGCCGTGGGTCTTGCGCAGATTGCGCACCGTCGCATGGTAGATCAACTCCAGCAGGCTGAAGGTCGTCCCGAGCTTGGTCGCTTTCGTCTCCGGTCTGAACATGTTCCTGCCGATTCGGGCGCGTTGCGGCCCAAGCTAGGTCGGATTGCTTGCTCAACCCTTGTCGCCGCATCATAAGGGGGGAGTTGGAGCATAGCAATTGGGCCTTAACAAGGCCGGGAGAGGCGTGACGATGGATTTCGAACATCTGATGCGAGTGATGCGGCGACTGGCGCTCGAGGCAGGCGACAAGATCATGGAGATCTACGACTCGCCGGATTTCGAGGTGAAGTCGAAGTCGGACAACTCGCCGGTGACCGAAGCCGACGAGGCCGCCGACGCGCTGATCTCCGCCGGGCTGCGCGCCGAATTTCCCGACGTGCCGCTCGTCACCGAGGAACAGGCCGCGAGCCATTCGCAGGAGGTGTCGACCTTCCTCATCGTCGATCCGCTCGACGGCACGAAGGAATTCGTGAAGCGCCGCGGCGATTTCACCGTCAACATCGCCTATGTCGAGAATGGCAAGCCGGTGCGTGGCGTGGTCTATGCGCCCGCCAAGGGGCGGCTGTTCTACACACTGGCCGAGGGCCGCGCGGTCGAAGAAGACGGCCCCTTCGACAAGGAGCGCCCCGGCAAGCAGCAGCCGATCACGGTTTCGATGCCCGACAATCGCGGTCTGATGGTGGTTGCGTCGAAATCGCATCGCGATCAGGCGACCGACGAATACATCGGCAAATACGCGGTGAAGGATATGGCCTCGGCCGGGTCGTCGCTGAAATTCTGCCTTGTCGCGACGGGCGAGGCAGACCTCTATCCACGTCTGGGCCGCACGATGGAATGGGACACGGCGGCAGGTGACGCGGTTCTGCGCGGCGCGGGCGGCGAGATGATCCGCTTCGAAGATCACGCGCCCTTCACCTATGGCAAGCCTGGCTTCGAGAACCCGTTCTTCATCGCCTACGCTCCCGGCGTTCTGCTGGTGAAGTGATGTCTGTCCTCATCGTCATTCCGGCGCGCTACGCGTCGAGCCGTTATCCCGGCAAGCCGCTGGTCGAACTGACCGGCGCCACGGGCGAGAAAAAGACCCTGATCCAGCGTAGCTGGGAGGCGGCGACGCAGGTCGGCGGCGTCGACCGGGTCGTGGTGGCCACCGATGACGCCCGTATCCGCGACGCCTGCCAGGCCTTCGGCGCGGAGGTGGTGATGACCTCGGAGAGCTGCCGTAACGGGACCGAGCGCTGCGCCGAAGCTGCCGCAACGCTTGGCGGTGACTACGATATCGTGGTGAACCTGCAAGGCGACGCGCCGCTGACTCCCGCCTGGTTCATCGAAGACCTCGTGACGGGGTTGCGCGCCAATGACTGGGCCGAACTCGCGACCCCGGTGCTGCGCTGCGAGGGCGCAATGCTGAAAAGCCTTCTGGAAGATCGCCAGAACGGGCGGGTGGGCGGCACCACGGCGGTGTTCGGCGCAGGCAATCGCGGGCTCTATTTCTCGAAAGAGGTCATTCCTTTCACCTCCGAGAGTTACGCGGACGAAGCCCCGACGCCGGTGTTCCACCATGTGGGCGTCTATGCTTACCGACCGGACACGCTGGCGGCCTATGCAGGCTGGCCGATCGGGCCTCTGGAGACTCTCGAAGGGCTGGAGCAATTGCGTTTCCTAGAGAACGGGCGTGCAGTGCTCTGCGCAGAAGTCGAGGCGCGCGGACGGCAATTCTGGGAACTCAACAATCCATCAGACGTGGCCCGGATAGAATCCATGATGCAGCAGATGCAGCTCCCCTGACTGCGGCGATTTATCGCCGAACACGCGTAAACCGCGAATTTTCACGGCGTTGAACGAAACAATTTTCGCGTTTGCAGCATTTCTTCCTTTTGGAGTGCTCAACGCGAAAATCGGTCCCTTGTTGGATTGAGGCTTTGGGGACACAATAAACCAACTTCTGACGATTTGATCGTAGCAACCCTATAGGTGACGAATGAAAAGCAAGGTGACGAAGGCGATCTTCCCGGTGGCCGGCCTCGGAACCCGCTTCCTGCCCGCGACGAAATCGATCCCGAAAGAGATCCTCACGCTGGTGGACCGCCCGCTTATCCAATACGCCATCGACGAGGCGCGCGCGGCCGGTATCGAGGAATTCATCTTCGTCACCTCGCGCGGCAAATCTGCGCTCGAGGATTACTTCGACAACGCCCCCGAGCTCGAAAGCGCGCTCTCGCAGAAGGGCAAGACCGAGATTCTCGACGAGTTGAAGAAGACCAACATGGATAGCGGCGCGATTGCCTATGTCCGCCAGAACCAGCCGCTGGGTCTGGGCCATGCGGTCTGGTGCGCGCGCCGTCTGGTGCATGACGAAGCCTTCGCCGTGATCCTGACCGACGACGTCATCGCCGCCGACAAGCCCTGTCTGCAGCAGATGATGGAAGCCTATAACGAGACCGGCGGGAACTATGTCGCGGCGATGGAAGTCCCCGCCGACAAGACCGCCTCCTACGGTGTTCTGGATGTGGGCCCGGGCGACGGTCCGCGCCTGCCCGTCAATGGCATGGTCGAGAAGCCCAAGCCCGAAGATGCGCCCTCGAACCTCGCGGTGATCGGTCGTTACATCCTGACCCCGCGGATCATGTGGAACCTCGATGCGCGCAAGGCGGGAGCCGGTGGAGAGATCCAGCTGACCGACGCCATCGCGCAGGAAATCCACGGCGGCAACTCGGTCTACGCCTATCGCTTCGACGGCCAACGTTACGATTGCGGATCGAAAGCGGGCTTCCTGCAGGCAACGGTGGCCTTCGGCCTCCAGCGCCCGGATCTGAAGGACGAGTTCGGCGAGTATCTCTCCGATCTCTCCGCGATGCGGCAGGCTGCCGAGTAAGCGATGAAGCATGTGTTGGTGACGGGCGGTGCGGGCTATATCGGCTCGCACGCCTGCAAGGCGCTGGCCGCGGCGGGCTACGTCCCGGTCTGTTTCGACAATTTCTCGACCGGCTGGAAAGAAGCGGTGAAATTCGGCCCCGTCGAGGAGGGCGATCTGGCCGATCGCGCCCGGCTCGACGAAGTGTTCGCCAAGTATCAGCCCATCGCTGTAATGCATTTCGCGGCGCTCAGCCTCGTCGGCGAGTCGATGAAAGATCCGGCGAAATATTGGCGCACCAACGTGAATTGCGCGCTGAACCTGATCGAGGCGGCCGTCGATGCAGACTGCCGCAACTTCGTCTTCTCCTCGACCTGTGCGACCTACGGCGATCAGGACGGGGTGGTGCTGGATGAGAACACAGAACAGCGCCCGATCAACGCCTATGGCGGATCGAAACGCGCCATCGAAGACATGCTGCGCGATTTCGGCGCGAGCCACGGGATGAACTCCGTGATCTTTCGCTATTTCAACGTGGCGGGCGCCGATCCCGACGCAGAAGTCGGCGAGCAGCACATCCCCGAGACGCATCTGATCCCGCTGATGCTCGACGCGATCGCGGGCAAACGCCCGGCGCTGACCGTGTTCGGCTCGGATTACGCGACGCGCGACGGCACCTGCATCCGCGATTACGTGCATGTCTCCGATCTGGTCGATGCGCATGTGCTGGGTCTGAAATGGCTCGAGGATGGCAAACCCTCGCGGGTCTTCTGCCTCGGCTCTGGCAACGGGTTCTCGGTGCGCGAAGTGATCGACGCCTCGCGCGCGGTAACCAATCGCGATGTTCCGATCGTCGAGGGGGACCGTCGACCGGGCGATGCGGCGTCGCTTGTGTCGGGCTCGAAACGGGCGACCGAGGAGCTTGGCTGGCAGCCGAAGCGGTCGGACCTGTCCACCATGATTTCCGATGCATGGCGTTGGCATCAGGCGAAAGAGTATGAATACTGACCCCGAGGCAGGGTCAGGAGTATGGATGCCATCGCGCCATGAGCTTTGGGAGAGCTACAGGCTGCGCCTCAAGCGCAAGCACTTCCTGTGGCGCGCCCTGCGCAAGCGGCATCAGCTCGACAGCGTCACCAACCGCACCGGCAAGATAAGGCCCTGTGCGATCCTCGCCTTCGCGGTGATGCGCAACGAGGCGCGGCGGCTGCCCTTTTTCCTCAAGCATTACCGCAAGCTGGGCGTCGATCACTTCCTGATCGTCGATAATGGCAGCACGGATGACACCGCCGCGCTGCTGGCGGAAGCGCGCGACGTCTCGCTGTGGCAGACGGCGGGCAGCTACCGGGCCTCGCGTTTCGGGCTCGATTGGGTGACATGGCTGATGCTGCGCTACGGGCACGATCGCTGGTGCCTGACCGTCGATGCGGATGAGCTGCTGATCTACCCTTATCACGACAGCCGCCCCCTGCCCGCGCTGACCGACTGGCTCGACCGGTCCGAGCAGCGCTGTTTCCCAGCGATGATGCTCGACCTCTACCCGAAGGGGCCGCTGGGCGCGCAGCGCTATGAGGCGGGGCAGGACCCGCGCAAGATCCTGAGCTGGTTCGATGCCGGGAATTACATGATGACCCGGCAGGACCGGACCGACGCGCTGTGGATTCAGGGCGGACCCCGGGCACGGGCGTTTTTTGCCCACAACCCCCGGCAAGCGCCGACCCTGTCGAAAATCCCGTTGGTGCGGTGGCATCGCCGGTGGGCCTATCTGAACTCAACCCATGCGCTGCTGCCCCGCCACCTGAACCAGACTTACGACACGGAGGGCGGCGAGGCCATCTCGGGGCTGCTGCTGCACACGAAGTTTCTCGACGAGATCGTGGACAAGTCGAAGGAGGAGAAATCACGCGGCGAGCATTTCGGCCAGCCCGCGGAATTCGACCAGTATTACGACGCGCTGGCCGCCGATCCGGAACTCTGGACGCCGCATTCGACGCGGCTCGGCGACTGGCGACAACTGGAGGCGCAGGGGCTGATGTCGCGCGGCGGGTGGATGTAAATTTGTTGACTTGGGGGCAACAATACTGACGTGAGCGTGAAGCGCGGGCTTCTCAGTTGCAAGCAAACCGGGTAAGTATCGGAAGATATTGATAACCCGTTAAAAACTTGCCGATTTGAACCGGGCGACCTTTAACGATTTGAAAACTACGATACGAGCATCACGGGACCGAAGCGGCACGAAATGACCGCGACGTCGAAGAGGGACGGATATTGGGACTGAGAGAAATCGCCAGACTGCGCCGCAAGCGCAGAATTCGGCAGATTCGGGCTTTCCGGAAAAGCCGCGAACTCTCTCTCTATTCCGATCGCACCGGCGACATCCACCCCGAGGATATCCTCGTCTTCGTCACCGCCCGCAACGAACGCATCCGCCTGCCCTATTTCCTGCGCTATTACCGCGAAATGGGGGTCGGCCACTTCCTGTTTGTCGACAATGGCAGCGACGACGGCAGCGCCGAGTATCTCGCGCAGCAGGAGGATTGCTCGGTCTGGCGCACGGAGGCGTCTTACAAGGCGTCGAATTTCGGCATCGACTGGATGAACTGGCTGCTGCGCAAATACGGCACCGGGCATTGGACGCTGACGCTCGATCCGGACGAGTTCTTCGTCTACCCGTTCTGCGACACGCGGCCCATTCAGGCGTTGACCGACTGGCTCGACACCTATGGCATCCGGTCTTTCCCGGCGATGCTGCTCGATATGTATCCGAAAGGACCGATCGACGCGCAGCCCTATCGCGAGGGGCAGAACCCGTTCGATCTGGCCTGCTGGTTCGATGCGGGCAATTACATGATCTCGCAGAACTCCGAGACCAATAATCTGTGGATCCAGGGCGGACCGCGGGCACGCATCTTTTTTCCCGACGCGCCGAAGAAGGCCCCCTCGCTCAACAAGATACCGCTCGTCAAATGGGAGCGCGGGAATGTCTATATCTCCTCGACCCATGCGCTGCTGCCGCGCGGCCTCAACCGGGTCTACGACACGATCGGCGGAGAGATGGTCTCGGGGTGCCTGCTGCACGCGAAGTTCCTCTCGCCGCTCACCGACAAGGTCGAGGAAGAGTTGGAGCGCAAACAGCATTACGCAGGCTCGCGCGAATATCACGCCTATGCCCGCACGATCTCAAAAGAGCCCGATTTGTGGTGCAAATGGTCGGAGAAATATATCAACTGGCGCCAGCTCGAAATCCTCGGGCTGATGTCGAAGGGCAATTGGGCGTGAGGAAACAGGTCTCGTGACGGTCGGATTCATCATGATGTGCCACACCGCGCTCGACCGGGCCGCGCAGGTCGCGCGGTTCTGGTCGGAGGGCGGATCGCCCGTGGTGATCCATGTCGATGCCCGCGTCACCGCGCATGACTATAACGGCTTCAAGAAGATGCTTGCCGATCTGGAGAATGTCTCCTTCTCGCGGCGCTACAAATGCGAGTGGGGCACGTGGTCGCTGGTCGCCGCCAGCCAAGCTGCGGCCGAACAGATGCTGGCACTGCATGCCGACGTGCGCCACGTCTATCTGGCGTCGGGCTCCTGCCTGCCGCTGCGCCCGCTGCACGAGCTGACCGACTATCTCGACGCGCGGCCCTATACCGATTTCATCGAGAGTGTGACCACCACGGAAGTCGGCTGGACGGTTGGCGGGATCGACATCGAACGCTTCACGCTGCGCTTCCCCTTCTCGTGGAAAAAACAGCGGCGGATGTTCGACCGCTATGTCGAGTTCCAGCGCCGCGTAGGCTTCAAGCGACGCATTCCCGACGGGCTGGTGCCGCACTTGGGCAGCCAGTGGTGGTGCCTGACGCGCCAGACCCTGTCGGCCATTCTGGAAGACCCGGATCGCGCGCTTTACGACCGCTATTTCAAGCGCGTCTGGATCCCCGATGAGAGCTATTTCCAGACCCTCGCAAGGCTCTATTCCACCTCGATCGAGAGCCGCTCGCTGACGCTGACCAAGTTCGATTTTCAGGGAAAGCCGCACATCTTCTACGACGATCATCTGCAGCTTCTGCGGCGGTCGGATTGTTTCGTGGCGCGGAAAATCTGGCCCAAGGCGGACAAGCTCTATCGGACCTTCCTCGACAAGAGCCCCGGCCGGTCCGTCATGGCAGAGCCGAACCCGGCCAAGATCGACCGGCTGTTTTCCAAGTCGATCGAGCGGCGCACACGCGGGCGGCCCGGCCTTTATATGCAAAGCCGTTTTCCCAGGAAGGACCACGAGAACGGCAAGACCTCGGCACCCTATTCGATCTTCCACGGCTTCTCTGATCTCTTCGAGAATTTCGACGGCTGGCTCTCGAAATACGTGGGTGCCCGGGTTCACGGTCATCTCTTCGCCCCCGAACGCGCCGAGTTCGCGGGTGGCGAGCGGATGTTCAACGGTTGCCTGACCGACAACGCGGCGCTGCGCGATTACAACCCGCGTGCCTTCCTGACGAACTTGATCTGGAACTCGCGCGGGGAACGGCAATGCTACATGTTCTCGCCGCGCGACAATCAGGCGAATAACTGGTTCACCGCGACCGATCCGAATGCGCAAATCTCGGTCATCACCGGGGCCTGGGCCCTGCCGCTGTCGCGCCGCAACGAGAATTTCACGACGATCCGGCGCGAGGCCGCGATGCTGCAAAAGCGCGAGCTGGAGCATCTGGATATTCTCCGCTCGATGTATGTGAAGGCGCGGGTGCGGATCTGGACCGTCGCGGATTTCATCGAGAACCCGATGGAGCCCCTGCAGACCATCATCGACGAGATCAGCCCCCGCGCCACGCGCCGCCTGACCGAAGCGCCGCAGATGGTCGACCTGTCGGGGTTCAACCAATTCCTGCAAAATCTCAAGAACCAGGGGATGCAGCCACTCGTGATGGGGGATTTCCCGCTCGAGCAAAGCGGGCAGCGCGACGCTGTCCGCCGGGGCCGCCCCTATCTGGTGAAATAACCCATGCCCAAGTTTGAGAGTTTCGTCGTCTTCGCCGAGATGCGCACCGGCTCCAACCTCGTGGAAGCCGCGCTGAACGATCTGGACGGCGTGACGTGCCATGGTGAGGCGTTCAACCCGGCGCTGATCGGGTACCCGAACCGCAAGGAGCTGGTGGGAGTCACCAAGGCGCAGCGCGACGACAATCCTCTGGTGCTGTGGAATGCGATCAAGTCTCAGGATGGGCTGAACGGCTGCCGCTATTTCCACGATCATGACCCGCGGATGCTGGCGGTCTTCGTGAACGATCCGAAATGCGCGAAGATCGTGCTGACCCGTAACCCGATCGAAAGCTATGTCAGCCTGATGATCGCGCGCGCGACGGGCCAATGGAAGCTGGGCGATGCGAAACACCGCAAGGCCACGAAAGCGCGCTTCGATGCGGAGGAATTCGAGGCGCATCTTGAAGGGCTGCAGGATTTTCAGGTGACGTTACTGAACGCTCTGCAACGCTCGGGACAGACAGCCTTCTATATCGATTATGAAGATGCACAGTCCGTCGAAGTGCTTAACGGTCTGGCGAATTGGCTGGGCGTCTCGGGGCGGCTGAAACAGTTGCCCGAGAACCTCAAGGTGCAGAACCCGGAGCCGCTGGAGGCAAAGGTCGCAAATTTCCCGGGGATGGAGGCGTCGCTGGCACGACTCGACCGGTTCAACCTGTCGAAGACTCCGAATTTCGAGCCCCGGCGCGGTCCCGGCGTGCCCGGTTTCATCGCGAGCGAGGCGGGGCTGCTTTATATGCCGCTCCGGCCCGCGATGGATGCGCCGATCCGCGACTGGCTGGCCGCGACCGGAGATCTGGTCGAAGGGTTCAGCCAGAAAACCCTGCGCCAGTGGAAGCGTCGACATTCCGGCCATCGTAGCTTCACCGTGCTACGCCATCCCCTGATGCGGGCGCATCTGGCGTTCAATGCGGTGCTGAACTGGGACACTATGGACGAGACGCGCGCCGTTTTGCGCGAAAGCTACAAGCTGCCAATCCCGAAGGAAGGGCAGAGCATCGCGCAAGACGACTACGCCGAGGCGCTGATCGCTTTCTTGGGCTGGCTCAAATCCAATCTCGCGAACCAGACGAGCCTTCCGGTGAACACGCTCTGGGCCACGCAATCCGCGGCGCTTCAGGGCATCGGCCAGTTCGCGCTTCCCGACCTGCTGGTGCGCGAAGAACGGATGGCCGAGGACTTCGCGTATCTCGCCAGCATGGCCGGGGTGGAGGCGCCTACGTTCGCGCCCGGAGAAACCGACACCGCGGCGATCAAGCTCGCTGATATCTGGACGCCCGATCTCGAGGCCGCCGCGCGCGAGACCTATACGCGCGACATGATGCAGTTCGGCTTCGGAAACTGGCGAGACTGATCTTGGGCCATGAAAAAAGCGCGCCGGGAGGACCGACGCGCTTTTTGATTTTCATTCGAGACCGGTTCAGGCCGCCTGACGGCTTTGCGCTTCCGTCAGCACTGCGTGCAGCGTAGAGGGATCGGTATTCGCCCGCAGCTTCTCGCATGTTTCCGGATCGCGCATCGTGCGCGACACGAGGGCCAGCGCCTTGAGATGCTCGACGCCGGAATCCTTCGGCGCGAACAGCGCGAAAACCAGATCGACCGGCAGCCGGTCCACCGCGTCGAAATCGAGCGGCTTTTCCAGACGCAGGAAGACACCCACGACCTCGCTCAGCCCGTCGAGCCGCGCATGCGGAAGCGCAACACCATGGCCGACGCCGGTCGGTCCGAGGCTCTCACGCTCCTGCAGCGCATCGACGGTTTCCGAGGCGTCGATCTTGTAGCACGCCGCCGCGATGTCACCGAGATCCTGAAACAGGCGTTTCTTGCTCGTGACATTCGACAGCACTTTGACCGCGCCAGGCACGAGAAGTTTAGATAGGTCCATGAACTCGTCTACTCCGCGCCCGTTCCGGGCCGCTCATTTGCTGTTGCGCGGGTCGATCCAGCCGACATTGCCGTCTTCACGCCGATGAACGACGTTGACCCCGCCATGTTTCTCGTTGCGGAAGACGAGTAGCGACGCGTCGGACAGCTCCATCTGCATGACCGCTTCACCGACCGAGAGCGTGGGAACCTTGGTTTCCATCTCGGCTACGATCATCGGAGCGCCTTCGCGCGTCTCGCCGGTATCGTCATCCTCTTCCGAGGCGAGCACATATAGACCTGCAGCTTCGAATTCAACTGGTTCGGCACGGTCGCGGTGATGATCTTTCAATCTGCGTTTGTGGCGCCGCAGTTGCTTGTCCATCTTTTCGCGGGCCGCATCGAAGGCCGCGTAGATTTCGGTGGCATGCCCCTTGGCCGAGGCGGTCAGCCCGGTCGACAGGTGCACCGTCGCTTCGCAGATATATTCATGCGCATCGCGCGAGAAGGTGATCTGCGCGTCGGTGGGACGCTGCATGTATTTCTCGGCGACTTCGCCCAGCTCCGACTTGACGTGAGATTGCAGGGCCTCTCCGACATCGATTTGTTTGCCGGTGATTTGGTAACGCATGGATTTCCTCCTTCACGCATTGGGCCAGTGACCCCAGCCTTGGGGCTGAGGTGTTTCGGGCCGGTTAATCTCTTGAAAAGTCGCGTCGAGTCTGAATTCGCCCGGGCCCTCTTTCGGGGACCTTTCGCGCGCCGGACCCCTCTCGGGGGCCGCAAGCGCGCCCGGGGAGTGGGGGCGAACATCACGCATCTCTTATGTATTTGGGGATGGATCGCAGGGGGTGTCAACGGGTGACACTCGCTGCGGTGCAAAACTGCCGAGGGTCGGAGTCGCTTGGGCGATCCGTAGAGCATGCTCAGAGGATGCGGAAATGCTGCCCGAGATAGACGCGGCGCACGTTTTCGTCCTGCACAACCTCTTCTGCGGTGCCCGACATCAGCACCGTCCCGTCATGAAGGATGTAGGCCCGATCCACGATCTCGAGCGTCTCGCGGACGTTGTGATCCGTGATCAAAACCCCGATACCGCGATCCTTGAGCTGACCGACGAGGGCGCGAATCTCCGACACCGCGATCGGATCGACGCCCGCGAAAGGCTCGTCGAGCAACAGATATTTCGGATCGGCGGCCAGACAGCGCGCGATTTCGCAGCGACGGCGTTCACCGCCCGACAGCGCCAGCGCGGGCGCGTGGCGCAGGTGGCCGATCGAGAAATCGCCCAGCAACTCCTCCAGACGTTCCCGCCGCGTGTGCGGGTCCGGCACGGCGACCTCGAGAACCGCCATGATGTTCTCTTCGACCGAAAGCCCGCGGAAAATCGAGGCTTCCTGCGGCAGATAGCCGATCCCGAGCCGCGCGCGGCGATACATCGGCAGGCCCGTCACATCGCGTCCGTCGATGAGCACCTCGCCCGCATCGGGACGGATCAGCCCGGCGATATTGTAAAAACAGGTGGTTTTCCCGGAACCGTTGGGCCCCAAAAGCGCCACGACTTCGCCGCGCGACAGATCGAGCGAGACATCGCGAATCACGGGGCGGCGCTTGTAGCTCTTGCGCAGCCCGCGGATCTGCAAACCGCCGTGGCCCGCGACCGGGGCCAGCCCGGCGTCGCTCTTGGCGGCATCCTCGACCATCACTTGCTCCCGGCGGGCTTCAGAAGCGTGCGGACACGTCCATCCATCGTGCCCGTGCCGGTGCTCAGATCGACATTGAGCTTGTTGCCCGACATCACGTTGTTGCCTTGGGTCAGAAGAACCTTGCCCGTCATCACGACGGTGCCCGCCTTCACGTCGTACACGGCTTCCTCTGCCTCGGCGGCTTCGGTGGGCGACACCAGCGTGACACCGCCGGTCGCATGCAGCTTCGTGATCTCGGAGCGTTTGTCGCTGGCGTAGAACACCTCAAGCTCGGCCGCTTTCATATGCATATCGCCTTGGGTGACTTCCACATTGCCGGAGAACACCGCCTGGCCGCTTTGCTGATCGACGTTGAGCGAGTCGGCCGTGACCTCTACCGGGGCGGTCTTGTCGGCGCGCAGACCGCCGAAATCGACGCTTTGCGCCATCACGAGAACCGGGAACGAAACCACCATCGCGCAGGCGGTGAAAAAACGCGCTCGAAACATCCACACCCTCATTGTTGCGGCTGATATACCAGCTTCACACCCTGTTTGAAAACAAGATCGTGACCGCTGCCATCCGCCGTCGGGACGATCTGCATATAGCCCGCATCGAGCGTTCCGAAAGGGGATGTCCCGTGAATCGGGCCGGGCGAGGTCAGAACGCTGCTATCGGTCTGAAGTTCAATTTTCTCGGAATTCACCCGATAGCCGTCGGAGGTCTGCATCGCGACCTTCCCGGTCAGGTCGATACGGTTCGAATTAGGCTGAAACAGACCCTCATTCGCGCTCAGATCAGTCACGTGGCCATCGGGCGCGGTCAGCTTCGCCGCGATCTGATCAGCACTCGCGCCCTGGTCCTGCGCGGGCTGCGTGCGCGCCATCGCCGCGGTCACCGAAAGCGTCGCGCCGGTATCGGTTACGCCGGAATATTCCGGTCGCGTCACCGCGTTTTCCCGCGCGAGTTTCTCGACATCGACTTTGGCATAGGGGATCGCGGCGCTCGGATCGATCCGACGTGAAACGAGGAAGATCGTCGACAACAGCGCCAGCGCGAGCAGCGGCAGGACGATCTTCGCCCAGTTCACCAGTCGCGTATGGCTATTGTCGTACATCATCAGACGATCCCGGCCCTCAGGCAGTCGTGGATCTGCAAGAAGCCCACGGGTTTCTCATCTTCGACGACGAAAAGCGCGGTGATCTTGCGCTCGTTCATCTGCGCCACCGCAGCCTCCGCCAGTTGCTCCGGCGCGATGGTGCGCGGATTGGCGGTCATCACTTCCGAGACCTTATGCTCCAGCAGCCCCTGCATATGGCGCCGCAAATCGCCATCGGTGACGATCCCGGTCAGACGGCCCGCCTCATCGGTGACGCCAACGACACCGAAGCCCTTCTGGCTCATCATCAAGAGCGCATCGGGCATCGGCGTGTCTTCCGCGACAAGCGGCATATCGCGATGCATCAGGTCCGAGACTTTCGACAGCCGCGCGCCCAGCTTGCCGCCGGGATGGAACGTGCGGAAATGCTCAGCGGTGAATTCGCGGTGCTCCATCAGCGCGACGGCCAGCGCATCGCCCAGCGCGAGCGTCATCGTCGTCGAGGTCGTGGGCACCACGCCCGTCCCGCAGGCTTCCTCGGCCTTGGGCAGCACCAGCGCGAGATCCGATTGCCGCAGCAGGGTCGAGTCCGGGCGGCTCGCGACACCGATCAGCGGAATCTGAAAGCGCCGCGTATGGGCGATCAGATCGGCCAGCTCCGGCGTCTCGCCAGAATTGGACAGCACCAGCGCCAGATCGTGCCGGGTGACCATGCCCAGATCGCCGTGGCTCGCCTCCGCCGGATGCACGAAATGCGCCGGTGTCCCGGTCGAGGCCAGCGTCGCCGCGATCTTGCGCCCGATATGGCCCGATTTCCCCATGCCGGAAACGATCACGCGCCCCTCGGTCTTGAGGATCATCGACACCGCGCGCGAAAACTCGCCATCGAGGCTCGCCGCCAAGGCTTCGAGCCCGGCGACCTCGATGCCGATCACGCGGCGGGCGATGTCGGAATAATCAGTGGTGGAAGATGTCATTGGGTTCATCCCAGCCCAGCAGATCGAGCTTCGCACGCGTCGGCAGGAAATCAAAACAGGCCTGCGCCAGCCCGATCCGGTTCTCGCGCTCCAGCCGCTTGACCAGTTCAGCCTTGATCTGGTGCAGGTAGAGCACGTCCGAGGCCGCGTATTCCATCTGCGCGTCGGTCAGCTCCGCCGCGCCCCAGTCCGAGCTTTGCTGCTGCTTGGAAATGTCGACGCCGACAAGCTCCTGCACCAGCACCTTGAGCCCGTGGCGATCGGTGAAGGTCCGCACCATCTTCGAGGCGATCTTGGTGCAGAAGACCGGCTTCGTCTCAACCCCGAATGCGTTGTAGAGGGCCGCCACATCGAAGCGCGCGAAGTGGAACAGCTTCTCCACCGACGGATCGGCCAGCATGCGGCACAGGTTCGGCGCTTCGGTCTGACCTTGGGCGATCTTCACCAGATGCGCGTCGCCATCGCCCGCCGAAAGCTGCACGAGGCAGAGCCGGTCGCGGCGCGGGTCAAGGCCCATCGTTTCGGAGTCGATGGCCACGACGGGACCGAGATCGAGCCCGTCGGGAAGGTCGTTTTGATGCAGGTGGATTGCCACGGCGTGTCCTTCTTTAACGTCTTGCCGGGCATATAAGCCTTTTGCCGCGTTCTTGCCAACGCGAGATGGCGAAAGGCAGCCGAGGTATGGCGCTTGCTTCGCCGATCAGCTCTCGCGTGACGGCATGGCGCCGCTCGACTCGTCGGGGTCTTCCAGCGGCTTCCAGGTAATCACGCGGTAGATGTAGAGCAGGACGAGGATCACGATCACGCCGGTCGAGACCGGGTTCACCCAGCTTGCGACTTCGCTGTACTGCTTTCCGAGCAGATAGCCCGCAACGGTCAGCAATGCCGTCCAGAGCGCGCTGCCCACCGTGGTGTAGGCGAGGAACGGCAGGAAGGGCATCCGCGCCATGCCAGCCGGCACCGAGATCAGCGTGCGCGCGCCGGGCAGCATCCGCCCGAAGAACACCGCTGCCCAGCCGTGCTTGTCGAACCATTTCTTGGTCCGGGTAATGTCGCGGGGGGTGATGCCGATCCAGCGACCGTGGCGGCTCGAGAGGTGACACAGACGCTTGATCCCGATCTTCAGACCAATCCAGTACCAGAGAAGCGCCCCGATGACCGAGCCGATCGTCCCCGCGACGATCAAACCGATCAGCGAGAATTTCCCTTGCGCCGCCATGTACCCCGCGAGCGGCATGATCAGCTCCGACGGGATCGGAGGAAACACGTTTTCCAGCAACATCAGCCCCGCGATGCCGAAATAGCCGAAGGACGCGATAACGCCGGTAATCCAGTTGAACATGTTGTCTCCTTTGGCGACGAAAACCGGAACGGCGCGTCTTGGTCGGGTGGGTTAAACTGAGGTATCTGTCCGCTTCATTCAGCGGCCTCGTGCGGAGCCTTTGTTTGGCGCCCGTCGCCGCGTTGTTTCAGGCGTAGCTGCCCCAACTCGGCGCCGCGCCCCCGGCGTTTGCCGTCTTCGCCGGTCAGGTAGGCGCGGGCTTCCTGCTCCAGCATCTCCTCCAGCCGCGACGCCAGTTCCCGACGCTTGCGAAAACTGCGCAGTTGCTCGGTCGATAGGCTCTGCGGCAAGAAGCGTTGATGCTCCCCGGCGTTATAAACGTCGAGAGAGAGGCGTCCGGCGACGAGGATATTGTCGCGACTGCTTTCCGCCAGAACGGTGAATACCACGGTTTCCATCTCTTTCGCGTCGTCAGGCAGGCTGGAGAATTCCAGTGCGACATCCACGAGATCTGAAATCCGGCCCAAATCCCGGTACTCCGCAGTGTTCAACGGGCCCTTGATCGACTCGTCAGGTTGGGAATCCCCGAAAGGAGCGAAGCCGCCGGAGTCGCTGGCGATCGAGTGATAGGTTTTCCCGTCGACCACCAGATCGGCGAGAAGCGCTTTCACGAAGATTGGCTCGGCACCCATATTGCCAAGCATCAGATGCCCGCGTTCATGGCCGCCCGCGACCCGGGTGAGCAGCAGTTTCGAGCGCCGTTCACGCCGAAAATTCTGCAGTAGAAGTTGCAGGTAGACCAGCCAGACGAACGCGGTGACGATCTGCACCGCGATGCTTACAACCTGATTATGGTCGACAAGCCACTCCATCTTCATCCTTCTGCATCGGTCGCACGTAGTGTTCTATCGGCAACGCGGCAGAGGGGCGTCCGGGTCCGGAAACCTGAAGAAATGAGGAGCGCAGGACCGGTTTTGCCTCGTCAGTCGGCAAGAACCAGCAGATCACGGCTCGCTACGCTGACCTCGGCTTCGGTGCCGACCTTGGGCGGCGGGTTGCCGGGGCGGTTGAACGTGTCGAGCGCGATGAGCTGCCCTTCCACTTCCATTTTTACCCGCAGGATCGAGCCGAGGAAATGCGTCTCGACGATCCGCCCGGTGAACACCGTGTCATTGCCCTCGCGGCGGCCCAAGGCCAGAACCTCGGGCCGTGCGGCCAGCGTCACCGGAGTCCCCTGCCCCATGGTGACCGGTTCGGAGAGGATCACCTCGGTATCGCCGACCCGCAATGCGCCCCGCGCGGGATCGGCCACCTCGGCCTCCAGCGCGTTCAGCGTGCCCACGAATTGCGCGACGAACCGGGTCTTCGGCTGATTGTAGATTTCGAAAGGCGCACCGATCTGCTCGGCGACGCCACCATTCATCACCACCACGCGATCCGAGATCGACAGCGCCTCTTCCTGATCGTGGGTGACGAAGATCGTCGTGATGCCCAGACGTCGCTGAATGTCGCGGATTTCCTCACGCAGGCTCACGCGGATCTTGGCATCGAGCGCGGAGAGCGGCTCGTCCAGCAGCAGCACGCGCGGCTGAATCGCGAGCGCCCGTGCGAGCGCCACACGCTGCTGTTGTCCGCCCGACAGCTGGAACGGGTAGCGATTGCCCAGATCGGGCAGGCCGATCAGCGACAGCATCTCGGCGACACGTGCCTTGATCTCAGCGCGCGGACGTTTCGCCACGCGCAGCCCGAAGCCCACGTTCTGCGCGACTGTCAGGTTGGGAAACAGCGCGTAGGCCTGGAACACCATACCGATATTGCGCTGGTTCGCCCCCATATGCGTCACGTCCTGCCCGCCGATGCGGATCGCACCGCCCGAGGGGGACTCGAAGCCTGCCACCATCCGCAGCACCGTCGTCTTGCCGCAGCCCGACGGGCCAAGGAGCGAGATGAATTCGCCCTCTTCGATGGAGAGGTTGAAATCCTTCACAACGCGGTTCGCGCCGAAGGATTTTTCCAGATGTTCGATCTCGAGAGAGGCCATGGGTTACCGCTTTGCGTTCGTATGTTTGGAAAACCGGGTGACAAGTTGAATGAGCCCCATGCAGATCCAGGTGATCGAGAAGGCGATCACCGCAAGCGCGGCGGGCTCGTAAGCCTTGTTCGCGCCGGTCAGCTGCATGTAGGGGCCGAAGGCCGGCCGGTTGAGGAGCGAGGCGAGGACGAACTCGCCGATGACGATGGCGAAGGTGATGAAGGCGCCCGAGAGCACCGCGACCAGCACGTTCGGCAGGATGACGCGGGCGAGGATCGTGCTCCATCCCGCGCCGAGGCTTTGCGCCGCCTCGGTCAGCGTACCGACATCGATGGTGCGCAGGCCGGTATCGACGGCGCGATACATGTAGGGCAGCGAGAGCGTGGCATAGCCCAGCATCAGCAGGACATTGGTGCCCGTCGTCGTGCCGGTCAGCGGCAGGATCGACGATGTGTTATAGAGCCGGATATAGCCGAAAACGATCACGATTGGCGGGATCACCAGCGGCAGCAGCGTGATGAACTCCACCACCGGGCGCCAATGCGGCAGGCGCAACCGCACCCAATAGGCGGTCGGCACCACGATCAGCGCCCCCACGAGGATCGTGAAGATCGCCATCACGACGGAGTAGCTGAAGGTCTCGCGGAATTGCGGATCGGCCAGCACCGAGCGGTAAGCGTCGAGCGAATACACCCCGCGCCGCGCCCGCAGCGAGAATTCCAGCGTACCGAGCAGCGGCAGGGCGAAATAGAGCGCCCCGAACGCCAGCGCGAGCCATGACCAGAGTTTCTTGGATTTCATCGCATCCACCTTTCCGAGCGTACGCGCAGCCAGACATAGGCGAGGTTGGCGAGGCCGGTGATGACGATCATCCCGAAGGCCAGCGCGTAGCCCAGATGCGGGTCCTGCAGCACATCGCCACGGATTTGCGCGTAAAGCATGATCGGCACGATCGACATCGACGAACCGGTGAGCGCATAGGCCGTCGCCACCGCACCGAAGCTATTGGCGAACAGCAGCGCCAGCGTACCGAGCAGCGAGGGCCAGAGGATCGGCAGCGCGACGATGCGCCAATACTGGAAGCCGGTCGCGCCGAGGATGCTCGCCGCCTCTTTCCATTCGCGCTTCAGACCGTCCAGCGCAGGGGTGATGATCAGCACCATCAGCGGGATTTGGAAGAACAGATAGGTGATCGTCAGACCGAAGAAGCTGAGCAGGTTGAAGCCGTGCGTGTAGATGTTGAAGCCGAACCACGACTTCAGCAGCACGGTCACGAGACCCAGACGTCCCAGCGTCGCGAGAAAGGCGAAGGCCAGCGGCACGCCCGCGAAGTTCGAGGCCACGCCCGAGAAGGTCATCACCGGACCGCGCAGCCATTTCGGCAGGCCGCCCAGCGTGACGGCCGCAGCGAGCGCGAACCCGATCAGGCAGCCTACAAGCGCAGTGGCGAGGCTGATCCTGATAGAAATCCAATAGCTCGCGAGGATCGTCGGTTGAAACAGGTTCACGAGGTTCGACAGCGTGAACCCCCCGTCACTCGTCCTAAACGCGCCCACCACGATATACATCGTCGGGGCGATCAGGAACAAAAGCGCGAAGAGCGTGAAGGGAACCATCCCCACCCAAGTCAGCGGCAGCTTGCGGCTTTGCATCGGGCCTCGCCTTACAGAAATTCCAATAAAGTCGCCCCGCGCGATCAAGCGCGGGGCGTTTTCTTATGCCGGTTCGGTTACTGGACGTTCGCGCCGACGACGCTGTCCCAGCCGCCGGTCACGACTTCCTTGTTCGCAGCCTGCGCGTCGAGCGAAGGGAAGATCGCCTTGGCATAGCCTTCCGCCGGAGGCATCGCGTCGAGCATCTTCTGCGGAACCTTGCCGTTGGCCGACAGGTCGTTGAAGCGGATCGGGTGGCAATAGCCTTCCAGCCAGCCGAGCTGACCTTCGTCCGAATAGAGGTATTCCATCCAGAGCTTGGCTGCGTTCGGGTGCGGCGCGTAGGCCGAGATCGCCTGAACGTAGACACCGGCGACCACGCCCGATTTCGGCACGACGACGTCGACCGGCGGGTTGCCGTTCAGCGTGTCGCGACCGGCCAGAGCGTTATAGTCCCACTCGATGACGATCGGGGTCGCACCCTGTGCGAGCGTCCCGGTCTTGCCGATGACCGGCACGAAGTTGCCGTTCTTGTTCATCTCGGCGAAGTACTTCAGGCCAGCTTCACCCGAGGCTTTGCCCGGCTCGCCGCCTGCTGCGACGCCCGCGGCCAGAACGCCGAGGATCGCCTGGTTCGAGGCGCGCGGATCGCCCGCCAGAGCCACCGAGTTCGCGTATTCCGGCTTGAGCAGATCCGACCAGTCCTGCGGCACGTTGTCGACGATGTCCTTGTTCACCGCGAACGACAGCACACCGTAATAATCACCGTACCAGTAGCCTTCGGAATCCTTGGCGCTGTCCGGGATCGTGTCCCAGGTCGAGACCTTGTAGGGCTGGATCAGACCTTCGTCCTTGGCCGCCGGGCCGAAGGAAAGACCGACGTCGATCACGTCGGGCGCCTGCGGACCCTTGTTGTCCTTGTTGGCGCGGATCGCCTCGAGTTCGTCGGCCGAGCCCGCATCGGGGTTCAGCTCGTTCACGGTGATCCCGGGGTACTTCTTCTTGAAGCCGTCGATCACGCCAGAGTAGTTGCACCACGAATGCGGCAGCGCGATCGTGGTCAGGCTGCCTTCTTCCTTCGCGGCGGCGTAGAGGTCATCCATGCTGTCGGCGAAGCTGGCGCCGGTGCTGGCAGCGAGGGCCATCGCGCTGGCTGCCGCAAGATAACGGAACTTGAAGGTCATATTCAGGTCTCTCCCCGTTGATGGAGGGCGGTGCCGCATCATGCGGTCCTGTCCCCCGAGCTATGTCTTTCGACGATTGTGCCGTCCGGTTGGCTCCGGCATCGGCGACCCTTTATGCGGGTCTTGTAACAGAATTTTGGCAAGATTGATCATGCAGTCAATTTACTTATCAACACGAGCCACAGATGCGTGAGCCGCAGGCGCGTGCGACGACCTTCCGGCCGCCGCACGCAGATTTTATAGGCACGCCTCGTAGAGCGCGCGGGTATTGTCGGCGGTCATCTCGACCGGATTGCCACCACAGGACGGATCTTCCAGTGCCATCTCGACCAGCATGTCGAGATCCTCGCGTTTCACGCCCATCTCGGTCAGGTTAGCCGGGATGGACAGTTCGGTGCGCAGGCTCTCGATGCGGGCCTTGAAGCCGTCGAAGCCGCCCGGGATGCCAAGGTAAGCCGCCGCGCGGTTGATCCGCTCTTCGATGGCGACGCGGTTGAAGTCGAGCACCATCGGCATCACGCAGGCATTGGTCGTGCCGTGATGGGTGCCGTAGACCGCGCCGACCGGATGGCTGAGCGAGTGGATCGCGCCGAGCCCCTTCTGGAAGGCCACCGCCCCCATCGCCGCCGCCGACATCATGTTGGCGCGCGCTTCCAGATCGTCCGGCGTCGTGAAGGCGCGCGGCAGGTTCTCGAAGACCAGCCGCATCCCTTCAAGCGCGATACCCTGGCTCATCGGGTGGTAATGAGGGCTGCAGAACGCCTCGAGACAATGCGCCAGCGCGTCCATCCCGGTGCCCGCCGTGATGAAGGGCGGCATGCCGACCGTCAGCTCCGGATCGCAGATCGTGATCGCGGGCATCAGCTTCGGGTGGAAGATGATCTTCTTCTTGTGAGTCTCGGAATTGGTCAGAACGCCCGCGCGCCCGACCTCCGAGCCGGTCCCGGCGGTCGTCGGTACGGCGATGATCGGCGCGATGGCGTCGCCATTGGCGCGCGTCCACCAGTCGCCGATATCTTCCAGATCCCAGACGCTGAGCGAGCTGTCCTGCCCCGCCATCAGCGCGATCATCTTGCCCAGGTCGAGCGCCGAGCCGCCGCCGAAGCAGATCACGCCGTCATGGCCGCCCGCTTTATAGACCTCGATCCCGGCGGCCATGTTGCCCTCGTTCGGGTTCGGATCGACCTCGGAGAAAACCGCGCGGCCCAGACCCGCGCCGTCCAGAACGTCGAGCGCGGCAGCGGTGATCGGCAGCGCCGCCAGCGCCTTGTCGGTCACCAGAAGCGGCTTGTTCATGCCCACGGATTTGCAGTGATCGGCCAGTTCCGAGATCCGGCCGGGGCCGAACTTGATCGTGGTCGGATAGGACCAGTTTGCGGTGGGGGCAGTCATTTCGTCACCTTCTTGAGATGGTAGGATTTCGGACGCGTCAGCGCGTGATAGCCCAGCACCGAGAGCGAGCCGCCACGGCCCGTTTCCTTGCAGCCGGTCCAGCACAGCGCCGGGTCGAGATAGTCGCAGCGGTTCATGAAGACGGTGCCGGTCTGCAGCCGCTTGCCCATCGCCTCGGCGCGGGCGGGATCGGCGGTCCAGATCGAGCAGGTCAGCCCGTAATCGCAATCGTTCATCGCGGCGATGGCTTCCTCGTCATCCTTCACCGGCATGATGCCGACGACGGGACCGAAGCTTTCCTCGCGCATCACGCGCATCTCGTGGTTCACGTCCACGAGGATCTGCGGCGCGAGATAGGCGCCGCCATCGTCTGCCGGGAACAACGAAGGATCGAGCAGCGGCTTCGCGCCATCGGTGATCGCGTCCTCGATCTGGCCGCGCACCACTTCGGCGAAACGCTTGTTCGCCATCGGGCCGAGGGTCGTTTCCGGCTCGAACGGATTGCCGAGGGTCAGCTTGCTTGCCCAGGCTGCGGCCTTTTCGACGAAAGCGTCGTAGAGGCTCGCATGGACGTAGATTCGTTCGATCCCGCAGCAGCACTGGCCCGCGTTGAACAGCGCACCATCCATCAACCCGTCGACCGCCGCGTCCAGGTCGGCGTCTGCGGCGACATAGCCCGGATCCTTGCCGCCCAACTCGAGGCCTAACCCGGTAAAGGTGCCCGCCAGCGCGCGCTCCACCGCGCGACCGCCGCCGACCGAGCCGGTGAAGTTGACGAAATCGAACGCCTTCGCGCCCATCAACTCTTCCGACACCTCATGCGTGAGGTAGACATTCTGGAACACGTCCTGCGGCACGCCCGCCGCGTGGAAGGCTTCGGCGATGCGTTCGCCCACCAGCATCGTTTGCGTCGCGTGCTTCAACATCACCGTGTTGCCCGCGATCAGGGCCGGGACCAGCGAGTTGATCACCGTCATGTAGGGGTAGTTCCACGGCGCGATGATGAAGACGACGCCTACGGGTTCGCGCGCGATCTGGCGCAGGAAGCTGTCGCTCTGCTCGACCACCATCGGGGCCAGCGCCTCTTCAGCGATCGAGGCCATGTAGCCCGCGCGCTCGTTCATGCCGCCGAATTCACCGCCATAGCGAGTCGGGCGGCCCATCTGCCACGCGAGCTCCTCGACTACGAGGTCTTTCATCTCGTTAAGCTTGGCGATGCCTGCCTCGACGAGCGCGATACGCTCGGACAGCGGGCGCTCGGCCCATGCCGGCTGCGCGGCGCGCAGGCCTGCGGCCAGCGCCTGCGCGTCGGAGGCGCTCAGCGCCTCGCGTTCGGCATAGACCTGCCCGTCGACGGGCGAGATACATTTCAGGGTCTTGGTCATCATGTCTCCTTGCGGGGTGTAGGGCCCCGCGGGTCTGTCAAAACTCAGGCGCGTTCGAAACCGCGCATCCGCTCCCAGTCGGTCACAACTCGGTTCTGTTCTTCGATTTCCCAGCGGGCGGCGCGCACGTAATGGGCCATCACGTCCTCGCCGAAGGCGGATTTGAGCATGTCCGAACCTTCCAAAGCGCCCAGCGCCTCGGTCAGGGATTTCGGCACCTCGGTCACTTCGCCCGCCTTGTAGATGTCGCCCGCGGCTTCCGGGCCCGGGTCCATCTGCTGCTCGATCCCGGCGAGCCCCGCCGCCAGAAGCGCGGCGCAGGCCAGATAGGGGTTCAGGTCGGCACCGCCGATGCGACATTCGACGCGGATGGATTTCGTGTCCTCGCCGCAGATGCGGAAACCCGCGGTGCGGTTGTCCAAAGACCAAACCGCTTTCGTCGGCGCGAAAAGCCCCTCGCAGAAACGCTTGTAGCTGTTGGTGTAGGGCGCGAGGAAATAGGTGATGTCACGCGCATGGGCCATCTGCCCGCCGAGATAGTGGCGCATCAGCTCGGACATGCCATTGGGCGCGTCCTTGTCGAAGAAGGCAGGCTTGCCACCCTTCCAGAGCGACTGGTGCACGTGGCTCGAACTGCCCGCCTTGTCGGTGTGGTATTTCGCCATGAACGTCGCCGACAGCCCGTGGGACTGGGCGACTTCCTTGGCGCATTGCTTGACCAGCACATGCATGTCGGCGGTCTGCAGACCGGCCGCATATTTCACGTTCAGCTCTTCCTGACCGCGCTCGGCCTCGCCCTTGGAGCATTCGACCGGCACGCCTGCGGCGTAGAGCGCGTTGCGCATCGCCCGCATCGCCGGTTCGGCGCGCGAATTACCCATGATCGAGTAATCGACATTGTAGCGCGCGACCGGGGTCGGCTCCGGATAGCCCGCGTCGAACAGCTGCGGATAGCTTTCCTCGAACAGGAAGAACTCCAGCTCGGTCGCCATCATCACGTCATAGCCCATGTCCTTCGCGCGCTTGAGCTGCGATTTCAGCATCTGGCGCGGCGCATGGGGAATCGGCTCGTGGCTGTGATGATCGAGCAGATCGCAGATCACCAGCGCCGTGCCCGGAACCCAAGGGATCAGCCGCAGCGTCTCCATGTCGGGCTTCATCACGTAATCGCCGTAGCCGCGTTCCCAGCTGGACGCGTCATAGCCCGGCACCGTGACCATCTCCATGTCGGTCGCCAGCAGGTAGTTGCAGCAATGGGTCTCTTCCCATGCGCTGTCGATGAAATGCGCCGCGTGGAACCGCTTGCCCTGAAGCCGTCCCTGCATATCCACAAGGGCTGCGATGACGGTATCGACCTCGCCAGCATTGACCGCCTTCTTGAGCGCGTCGAACGACATTTTTCGCGACATGAGTTCCTCCGGGATCAGGGTCACCGCGCGAGAGTGCCGCGCGGTGCAAGGCCCTACAAGAGGGCAAATAAGAGCGGGCAGGACGGGCTGCCCGCCGACGAGATCAACCGCAACGGTAGGGCGGGCCTGCCTTGCGCATCGTCTCGTTATACTTGCGGAAGATGTCGACGACTTTCGCCTTCAACTCGCTCTCGGCCGCGATCTCGTCCCAGAACTTGTGCGCCGCATCCTCGACCTTCTGCCATTCGGCATCCGGGATCGTGGTGAGCTGCATGTCCTCGCCATCGACGCGCAGCTTCGCCTCGCCCGACCAGTACCAGTACTGGCGGTGGTAATGCGATTGATCGAAGCAGGTCTTCATCAGCGTCTTCAGACGATCCGGCACTTCGTTCCAACGATCCATGTTGGCGAAGAAGTGGCCGATCCATGCGCCCGAGATGTTGTTGGTCAGGAAGTAGGGCGCGTTCTTGCCCCAGCCCGAGGTGTAATCCTCCGTGATGCCCGACCATGCGACGCCGTCAAGCTCGCCGGTCTGCAGCGCGACTTCCACGTCTTCCCACGGAATCGTCACCGGCACCACGCCGAATTGCGCGAGGAAGCGCCCGGCGGTCGGGAAGGTGAACACCCGCTTGCCGTTCAGATCGTCGAGCGACTTCACCGGCTCTTTCATGGCGAAGTTGCACGGATCCCACGAGCCCGCCGAGATGTGCTTCACGCCCACGGCCGAATACTGCTCGTCCCAGATCTCGTTGAGACCCCATTCGTTGAACAGCGTCGGCACGTCGAGCGAGTAGCGCAGGCCGAAGGGGAAATAGCCGCCGAAGACGGTGACTTCGGTGGGCGAGGCCATCGAGTCGTCGTCGGATTGCACGGCGTCGATCGTGCCCGACTGCATCGCGCGGAACAGCTCGGAGGTCGGCACCAGCTGGTCGGCGTAGTAAAGTTCGATCTCCATCTCGCCATCGGCGATTTCGTTGAAGGTCTTGATGCAGTTATCCACGACCTGTTCAGCCAGCGCGGGGCCGGCATAGGTCTGCATCCGCCACTTGATCGGCGTGGTTTGCGCGACGGCCGGGGCCGCAAGGCCCGCCGCAGCCGCACCCACCGCACCGGTGGTGAGGAACTGTCTTCTTGTCGTCATCACTCTCTCCTTGTTGGTTGATCCCGGTTTTTCCGGGTTATGGTTATCTTCCAAGCACCGCATGCGGCAGCCAGAGCGCCAGCTGCGGAAAGATCATCACGAGGATCAGCGTCAGGACCATCACGCCCACGAAGGGGATCACGGAGGCGTAGATCACAGGCAACGTGAATTCCTTCGGCGCCATCGCCTTCATCAGGAACAGGTTATAGCCGAAGGGGGGCGTGAGATAGGCAACCTGACAGGTGATGGTATAAAGGACACCGTACCAGATCATGTCGAAGCCCAGATGCCGGGCGAGCGAGACATAGACCGGAGCCACGATCACCAGCATCGCCGTATCGTCGAGGAACATCCCCATCACGAGGAAGCTCAGCTGCATCAGGATCAGGATCTGCCACGGGCCGAGACCGAGGCTGTCGGTGAAGAAATCCTCGATCGCGCGGCCCGCACCCAGGCCGTCGAACACCGCCCCGAAGGAGAGCGCCGCGGTGATGATCAGCATGAACATCACGGTGATCTTGAGCGTGTTCTCGGTCGCGACCTGGAACACCTGCCAGGTGAAACGCCGCTTGATCACCGCCGCGAAGACAGCGGCCAGCGCGCCGATCACCGAGGCTTCGGTCAGGCTCGCCCAGCCTTTGAGGAATGGCACCATCATCGCAATGAAGATGAACACCGGCATCAGACCCGCACGCAGCAGACGCAGTTTCTCGCGCATGGTGATCATCGCGCGCTCTTCCGCATCCATCGGCGGCGCGAGGTCGGGGTTCAATTTGCAGCGGATCACGATATAGGCGACGAAAAGCGTGGCCATCAGAAGCCCCGGCACCGCGCCGGCCAGCCACAGTTCGGAGACCGGCTGGCGTGCGATCAGCGAGAACAGCACCAGCACGACCGAAGGCGGAATCAGGATGCCGAGGCTCGACCCCGCCTGGATCACGCCCGAGATCATCAGCTTGTCGTAGTTCCGGCGCAGCAGTTCCGGCAGTGCGATCGTGGCGCCGATCGCCATGCCCGCGACCGACAGCCCGTTCATCACCGAGATCATCACCATCAGCATGATTGTCCCGATGGCGAGGCCGCCCGGTAATGGCCCGAACCAGACGTGGAACATCCGATATAGGTCTTCGGCCAGACGGCTCTCGGACATCACATAGCCCATGTAGACGAACATCGGCAGCGTCAGCAGCGGCGTCCATTTCATCAGCTTCATGACCGAGCCGAAGCCCATCTGCGTGCCGCCCGGCCCCCAGAGCCAGAAGGCCGCGACGACCGCGACGAAGCCGATCGCGCCGAAGACGCGCTGGCCGGTCAGCATCATCAGCAGCATCGTCGAGAACATCAAAAGGGCGATGGTGTTGTGATCCATCAGATTTCCTCTCCGCGAATAGTCGCGACATCGCGGATCAGAAGCGCCACGGCCTGCAGGAACAGAAGCGCGAAGCCCGTCGTGATGATGACCTTGATCGGCCACAGCACCGGACGCCACGCGGTCGGATTTCGCTCGTTGTATTCGAAGGAATAGACCGTCGAGTCATAGGCCGAGTAGACCATGATCCCGAGATAGAAGAGCAGCGCGAAGACGGTGAAAGCATCCCACCACGCCTGCCCCTTCGCCGACCAGCGGGAATATAGCAGGTCCATCCGCACGTTGGTATCGCCCTGCAGCGTCCACGGCGCGCCCAGCATGTAATAGGCCACCAGCGTGAACTGGGCCATTTCCAGCGTCCATAGTGCGGGGATCTGAACAATCTTCGTCACCGACGAGAACAGCATGATGCCCATGATGACGTAGAGCAGGTACATCGCCAGTTTGCCGAGCTTGCGATTGAACCCGTCGATCAGGCGGACATAGGCGACACTCCAGCGTGGCATCAGGCGGCCTCCCCGTTATTTGCGGTGATCCGTGACAGCGCGGCTTGCAGTACCGGCGCAAGCGTCGCGGCCATCGCCTCCTGCGCGGCGGGATCGGCGATCAGATCGTTGCGCAGTTCCAGCATGACATTCGGCAGCCCCATCGGCGTCGCTTGCAGCGCCAGCGTATGACAGACGCCATCGGCGCCTGAGTAAGGTTCGTTAAGACGCGTATCGAGCTCGGTGACACGGCGGGCTTCCTCGAGAACCGCCTGCGCAAAGCTCGGATCGGCGTCGTGGATCACGCCGAACTCTACCGCGCGGGGCTGACCGAACCAGATCGGCGTGAAGGAATGCACCGTGACCAGTGCAGTAGCTTGCCCGCGCGCCAGCCGTTCGGCAACGAGACCGCCCAGAGCCGCGTGGAACGGAAGATAAAGCGCCTCGGTGCGGGCGCTGCGGTCGTCCGGTGTCAGCCCCGCATTGCCGGGGATCTCGTGGATCTCCGATTGCACGGGCATGGCTCCGGTATGATGCGGCGGGCGGTTGAGATCGTAGATCAGCCGCGACTGGCAGGCCGCAACCAGCGGCGCCTCCAATTTCGCGGCCAGACCGCGCGCGAGGCCCAGCGCGCCGGGATCCCAGGCGATATGCGCGTCGCGTTGATCGGGGGTCAATCCCAGCTCGCCCCAAGGCGCGGGAAAGGCATTCGACGCATGTTCGCAGACCAGAACGATCTGGCCCGAACGCTCTGCGCCTTCGATGTCCACCGCTGCATGCGCGCTGTTCAAACTGGTCCCTTCCTGTTGCAAGGCGCGATTCTGCGTCGCGTCCTTAGAGTCAGGCTCGCCCCGGCACCTCGTGTCTGTCAAGAAAATTTCAGAGAAGAAAATTCTGTTACAATCATTTCTAACGTGATTCGCACGGGAGTGCCCGATTTGTCAGCAGCCACGCAAAGCATCGAAGACAGGCTCCGGTCGGGCATCGAAGAGATGACCCGGACCGAGAAGCAGCTCGCCGGACATATCCTGCGTCACTATCCGATGGCGCTTCTGGGATCTGTCGCGCAGCTGGCGCGCGCCGCCGAGGTCTCCTCTCCCACCGTCGTGAGACTTGCCCAGAAGATGGGCTATGGTGGCTATCCGGGACTGCAGCAGGCGGTGCGCGACGAGCTGGAGGCGCAGCTTGTCTCACCGCTCGTCAAACATGACCGCTGGGCGGGGGATGCGCCCGATACCCATATGATCAACCGCTTCGCCGATACGGTTCTGGGCAACCTGCAGGCGACCCTGAAGCAGATCGACCATGCCGAGTTCGACGCCGCCGCCGCGATGATGGCCGATCCGAAGCGGCGCATTTTCGCGACCGGGGGCCGGATCACCGGCCCGATCGCAGCTTATTTCGTGGCACATATGAAGGTGATCCGGCCCGGGGTCGAGCTGCTCGAACCGCTATCGAACAGCTGGCCGCCCGCGCTTCTGGAGATGCAGAAGGGCGACGTGCTGCTGGTATTCGACATTCGCCGCTATGAATCGAGCGTGCTGCAACTGGTGGAGATGGCGGTCGAGCAGGGCGCGGAAGTCGTGCTGATCACCGATCCCTGGGTCTCGCCTGCCGCGACGCATGCGCGCTATCGGTTTTCGGCGCAGATCGAAGCGCCCTCGGCATGGGATTCGACGGTCGCGATTCAGGTTCTGGTCGAAACGTTCATGGCTGCGATCCAGTCGCTCACTTGGGAGGAAACCTCGGCCCGCATGGCTAGGCTCGAGGCGCTTTACGATCGCGCGCGCTTTTTCCGCAGGAAATAAGACGGAGCGCGGGCCGCTGCACGAGGACGCGCCACCCGAAAACGAAAAAGTCGCGCAACCCAGATGAGTTGCGCGACTTTTTAATAGTGGTGCCCAGGAGAGGACTCGAACCTCCACGCCTTGCGGCACACGGACCTGAACCGTGCGCGTCTACCAATTCCGCCACCTGGGCAGGTGCCGTGGAGCGCGAGATACAGAGCGGCGCTGGGACTGTCAACGGGGATCGACACGAAAAATTCGCAAGCTTTCACTCTTCGGGTCTTTGGCCTTGTTCCCGCGGGGGCGAGGCGGTAATCAAAGGACGAAATTCTTGCAAGGAAAGGCCTCTGCCCATGTCCAAGCTGGTTACGATCTACGGCGGTTCGGGGTTCGTCGGGCGGTATATCGCGCGGCGCATGGCAAAGGACGGTTGGCGGATTCGCGTTGCGGTCCGGCGTCCGAACGAGGCGCTCTTCGTCAAACCCTACGGTGCGGTCGGGCAAGTCGAGCCGGTCTTCTGTAACATTCGCGACGATGCCAGCGTGCGCGCAGCGATGCAGGGCGCGGATGCGGTGATCAACTGCGTCGGCATCCTGGTGAACGAAGGCAAGAACAAGTTCGGGGCGGTGCAGGCCGAAGGCGCAGGCCGCGTGGCACGTATCGCCGCAGAGATGAACGTGCCGAAACTGGTGCAGATCTCGGCCATTGGCGCCGATCCGGACAGCCCCAGCGAATATGCCCGCACCAAGGCTGCGGGCGAGAAAGCGGTTCTGGAGGCCTATCCGCAGGCCGTGATCCTGCGTCCCTCGATCATTTTCGGCAACGAGGACGGTTTCTTCAACAAGTTCGCCTCGATGGCGCGCTTCACCCCGATCCTTCCGATCACCGGTGGCAAGACCAAGTTCCAGCCGGTCTTCGTCGACGATGTCGCGAAGGTGGCGGTCATGGGCGCCGACGGGAAAGTCGCGCCCGGCATCTATGAACTCGGCGGCCCGGATGTAGAAACCTTCCACGACCTGATGAAGCAGATGCTGGCAGTGATCCACCGTCGTCGGCTCGTGCTGTCGCTGCCGCGCTGGATCGCAAGCATCATGGGCGGCGTCTTCGATCTGGGCCAGGCCGTCACCGGCGGGCTGTTCACCAACCGCATCCTCACGCGCGATCAGGTGAAGAACCTGCAGGCTGACAATGTCGTGTCCGAGGGGGCGAAAGGCTTCTCCGATCTCGGAATCCATCCTATGGCAATGGAAGCCGTGATGCCCGGCTACCTGTGGCGCTTCCGTCCCGGTGGCCAGTATGACGACATCAAGGCTTCCGCGAAGAACCTTCGCAAGACCTGACCCACCTCCAAGCGTCGCGTGCGGCGCAGTTCTGACATAGGCGGTATTCTTGAGCTATCTGAACGATGTTCTGCTCGGTGTGATTGAAGGGATCACCGAGTTCCTCCCGATTTCGAGCACTGGCCACCTCATTCTCGCCGAACATTGGCTCGGTACGCGCTCGGACACCTACAATATCGTCATTCAGGCCGGGGCGATCCTCGCCGTCACGCTGATCTACTGGCGCCGCCTTATGGAACTGCTGTTCAACTGGCGCGATCCTGAAAACCGCGACTATTTGGCGAAGCTTACCGTTGCCTTCCTGATTACGGCTGTTCTGGGCCTGATCGTAAAGAAGATGGGCTTCGAGTTGCCGACGGCCATTCAGCCAGTCGCCTGGGCGCTGGTGATCGGCGGCTTCTGGATGCTCTTTGCCGAGCGGGTCGCGGATCGTCAGCCCGATAGCAGCCACGTCTTCTGGCGTGTCGCGATCGCAGTCGGGATCGCGCAGATCGTGGCCGGGGTCTTTCCGGGCACCTCGCGTTCCGCCACGACGATCTTCGTAGCGATGCTTCTGGGCACCTCGAACCGCGCGGCCGCGACGGAATTCGCCTTCCTCGTCGGCATCCCCACCATGTATGCGGCGAGCGGTTACGAATTGCTCAAACAGTTCAAGGACGGTGCCGGCGGCAACGAGGACTGGACCGCGCTCAGCGTTGCCTTCGTCGTCTCGACAATCACGGCCTTTGTCGCGGTGAAATGGCTCCTTGGCTACATTCAGGGGCACCGTTTCACCATCTTCGCGATCTACCGGATCATCTTCGGTGGGCTCTTGCTGAGCCTCGCGGCGGTCGGTGTGCTAGGCTAACGAAGCGCGAATCGCTTTTTGGCGGTGCGTCATCTTCAGGAAAATCAGGGAAAAGCCGCAATAACGTAAACTAAGCTGACCTAGTTTGAGTGATTTTGAGGGGCCTTCTCGCGCACCTCACACAAAAAACGCACATTTAGGTCAGCCTTGCTTACTTTTATTGCTGCGGCAAGCGGTGTAGTCATGCGCACCCACCGGTTTTCTAGGGAGGCGCCACAATGGCCAAGCAACCGATGCTCAAGTTCGTCAAGACGGCGAAAGAGATGCCTCAGAAGCGCGACGCGAACGTGCGCTCCCATGATTTCAACGAAATCTATCGCGAATACGCGGACGAGAAGGCTGCCGAGCAGGCGAGCCGCTGCAGCCAGTGCGGCGTGCCGTATTGCCACACGCATTGCCCGCTCCATAACAACATCCCCGACTGGCTGCGCCTGACCGCCGAAGGCCGTCTGCAGGAAGCCTACGAGATGTCGCAGGCGACCAATACCTTCCCGGAAATCTGCGGTCGCATCTGCCCGCAGGATCGTCTGTGCGAAGGCAACTGCGTGATCGAACAGTCGGGCCACGGCACCGTCACCATCGGCGCGGTCGAGAAATACATCACCGACACCGCTTTCGACATGGGCTGGGTGAAGCCGATCAAACCGGCGACCGAGCGTGCCGAAAGCGTCGGCATCATCGGCGCGGGTCCGGGCGGCCTGGCAGCGGCCGACATGCTGCGTCGCGCAGGCGTTCAGGTCACCGTCTATGACCGCTACGACCGCGCGGGCGGCCTGATGACTTACGGCATCCCCGGCTTCAAGCTCGAGAAAGACATCGTCATGCAGCGCGTGAAGCAGCTGGAAGATGGCGGCGTCGAATTTGTGCTGAACTGCAATGTCGGCACCGACATCTCCTTCGACGCGATCCGCGGAAAGCATGACGCGGTGTTGATCGCGACGGGCGTCTACAAGACGCGCGAACTGACCGACGAGGGGTCGGACGCGGCCGGCATCGTGCGCGCGATCGACTATCTCACCGCCTCGAACCGCAAGAGCTTCGGCGACGAGGTACCGGAATTCGAGGACGGCACGCTCAACGCCAAGGACAAGCGCGTCCTCGTCATCGGCGGGGGCGACACCGCGATGGACTGCGTGCGCACCGCGATCCGTCAGGGCGCCACTTCGGTGAAATGTCTCTATCGCCGCGACCGCGCCAACATGCCGGGCTCGCAGCGCGAAGTGCAGAATGCCGAGGAAGAAGGCGTGGAATTCGTCTGGCTCTCCGCACCGGCCGGCTTCTCGGGCAATCCCGTCACCAACTGCTCGGTGCAGCGGATGCGTCTGGGCGCTCCGGACAAGTCGGGCCGTCAGAGCCCCGAGAAGATCGAGGGCGGCATCTATGACGAAGAGGCCGACCTGGTGATCAAGGCGCTCGGTTTCGAGCCCGAAGACCTGCCCGGCGCGTGGGACGCCGACGATCTGGAAACGACCCGCTGGGGCACCGTGAAGGCCGAGTTCGGCACCCACGCGACCTCGATCCCCGGCGTCTACGCGGTCGGCGACATCGTGCGCGGTGCTAGCCTCGTTGTCTGGGCGATCCGCGACGGGCGCGAAGCGGCTGGCTCGATCCTGAGCTATCTCGAAAACGTGGCGGCGGTGGCAGCGGAGTGATCCGCGCCCTGTCGATCTGAAAAGGAATGCATGCGATGCGGTCGAATTTTCTCGGCATGGCGATCTGCGGGGGGCTCTTCAGCGCCCTGCCCGCCCATGCCGCAGACTTCAAGCCGCCGCAGGGCTGCGAGGTCTTCATGACCGTGCAGATGCATAACTGTCAGGTCGCCAATTACTATCGCTGCGCCGCCGATCCCGAGGGCGATCTCTGGACCGCGTTCGCGGATGGCGAGGGCATCTATTACCTGAGCCATATAGATTCCGAGACCCGCTGGCTCGAAAGCGTGTCGACCGATACCGGCGAGATCGAGATGTTCGATCCGGGCGCGTCGAAGGACGCCCCCTCGTTCTCGGCGCTCCTGTCGGATGGCAAGGACGATTACGATTTCGTCACGCGGTCGAATTACCGGGGCCTGCGCCGCTATGTCGGCAGCGATGCCCTCACCGGCAACTCGCTCAGCATCGACGATGTTCCGCTCGAGACAATCACCTTCGACCTGCGCGAAGACGACCAGAACGGCCAAACCGTCGCGACCCGCACCGGCACGCAATATAGCTCGCGCAAGTATCGCGTGTTCTTCAGCGGTGCCGAGCGGTTCGAGAACGATCAGGGCGATGTCGTGAGTTATGACGACAGCCCGGTACGCTTCGACTTTCCCGGCGATCCCGGTTTTTCGACCGAGACGCCTGAATATGACTGCGACCTGATGATGACGGAGGCCGATCTGCGGCCCACGCGCGTCAGCCTCGCCCCCCTTTCCCGCTCTTTCTCCAAGGAGGCACTGCAATGACCAAATATGACGAAGCCTGGGTGGCCGCCGAGGAAGCGAAACGCCAGTGGATGAACGAGAATTCGCTGTGGAAGGAAGATGACGAGAAGGCGTCCTGCGGCGTCGGTCTCGTGGTGTCGATCGACGGCAAGGCCTCGCGCCGGGTCGTGGAGAACGGCATCGACGCGCTGAAGGCGATCTGGCACCGCGGCGCGGTCGATGCCGACGGCAAGACCGGCGACGGCGCGGGCATTCACGTCCAAATCCCGGCCCCCTTCTTCTACGACCAGATCCGCCGCACCGGCCACGAGCCGGACATGGAGAAAATGGTTGCCGTCGGTCAGGTCTTCCTGCCGCGCACCGATTTCGGCGCGCAGGAGCGCTGCCGCACGATCGTCGAATCCGAAGTTCTTCGGATGGGTCACTACATCTACGGCTGGCGCCACGTTCCGGTGAACACCGAAGTGCTGGGCGAGAAGGCCAACGCAACGCGTCCCGAGATCGAGCAGATCCTGATCCGCAACGACAAGGACATCGACGAGGAGCAGTTCGAGCGCGAGCTCTACATCATCCGTCGCCGCATCGAGAAAGCGGCGATCGCTGCGCAGATCAACGGGCTCTACATCTGCTCGCTGTCGACGCGCTCGATCATCTACAAAGGCATGATGCTGGCCGAGCAGGTCGCGGAATTCTATCCCGATCTGAAGGATGAGCGCTTCGAATCCGCCTTCGCGATCTATCACCAGCGCTATTCCACCAACACCTTCCCGCAGTGGTGGCTGGCGCAGCCCTTCCGGATGCTGGCGCATAACGGCGAGATCAACACGATCAAGGGCAATACCAACTGGATGAAGAGCCATGAAATCCGCATGGCCTCCTCGGCCTTCGGCGACAGCGCCGAAGACATCAAGCCGATCATCCCGGCAGGTGCGTCGGATTCCGGTGCGCTCGATGCGGTGTTCGAACTGATGGTCCGCTCGGGCCGCAACGCGCCGATGGTGAAGACCATGCTCGTGCCCGAGCCGTGGTCGAAATCCACCGATACGATGCCCTCCGCGTGGCAGGACATGTATGCCTATTGCAACGCCGTGATGGAGCCGTGGGACGGCCCCGCCGCGCTGGCGATGACCGATGGCCGCTGGGTCTGCGGCGGTCTCGACCGCAACGGCCTGCGCCCGCTGCGCTATGTCATTACTGGTGACGGCGTCCTGATCGCAGGCTCGGAAGCCGGCATGGTGCCGATCGATGAGGCGACGGTCGTGGAAAAGGGCGCGCTTGGCCCGGGTCAGATGATCGCGGTCGATATGCGCGAGGGCAAGCTCTACCACGACACCGAAATCAAGGACAAACTGGCCGCGGCACAGCCCTTCGGCGAATGGGTCGGCAAGGTTACCGATCTGAACGCGATCCTCGTGGACGTGCCGGAAGAGCCGAAATTCTCCGGCGGCACGCTGCGCAAGCGTCAGGTCGCAGCGGGCTACACGGTCGAAGAGATTGAACAGATTCTCGCGCCGATGGCAGAGGACGGCAAGGAAGCCATCGCCTCGATGGGCGACGACACGCCGCCTGCGGTTCTGTCCAAGCAATACCGTCCGCTGAGCCATTTCTTCCGTCAGAACTTCAGCCAGGTGACCAACCCGCCGATCGACTCGCTTCGTGAAAGCCGGGTGATGTCGCTCAAGACGCGCTTCGGCAACCTGAAGAACGTCCTCGACGAGGACAGCTCGCAGACCGAAATCTGGATCCTCGAAAGCCCGTTCCTCGCGAATTCCGAATTCGACCACATGCTCAAGGAATTCGGCGAGCAGGTGGCGATGATCGACTGCACCTTCCCGGCCAATGCGGATCAGGATGCGCTGCGCGAGGGTCTGACCCGGATCCGTCAGGAAGCCGAAGACGCGGTGCGCTCGGGTGCGCTGCATATCGTGCTGACCGACGAGGAGCAGGACGAGAACAAGGTCGCGATGCCGATGATCCTCGCGACCTCGGCGGTGCATAGCTGGCTGACGCAGAAAGGTCTGCGGACTTTCTGTTCGATCAACGTCCGCTCGGCGGAATGTATCGACCCGCATTACTTCGCGGTGCTGATCGGCTCGGGCGCGACCACAGTGAACGCCTATCTCGCGCAGGACACGATCGCCGACCGGATCGACCGCGGGCTGCTGAGCGGCTCGCTCGTCGATGCGATGCGCAAGTATCGCGATGCGATCGACGCCGGTCTGCTGAAGATCATGTCGAAGATGGGGATCTCGGTGATTTCCTCCTATCGCGGCGGTCTGAACTTCGAAGCCGTGGGTCTGTCGCGCGCGATGGTCGCGGAATATTTCCCCGGCATGCACTCGCGCATCTCCGGCATCGGTCTGCACGGCATCCAGCACGCGCTGGAAGGCGTGCATGCGAAGGGCTGGAAAGGCGGTCAGGACGTGCTGCCGATTGGCGGCTTCTACAAGGCGCGCCGCACCGGCGAAAGCCACGCCTGGGGCGCGCAGTCGATGCACATGCTGCAATCGGCCTGTAACCGCGCGAGCTATGACCTGTGGAAGCAGTATTCCGCGATGATGCGGGCGAACCCGCCGATCCACATCCGCGACATGCTGGACATCAAGTCGCTGGGCAAGCCGGTGCCAATCGAAGAGGTCGAGTCGATCACCTCGATCCGTAAGCGTTTCGTGACGCCGGGCATGTCGTTGGGCGCGCTTTCGCCCGAGGCGCACAAGCTCCTGAACGTCGCGATGAACCGGATCGGCGCGAAATCGGACTCGGGTGAAGGCGGCGAAGACCCGGCGCATTTCGTGCCCGAGCCGAACGGCGACAACCCGTCGGCGAAGATCAAGCAGGTGGCGTCGGGCCGTTTCGGTGTCACCGCCGAATACCTCAACCACTGCGAAGAGCTTGAGATCAAGGTCGCTCAGGGTGCCAAGCCCGGTGAAGGCGGCCAGCTTCCGGGGATGAAAGTCACCGACCTGATCGCGCGTCTGCGGCACTCGACCAAGGGCGTGACCCTGATCTCGCCGCCGCCGCACCACGACATCTACTCGATCGAAGACCTCGCGCAGCTGATCTACGACCTCAAGCAGATCAACCCGAAGGTCAAAGTGACGGTGAAGCTGGTGGCGTCCTCGGGCGTCGGCACGATCGCGGCCGGTGTCGCGAAGGCGAAGGCCGATATCATCCTGATCTCGGGCCACAACGGCGGTACCGGTGCATCGCCTGCAACCTCGATCAAATATGCCGGTCTCCCGTGGGAGATGGGTCTGACCGAGGCGCATCAGGTTCTCGCGATGAACAACCTGCGCGAACGCGTCACGCTGCGGACCGATGGCGGTCTGCGCACGGGGCGTGACATCGTGATGGCGGCAATGATGGGGGCCGAGGAATACGGCATCGGCACTGCCGCCCTGATCGCGATGGGCTGCATCATGGTCCGTCAGTGTCAGTCGAACACCTGCCCGGTGGGCGTCTGCACCCAGGATCCGGAGCTGCGCGCCAAGTTCACCGGCACCGCGGACAAGGTGGTGAACCTCATCACCTTCTACGCTCAGGAAGTACGCGAAATCCTCGCCTCAATCGGTGCGCGTTCGCTCGACGAGGTGATCGGTCGCGCCGATCTTCTCAGCCAGGTGAGCCGCGGGTCGGCGCATCTCGACGATCTGGATCTCAATCCGCTCCTGATCACCGTCGATGGCTGGGACAAGATCGTCTACGACCGCTCGAAGCCGCGTAACTGGGTTTCGGACACGCTCGACGCCGAGATCATCAAGGACGGTCACCGCTTCTTCGAGGATGGCGAGAAGATGCAGCTCTCCTACGCGGTGCGCAACACGCTGCGCACCATCGGGACGCGCGCCTCTTCGCACATCGTGAAGAACTTCGGGATGCGCAACGCGCTGCAATCGGACCACCTGACGGTGAAGCTGACCGGCTCCTGCGGTCAGTCGCTGGGCGCCTTCGCGGCCCCGGGTCTGAAGATCGAAGTGTCGGGCGATGCCAACGACTATGTCGGCAAGGGCCTCTCGGGCGGCATGATCGTCGTGCGTCCGCCCATGGCTTCGCCGCTGGTGGCCTCCGAGAACACGATCATCGGCAACACCGTGCTTTACGGCGCGACCGAGGGTCACCTTTTTGCGGCGGGCCGCGCGGGCGAGCGCTTCGCGGTGCGGAACTCGGGTGCGAAAGTGGTGATCGAGGGCTGCGGCTCCAACGGCTGTGAATACATGACCGGCGGCGTCGCGGTGATCCTCGGCTCGATCGGCCCGAACTTCGGTGCGGGCATGACCGGCGGGATGGCCTATCTCTACGATCCGGACAACACGGCGGAAGAGCTGATCAATCTCGAAAGCCTTGTCACCTGCGGTCTGGGCCACGAGCATTGGGAAGCCGAGCTGAAAGGCCTGATCGAGCGTCACGTCGCCGAAACGGGATCGCGCAAAGGCGCAGATATTCTCCAGCACTGGGAGACCGAGAAGGCCAACTTCCTGCAGGTCTGCCCGAAGGAAATGCTGGCGCATCTGTCCTATCCGCTCAGCGACGAGCCGCAGGCAGTGCCGGCGGAATAAGGGAACCCACCCCCTCACGGAACCGTTTCAAAGGGCGAGACAGATGTCTCGCCCTTTGTTCTGTCTGGAGGTAACGATGTCCGAATTACTGGTGATGGCGCATGAAACGGAAGCCGCCGGTTTCGCGATGCGCGAGGAACTGACCGCCCTCGAGAAAGAGGGATTTTTCCGGTCGCAGGACATTGTCGTCGTGACCCGCGAGCAAAGCGGCGCGGTCCGGGTCCATGAGAACAACAATACGGTCGCCCTCGGCGCGATCGGCGGCGCGGTCTGGGGCGGCGTCCTCGGGTTGGTTTTCCTGTCGCCACTGGTCGGTGCAGTGGTGGGCGCCGGGGCCGGGGTGATCTCGGGCAAGTTCACGGATGTCGGGCTGAATACCTCCTTCCTGCGCGAGGCGGGGGAGAGCCTGCCGGAAGGCGGCTCTGCGGTCTTCATCATGCTTAAGAAAGCCAGCGCCGCCGAAGTGCTCGACCGAATGCGGACACTGGGCCATGCAAGCGGCCGCGTGCTGCAGATTCCCTTGCCGGAAGATTTCCACGAACGGCTGGAAGTCGCGCTCTCCTCCGGGGGCACCACGGCGTTCACCGGCGAGGAAATCAGCGAAGGCTCGACCGGCGGCCTTGCTCGTATGGTCGGCCCCTCTGCGCTCTGAATTGGCCCGTCGCCGGGCTGCCACTTTTTAATCCTGTGTTAATTTTGCGCCTTGCAGGCGCCTTCGTGTCGCCCAGATCGCTGCTTACCACGTAACGAATAACCAATAATAACGTTACCAGGGCAGTAAAGATGGCGACTTATTACGATCAGTTCTACGTCATGGACCCGGGCAATCCGCCCACCGCAGGCACCGCCCTGTCTCCGACGACATTCGAAATCGTCGACAGGAACAACGACAACTGGATATCAAGCAGCAACGGTGCCCGCGACACGATTAACGGCCAACGCGTCACCGATGTCTGGCGCGGCGACACGATCACGATCGAACGTGCGAACGGCATGCAGGAAACGATCACCGGCGATACGTTCTACCTGCGCGACGGGACGGCCGTGTTTACGCCCTCGGACGGTACGATCCTCCACAACGCGACCTTCGTCAGCTCGACCTACGTCACGCAAAGCACGCAGGCCCCTGTCGGCGACCTCGGACCGGCCTGTTTTCTCGCCGGAACGCGGATCGAGACACCCACTGGTCCGCGTGCGGTCGAAACGCTCTCGGCAGGCGATCTCGTCTCAACCGAAGACGAAGGGCCGCAGCCGCTCCTTTGGGCGGGGGGACGGGTCTGCCGTGGCGCCGGCCTTTACGCGCCGGTCCGCTTCGCCGCCGGTGCCATTGGGAACGAACGTCCGCTCTACGTATCGCAGGAACACCGGATGTTGCTGCGCGGCTGGCGCGCCGAGATCGCCTGCGCGGATAGCGAGGTGCTGATCGCCGCAAAGCATCTGGTGAATGGCAAAAGCGTGCGGATCGAGCCGAGGGCAACCGTCCACTATCGCCATCTGCTTTTCGCGCGGCATCATATTCTGATTGCCGAAGGTGCGCCGAGCGAGAGCCTTTTTCCAGGGAACATGATCCTCGACGAAGATCGCGACCTCGCGCAGGAGATCCGCACCGCGTGGACAGCCGTCGCAGACGCACCGATCGAAGCCATGGTAACGGCGCGACAGGTGGCACGCGGGCCGGAATTGGCGCTCCTTGTCGCTTGACCCCTCGGGGCGCGCTGTGACTTATACGCGCATGGCAAAGAGCACGAAAAAAACGGGCAGAAAGCCCGCCAAACGCAGCACGAAATCGAGTGTCTCCACCCGCATGCGAGCGCCGTTTCGCGGTGCTCTTAAATGGGCACTGCGCGGCCTGCTCGGTCTCGTCGCGCTCGTGCTCGTGCTTATGGTTCTTTTCAAGTTCGTTAATCCACCGACCACCTGGACGATTTGGAGCGAACGCCAGCGGCTCGGTGCGGTGGATCAGAAATGGGTGCCGCTCGAGGATATTGCGCCGGTGCTTGCCCGGTCGGTCGTCGCGGCGGAGGATGCCAATTTCTGCAATCACTGGGGCTTCGACATGCGCGCGATCCGCAAGGCGATCGACGATGGCGCCAATCGCGGCGCCTCGACGATCACCCAGCAGACCGTGAAGAACGTGTTCCTCTGGCAGGGCCGAAGCTGGCTGCGCAAGGCGCTGGAGGCGTCTATGACACCGCTCGCCGAAGCGATCTGGGGCAAGAGACGGATTTTGGAAATCTATCTTAACGTCGCCGAGTTCGATGAGGGAGCGTTCGGGGTGGATGCTGCGGCGCATCGCTATTTCCGCAGCACACCCGACAAGCTGAGCGCCCGGCAATCCGCGCTGATCGCAGGCGTCCTGCCGGACCCGAAGGACCGTTCGGCAGCGAAGCCCGGCAGCTTCCTGTCGCGCCGCGCGCGTTCGATCATGGATGGCGCGGCGACGATCCAGAAAGACGGCCGCGCCAGTTGCTTTGAGTGATCATTCGGCCGGTTCGGTCATCGGCCGCATGACCGCGAAGAGCTCCGCCACCTTGATGCCGAATTTGCGCATCTGCGACCGGTTCAGAAGCGTCCCGTCCGGCATCAGGTAAATCCAGTCGGTCACGTCGAGCACATGGCCGCCCGCGTCTTCCGGCAGCCGCAGCCGGTACCGCATCCGCAGCGCGTTGCCCGACTGCTCCATCTCGGCGCGGCCTTCGATATCGTCGGCGGTCGAGCTGATCTCGCCGTTCGGCCCGAACTGAATATTCCATGCCCGGCTCTGGCGACGCCCTGAGGCATATTCGAACTCTTCCTCGATTACGCCACCGTCATTGGTGAACCGCCCCGTCATCACAGCGCGGAAGCGGGAGGTGACGCGGCCGTCGGGCCCGTAGATCATGCCGTGCGCCTCGACGGGACCGTCGAAGGCCCGCCGGATGTCGAATTCCGGGCTCTCTGCCGCGTAATCCGCAGATTTCTGCGCCGGGAAAGAGAAGAAGAAGTGTCGGACCAGCAAAGCCGCAAAGATCAGGGCCGCGACGACAATTAACAATTTCAGCATCATGTTACGCCCTCGCATGTGCCAGTTGCACCTGAACGACATCGGTATGGCCGACCGCGAAAGCCGCCGCGCAGGCTTCGAGATAGTAGGCCCAGTTGCGCAGGAATTCCGGGCCAAAGCCCAGCTCGGCAGCCCGCGCGCTGCGCTCTTTCAAGCGGGCGGCCCATTGCCGGCAGGTTTCGGCATAGTCCTGCCCGAAAGCGAAGCTGTCCTTCACCGCCAGGCCCGCCTTCGCCGCCTGATCCCGGATCACGCCATCCGACAGGAGCATCCCGCCGGGGAAGGTGTATTGCCGGATGAAATCCGAGGTCTGGCGATATTTCGGAAAGTAGGAATCAGACACTGTTATGGCCTGAATCATTGCCGAACCGCCCTCCGCCAGCCGCTCTTTCAGAGTACGGAAATAGTTCGGCCAGTAGCGCTCTCCGACCGCTTCGATCATCTCGATGGAGACGATATGATCGAACTGCCCCGGCGTACGGCGATAGTCCTGAAGCCGGATATCCGCGCGCCCGTCGAGCCGCGCATCGGCATAGCCTTTCTGACTGGGCGAGATCGTGATGCCGGTGACGTGGCGCCCCTGCTCGGCCGCGCGTTCGGCGAAATGTCCCCAGCCGCAGCCGATCTCCAGCACCTGCTCCCCCTCACCCATCCGGTCGAGAATGCGATCGAGCTTGCGGTTTTGGGCCCGGTGCAGATCGCTGTCGCCCGGCGCGAAAAGCGCCGACGAATAGCTCATCCCTTCATCGAGCCAGAGTTGATAAAACTCATTTCCGACATCGTAATGCGCCCGAATGTTGCGCGAAGCGCCACGCAGCGAATTGGCCCGCATCAACCGGTCGATCAGGCGGAATTTCAGGTTCGACCAGAAGCCCGCATAGGCATAGCCGTCGACCACATCGAGGTTCTTCAGCGCGAGAGAAAGAAGCGCCTCGATCGAGGAGGTCTCCCATAGCCCCGCAATATAGGCCTCGCCCAGGCCGACATCGCCGCGAGACGCCATCGCCACCACGGCTTGCCAGTCGCGGATTTCCATATCGGCCTGCGGCTCTCCGTGACCAAAGCGGCGAGCGGTGCCGTCGGGCAGGCGCAAATAGAGCGTCCCATGCTCGATTTTCTCGCATGTGGCGAGGAATTCGCTGCGGATGCGGTTGGTCAGGAAAGGCATCATTGGCTGATCTCCTCGGTCGGGGGTGTGGGCCGCGGCAGGTAGCGGGCGCCTTTGAGCTTGAGCCGCAGGGCCTGCCAGTAGATCAGGCCGAGCGTGCGGATTGGGGTGAGCGGACGGCGCAGCGCCATCCCGAGAAGTGCCGCCGAGGTGAGTGGACGCCGGTCGGTCACGAGGGTCGCAACCACGCCTTCTTCTCCATTTCGGTGGTCGATGCGGATGCGGATATGTTCCGCCCGGATATCGAAGCGGAAGCGATACTCGCCCGCGATCGTCTGGAACGGGGAAACATGGAAGATCTTCGCGGCGTGAAGCTCGGTTTCCGCAGAAATAGGGTCGAAATCTGGGGTGGCGCAGAGATAGGAGTGCCGATCACCGAAAGTGTTGTTCACCTCCGCGATAACGGCGCGCAGGTCGTTTTGCGCATCATAGGCCAGCCAGAAATTCACAGGGTTGAACCCCGCCCCGAGAATTTTCGGTTGGGTCAGAAGGCGGAGCTTCGCGATCTCCGGCGCACCGAGCCGAGAGAGCTGCTTGCGGACCCACTCCGCGCCTTCCCCATGATGAGGCGTCCCACCATAGTCCTTGTCCTGCACCGTCGCGAGGTTGCGCCCACGTCGTGAGAATACTCTTGGCCAGGGGCCCCGCGAATCCGGATCGATCAGCACGTAATCGACGTGATAGCGGAACTGGTGCGCAATCGCGCCCCGCCGGGCATGGACCGTGTGACCGGGACAGAATTCGCCACTCATGCGGGCACCTTCTCGAACTTGATCTGCGGCTGCGCCCCGCGATTGAGCTCGCGCGCAACCCGAACCGCCGAGGCGAACCCGTCCTCGTGGAAGCCATGACGTAGCCACGCCCCTGCAAACCAGGTCCGATTCAGACCCTGTATCGCCTGGATTTCGCCCTGCGCCCGCAACGCCGCGCGGTCGAAGACCGGGTGCCAGAAGACCTCGTGGTCGTAGATCTTTTCCTCGGCAATCGGTGTGTCGGGGTTCAGTGTGACAAAGAGCGGATCGCGCTCGGGGATGTTCTGCAACTTGTTCATCCAATAGGTCACACCAAGCCGCGTCTCGCTCGCACGGGTCTGCGCCTGGTAGACCCAGCTCGACCAACATGCGCGCCGACGCGGCATCTGCGCCTCGTCGCGATGAAGATATACATCGTTTGGCTGATAGCGGACCGCCGAAAGCGCGGCCTGCTCCTGCGGGGTCGGCTTGGCCAGCAGCTTGAGCGCCTGATCGGAATGGGTGGCGATGATCACCTGGTCGAACTGATCCGGAAGGGCCTTTTCCGCCAGAATGGCGACCGAATTTCGCTCCCGCTTGATCGCGGTGACCGGGGTACCGGTGCGGAATTCGACACCGCGCAGACGCAAGGCCGCCTCCAGCCGCTTTACATATTCGATCGACCCGCCCGAGACTGTCCACCACTGATGCTGACCGGTCGCTGACAACAGCGCGTGGTTCTCGAAGAAGCGCAGCAGGCTTTTCGCGGGAAACGCGCCGATCTGATCGGCGGGCGTGGACCAGATCGCCCCGCAAATCGGCAGCAGGTAATAGCGCCGGAACCAGTCGCCTAAGTTCAACTCGTCCAGCAGGCCGTCGATCGTCACGTCGTCACTCTGCGCGACAGAGACGGCTTTCGCATTGAACTTCGCGATATCCGCGACCATCCGCAGAAATCCCGGCCGGGCGAGGTTGCGCTTTTGCGCCACGAGGCTGTTCAGATCGCGCAGCGCATATTCGATGCGGCCTTGATCGATCGTCACGCCAAAGCTCATGTCGGATTTCTCGACGGGGACGTCGAGCTCGGAGAACAGGCGCGTCAGATGGGGATAATTCGCGTAGTTGAAGACGATGAAACCGGTATCGACCGGCTGATCGCCGTTGCGCCCCGCGACGATCGTCCGCGAATGCCCACCGAGCCGCGGCTCCGCCTCGTAGACGGTAACGCGGTTTTGCGGCGCGAGTTGCCACGCCGCGGCCAGACCGGAAATCCCCGAGCCGATGACCGCGATGCGTTGCGCCTGTGGATGCACGGCATCAAATGACATTCGAATTCTCCCAAGCTCTTGAAGGCTTAACGGTGCATATTACCGTTTGGATCAGAAGTTTTTTCGCGACTCATGTGAACCAGATTCCCATAAGCTGCGTATCGGTCACATGCTGAGAGATGCGACCATCAACTTCGACACCACGGGGACCCCGCCAATCGCGGCGGGACATACCTTTGCCGGGAAGAGTATGGACGACAAGAATTCAGCGAAACCGACGCCAGAGGCGGCATGCGAGCAGACCGACTGGCTCGTCGCCGTCCGTGACAGGCGTGACAAAATGGCCTTCGCGCGGCTTTACGATCACTTCTCGCCGCGGCTGAAGGGGATGCTGGTGCGCTCTGGCATGTCGCAGGCGGCGGCGGAGGATGTGGTACAGGACGTGATGCTCACGATCTGGCGCAAGGCTCATCTTTACGACGAGACGCGGGCGCGCGCCTCGGCATGGATCTACCGAATTGCGCGCAATCGGCAGATCGATGTGATCCGAAGACGTCCCCGGCCCGTTCCAGACGAGCTGGTCGCCGAAGCGGAAACGCGGGAAACCCGAGAAGCCGACGCGGCGATCGGGTTGGAACAGGAAGCGGCGCAGCTGCGTGAAGCGATCAAGGCTCTGCCCGAAGCGCAGCGCGACATAATCGAGCGGGCCTACGTGGGTGAACTCACACAGGCCGAAATACGCGAGGCAACCGGCCTCGCACTTGGGACGATCAAATCGCGGATCCGGCTCGCGCTGGAGAAGCTTAGACACGAGTTAAGGGATCTGAGAGACGAATGACGGAGATTACGCATCATTTGCCCGATTGGTTGGTTCGGTCTTACGCGACCGGCTCGCTGGGTCATGCGTTTTCGCTGGTCGTCGCGGCGCATGTGAGCCAGTGCGACGAGTGTCGCGCACGGCTTGAAGCAGAGGAACTGGCAGGCGGGCTGGTTCTGGACGAGCTTGAAGGCATGGCGCCGAGCGACGATTTGCGGCGACGTGTGTTTGATGGGCTGGACGACGACGATGTGATCGTCGCGGCGCAACCCGCGCGCGCAGGAATCTATCCGGGCGCCGTGGTCGAGGCTATGGGTGCGGACAACCCGCGCTGGCGTGCCTTGGGCGGCGGCATCAAGCAGGCCATCCTGAGCGAGGATAAAGAGGGGTCGGCCCGGCTTCTCTACATCCCGCCGGGAATGGCGGTGCCCGATCATACCCATGGCGGCCTGGAACTGACCATGGTTCTGCAAGGCTCCTTCTCGGACGAAACCGGGCGCTTTGGCGTGGGCGATGTGGAAGTGGCGGATGACGATCTCGACCACACGCCGATCGCGGGGATGGAAGATGTCTGCATCTGCCTCGCCGCGACCGATGCGCCGCTGAAGTTCAAGGGGCTCCTGCCGCGCCTGCTGCAGCCGATTTTCCGGATTTGAGACCCTAAATCAGGCGAAACACGGCCCCAATCCAAAGGGCAAGCGTAGCCGCCCGGCTTTGGCGATAGAGCCTCAGCCGGGCGAATTCTTTCATTCGGGTCGAAAAATCTGCCTCGCGCATATTCAAGAAGCGGTTGAAAATGGTCCGGTTTTCGGGCGTGAACCGATGCGCGGAGGCGGTAAGCGCCGCGCATTGGACATCGACCCAACCACGCCATTCACCCTTCAGCAGCCGCTTCAACCGAGAGAGCTTTGCACGCATCGTGAGGTTCGCACCTTCCGCGTTGCGGCCGTGCTGTCGATAGAGAAGCGTAGGTTCCGCGTCATAGACGACCCGGACGCCGCAGCCAGTGAACAGTTGATAAATCCACCAGTCATGGCGCGGCGCGACCTGCAATTCGCGCGCCGCAGAGATGGCGAGCTCGGCCCCGCCCGGGTTCAGGAGGATCGTGTTACCGGCCGCGATATTCTGGACCAGAGCGTTACGGAACGATGGCCGATCTGGATGTCGCGCCGAAAGGTGTTTGTTTCCCAAATTAGCGTCACAGACCCATGTGCGGCTGCAATAGAGAGCAGGTTTACCCTCGTCCAAGGCCGCAATCCCCCGCGCGAGCCGATCCGGCAACCAAACATCATCCTGATCGCAGAAGGCGATGAACTCGGTCTTGGCGGGGTCCAAGCCGCTTAGAAGAGATAGGAAATTTACCCCCGCGCCTTTTTGCGGCCCTGCTCCAATCCGTACCTCATGGCTCCGCGCGAACTCTGCCAATAGATCGTGTGCGGCATCGCTTCGGCTGTCGTCCCCAACAATCAGCCGCCACTCAGGATGCGTCTGCGTCGCGAGGCTTTCGAGCTGATCGCGCAACTCCGGGCCCGGATCGCGTATCGCCATCAGGATCGTGACCCGTGCCATTGACCATCACTCGATCAGGCGCAGCAGATACTCGCCATAGCTGTTCTTACCGAACTCATTAGCGCGATCTTTCAGTTGCTCGCCACTGATCCAGCCCTTCTCGAAGGCGATCTCGTCGGGCGAGCCGCTTTGCAGCCCTTGCCGCTCCTCCAGCGTGCGGACGAAATTCCCCGCATCGAGCAAGCTGCCATGCGTTCCGGTGTCGAGCCAGGCGAAGCCGCGGCCCATCTGGGTGACCGAGAGCGCGCCGTCATGCAGGTAGGTTTCCAGAAGCGAGGTGATCTCCAGCTCGCCCCGAGCGGACGGCGTGATCGTCTTGGCGCGGTCCGGAGCGGTCTCGTCGAGGAAATAGAGCCCCGTCACCGCGAATTGCGAGGGCGGCACGTCGGGTTTCTCGATGATCGCGCGCACGGTGCCGCTCTCGTCGAAATCCACCACTCCGTAGCGTTCGGGATCGCGGACGCGATAGCCGAAGACGGTGCCGCCCTCTGTGGTCGCATTCGCCGCTTTCAGGATCTCGCCGAGACCCGCGCCGAAAAAGATGTTGTCGCCGAGAACCATCGCCGAAGGGCTGCCCGCGAGAAAATCTTCAGCTAGCAGATAGGCCTGCGCCAGACCGTCGGGCGAGGGCTGGGTGATATAGGTCAGGCTCAGCCCCCATTGACTGCCATCGCCGAGCGTGCGGATGAATTGCTCCTGATCATGCGGCGTGGTGATCACCGCGATCTCGCGAATACCGGCCAGCATCAGGGTGGTCAGCGGGTAGTAGATCATCGGCTTGTCGTAGACCGGCAGAAGCTGTTTTGAGACGCCCATCGTGATCGGATAGAGTCGCGTGCCCGAGCCGCCCGCCAGAATGATCCCCTTGCGCGTCATATCGCCCCCAATTCGGTTAAAACCTCGTCCAATCCCAATCTCCAATCGGGTCTCTTCAGGCCGAACACGGCCAGGTCGCTGCAGTCGAGCCGCGAATTGAGCGGCCGTTTCGCGGGCGTCGGATAATCGGCGGTGCGGATATCCTCCACCGTCACGTCCCGCCCGGCCCGCGCGAAGATCTCCCGCGCGAAGCCTGCCCAGCTTACATCGGGAGAGCCTGAGAAATGGTAAACGCCGCTTTTCTCGGGCGCGCGCTGCAACTCTTGCGCCATCGTCAGGCAGGCCTCGGCAATCGCCTTGGCCGGGGTCGGGCCGCCGATCTGGTCGGCGACGATCGTCAGGTGATCGCGGCTCTCGGACAGGCGCAGCATCGTCTTCACGAAGTTCCCGCCATGTGCCGAAAAGACCCAACTCGTGCGCAGGATGGCGAAGGTCCCTCCTGCTGCGCGGATCGCCTGTTCTCCGGCGAGCTTGGTGCGGCCATAGGCGCCGAGCGGAGCGGTCGGATCGGTCGGTTTGAACGGCGCTTCACCGGAGCCGTCGAAGACGTAATCGGTGGAGATATGAACGAGCGGGATGCCAAGGTCACGGCAGGCTTTGGCCATCGCAGCGGGCGCGTCACCGTTGACGGTTTGGGCGAGCGCCTCTTCTTCTTCGGCCTTGTCGACAGCCGTATAGGCGGCGGCGTTGATCACTGCCGTTGGCTTCGCCTCCCGGATCGCCTCAGCTGCGGCATCAGGGTTTCTCAAATCGACCCTATTCCGGCCCAGAAACGCCGCCTCGGGTGCGAGGCGCTGCAATTCCTGCGCCACCTGGCCGGTCTGTCCGAAGACGAGGATCATGCCTTGCCCAGCCTTTCACCGACGCCGTGCCGCTCCAGCAGCGGGCGCCACCAGTCCTCGTTCTCGAGATACCAGCGCACGGTGCGCTCGAGCCCCTCTTCGACGGTGACGCTCGGGCGCCAGCCCAGCTCCTCGCGGATGCGGGTCGGGTCGATCGCGTAGCGGGCATCGTGGCCGGGGCGGTCGGTGACGAAGGTGATCAGATCGGCATAGGGCGTCTCGCCCGGACGCAGCCTGTCGAGAATGGTGCAGATCGTTTGGACCAGTTCGAGGTTCGACCGCTCGTTCTCGCCGCCAATATTGTAGCTGCGACCCAAAGCGCCCTTCTCCAACACCAGAAGCAGCGCATCGGCGTGATCTTCCACAAAGAGCCAGTCGCGCACATTCGAGCCGTCGCCATAGATCGGCAGCGGCTTGCCCGCGAGCGCGTTCAGAATCACGACCGGGATCAGCTTTTCCGGGAAGTGATAGGGGCCGTAATTGTTCGAGCAATTGGTGAGCACGACCGGCAGCCCATAGGTCTCGTGCCAGGCGCGCACGAGATGGTCCGAGCCCGCTTTAGAGGCGGAATAGGGACTGTTCGGGGCGTAGGGCGTGTTTTCGGTGAACTGGCCGGTGGCGCCGAGCGTGCCATAGACCTCGTCGGTCGAGATGTGATGGAAGCGGAAACTCTCGGGGCGGCCTTCACCCTCCCAAAAGCTGCGCGCCGCCTGCAGCATGTTGTAGGTGCCCATCACGTTCGTCTCGATGAAAGCCCCGGGACCGTCGATCGAGCGATCCACGTGGCTTTCGGCCGCGAGATGCATCACCGCCTCGGGCTTGTGGCGCGCGAAAATCGCCGTCAGTGCCTCGGGGTCGCGGATATCGGCCTGCTCGAACGCATAAAGCGGGCTGTCGGCGACGGGCGCGACATTCTCGAGGCAGGCGGCATAGGTCAGCGCGTCGAGGTTCACAACCTCATGGCCGCGCGAGACGGCGAGGCGGACGACGGCGGAGCCGATGAACCCGGCACCACCGGTGACGAGAATCTTCATGCTGCGCCCTCCCAGGTGAAGGGGCTGTCGAAGGTAGCGAAAAGAGGTGCCTCGGCATCCTTGCCGGACAAAACAGGCTCTGTTCCTGCGGAAAGCGGCCAGTCTATGCCCAGATCGGGATCGTCCCAGCGGATCGCGCCTTCACAGTCGGGAGCGTAGTAATCCGAGCATTTGTAGACGATCTCGGTGCCCGGCTCGAGCGTCACGAACCCATGCGCAAAGCCCGCCGGGATCAGCAGCTGCTTGCCGTTCTCGAAGCTCAGCTCGGTGCCGAACCATTGCCCGTAAGTCGGGCTGCCCTTGCGGATATCAACCGCGACATCCCAGAGCCGCCCGCGTCCGCAGCGCACCAGTTTCGCCTGAGCATGGGGTGGCGCCTGAAAATGCAACCCGCGCACGGTGCCCACGGCCTCCGAGACCGAATGATTGTCCTGCACGAAATCGATCTCGATCCCGGCCTCGGCAAATCGCTTCGCCGAATAGCTCTCGGAGAAAAACCCGCGGTGATCGCCGAATCGCTTCGGGGTGATCACCAGAACGCCGCTGAGGGGTGTTGCTTCGGCCTGCATGCGCCCTGCCTTCATTGCTTCGGGAAAGTTGTGCCAAAGCACGGGCCGAAAGGCCAGCGACATCGCCAAAAGCCAAGGAATCAGGGAAAATCGGGAAATGGTCGGAGCGAGAGGATTCGAACCTCCGACCCCCTGCTCCCGAAGCAGGTGCGCTACCAGGCTGCGCTACGCTCCGACCGTGGGCGGGGAATTAGCGGCTTGCGCGGGGTTTTGCAAGGGGGTCTTGATCAGCTTCTTGAATTGGGTGCGCGAAGGCCCAAAACGCGGCCCAGAAGCGACGAACGCGGCGCGGTCGCGGTTTCCGAACGACCCCGCGTGCGCAGCACCGGCTGGTTCGTGGAGACGCGGGTCTCGCGGATCACGATGTAGATGCCGGACAGGATCACGACGCCGGCGCCGACGAGCGTCGGGATATCCACGCTCTCGTGGAAAATGATCCAGCCGTAAAAGACCGCCCAGAGGATCTGTGAATATTGCATCGGCGCGACGATTGCGGCCTCTCCCGCCCGATAGGCGAGGATTTGCAGGAAGGACGCGGTCAGGCCGAACATCGCGATCACCGCCATCAGGCCGAGATCGGTAATCTGAAGCGGCTGCCAGACGAAGGGGAGAAGGATCGCCATGACGATCACGTTGCCCAGAAGCGGCGAGAGCAGGAGGACGACCGAACGCTCCTCCGAACCGATCTTGCGCACGATCACCGAGGCGAGGGCGCCGGTCACCGCCGCCGTCATCGCCGCGAAATGGCCCGGCGCGAGTTCCGCCTGTCCGGGGCGCACCACGATCACCACGCCGATCAGGCCGAGGATGACAGCGGCCCAGCGGTGAATACCGACCCGCTCGCCGAGGATCGGGATCGAGAAGACGGTGACCAGCAGCGGCATCGCGAAGAGAAGCGGATAGACCTGCGCCAGCGGCAGGGTCGAGAAGGCGTAGAACGCGCAGAGCCCAGTGACGACGGTGGTGACGACACGCCCCACGACCCAACCGGGATGAACCGGGCGCAGGCTGCCCTCGCGCTTGTCGTTAAGCAGGATCACCGAGAGCAGCGGGAAGGATAGAAGCGCCGCGAAGAACACGATCTGAACCGGCGAATAGGTCTGGCCCAGATGTTTGATGATGACGTCATGCGTGGCGTAGATCGCCATCGATGTCAGGCCGAGCGCGGCGCCGCGCGCGTTTGATTTTCCGCCGAAATCGGGCATGGAAGGCTCCCGGTGTTATCGCTCGCATCTTGGGCGGATGTTCGGGAGTTGCAAGGCCGCGGCATGAAAAAGGCGCGAGCTTTCACCCGCGCCTTTTCATGAGACTTTTCTCTTGGATCAGAGCGAGGCGTCGAGCGCTTCGATGATCTTGTCGCCCATCTCGGCGGTCGAGACCGGGGTGCCGCCTTCGGGGCCCATCAGGTCCGCGGTGCGCACGCCATCGGCCAGCACTTTCTCGATCGCGTTTTCGAGGCGGGTCGCCTCTTCGCCCTGATCGAAGCTGTAGCGCAACGCCATCGCGAAGCTGAGGATACAGGCGATCGGGTTGGCCTTGCCCTGCCCCGCAATATCGGGCGCCGAACCGTGAACGGGCTCGTACATCGCTTTCGGGCGACCATTCGCCATCGGCGCGCCGAGGCTCGCCGAAGGCAGCATCCCGAGCGAACCGGTCAGCATCGCCGCGCAGTCAGACAAGATGTCGCCGAACAGGTTGTCGGTGACGATCACGTCGAACTGCTTGGGCGCGCGCACGAGCTGCATCGCGCCGTTATCCGCATACATGTGGCTCAGTTCGACTTCCGGGTAGTCCTGACCGACGCGGGTCACGACTTCGCGCCAGAGGATGCCCGACTCCATCACGTTGGCTTTCTCCATCGAGCAGAGCTTCTTGTTGCGCTTCATCGCCAGTTCGAACGCGGCACGGGCGGCGCGCTCGATCTCGGACTCGGTGTAGCGCTGGGTGTTGATGCCGACGCGCTCGTTGCCTTCTTCGAAGATGCCGCGCGGCTCGCCGAAATAGACGCCCGAGGTCAGTTCGCGCACGATCATGATGTCGAGGCCTGCGACCACGTCCTTCTTCAGCGAGGAGAAATCGGCGAGCGCGTCGAAGCATTGCGCGGGGCGCAGGTTCGCAAACAGGTCCATCTCTTTGCGCAGACGCAGCAGGCCGCGCTCCGGCTTCACCGAGAAGTCGAGCGTGTCGTATTTCGGGCCACCCACGGCGCCGAGCAGAACCGCGTCCACTTCCTGCGCCTTCGCCATCGTCTCATCGGCCAGCGGCACGCCGTGCTTGTCATAGGCCGCGCCGCCGACGAGGTCTTCGCTCACGTCGAAGGCGAGGTCGCGCTTGGCACCGTACCAATCGATGACTTTGCGAACCTCGGCCATGACTTCAGGGCCGATCCCGTCGCCGGGCAGGATGAGGATGGAAGGGTTGGTCATTAGGATAATCTCCCGAGAAAACAGGGTCTCGAAGGGGGTATCCCCTGCCCGCCCCCTGGTCAAGCGGCACAGGTCGCGAAACCGTGTCTGGACGATCGGCAAGCGGTTGCCGAGGCTTCGGCGGGCTTTTGCGGATCAAGTGGTTGGCGAGTGGCCCCCGCGCGCGTATGAGCGCATGCTAGAGTTTAGAGCAGGCAGACGACACATGAGGGCGAAATGAATCGCAGGGTACTGATCCTGGGAATGGGCGGTTTGTTCGGATCAGCTGCGGCACGGTCCTTCCGAGCGGCTGGCTGGGACGTCGATCGCTATCGCCGGGGCACCGATATGGCGATCGCGGCGCGCGGCGCGCGGTGGATCGTGAATGCGATGAACCCGCCGAATTACCACGACTGGGCGAACCAGATCCCGCAGATCACCAAGCAGGTTCTGACCGCGTCGCGCGATAGCGGCGCATCGGTGATGGTGCCGGGCAACGTCTATGTCTACGGGCGCGAGCCGTCTCCGTGGAGCGCGTCGACCCCGCATCACGCCTGCACCCGCAAGGGCAATATCCGCGCCGAGATGGAGGCGCGCTATCGCGCCCATGCCGAGGAGGGCCGTTCGGTCGTGATCCTGCGCGGCGGCGATTTCATCAATGCCGAGGCGCCCGACACACTACTCAACCGGGTGATGCTGAAGGATTTGCGCAAGGGCAAGATCACCGCGCTCGGCAAGCCCGATGCGCAGCGCGTCTACGCCGATCTCGAGGACATGACGCGTGTCGCGGTGCAACTTGCCGAGACCGAAGATCACTCGCCCGGTCTTCTCGATCTCGGGTTCCCCGGAACCCGGTTCTCCGTTCGCGAGCTGGCCGAGGAATTCTCCCGCCAGATGGGGCGCGACATCTCGATCAAGAAATTCCCGTGGACGGCGCTTCTGCTCGCATCGCCCGCGTGGGAACTGGCACGCGAACTACGCGAGATGCGCTACCTGTTCGACATGAGCCACGAAATCGACGGCACCGATTTCCACGCACGCTTCCCGGAATTCACGCCGAAGACGCTGCAGCGCGTGGTGTTCGAGCATCTCTATATCCGGGGCCTCAAGGTCGTGCCCGATCAGGGCAATACAATGTCTAGCCAGACCATCTTGTGACGCGAGGCGGCGCGTGCCGCCTCCGCCAAGGGCGCGCCCGGCTCGGGCCAGACGACGCCCGCCGCCTCTACATGCAGATCATTCGACGGCAGAACGTAGTCGAGCCGTAGGTTGCCCGGGCCGTCGTAATCGGCGGTATCAAGGCTCGGGTCGCCCCTATGATCAGGATCCGCCGCAGCTTTCGCCCCCGCGCTCCGCGGCTGGGGGTCTCGGAAATGCGGACCGTTCAGCAGCAGATCGAGCGCATCGCGCCGCCCCTCCCCGTCCTTCGGGTCGAGGTTGGCGTCGCCCATCAGGATCACCGGCGCTTCGGGCGGCAGCGCGTCGAGCTCCCCATCCAGATAGCGCAGCCAGAAGGCGATCTCATCACGATTGCGGCGTCCGTTGCGATCTTCCGGCCCATCGAACACCGGCGGCGTCGCGGAGAAGGCCAGAAGATGAAGGCGCTCGCCCGACGGCAACTTGAGCGGCACGTCCCAATGCCCCGTCGAACTGAGGCGCTGTACCGCCATCGCGTCGGGCGACAGCTCCGCCCCGGCGATCCTCCCGTCGGGCAGGTCCTTCCACAGCATCCTGGAGAAGTCGCGCACACGGTCGGCCTCGATCGGATAACGCGACAGAAGCGCCATGCCGCCCTGCCCCGGAAATCGTCCGTAGCCTTGGGCATCCCGCGCTTCGCCTAGCTTTCCGTTGCCGTCGAGATCGGCCCCGCTCGGCCAGCCGCTATTGGGGCGCGGCGCGAAAAGGTGCGGATAGGGCTGCGCGAGGCGTTCGTTCAGCGCCTCCAGCGACAGCCCGTCGAGATCCCAGTCGATCCCGGTCAGCAGCAGAACATCCGGCGCGATCGTGTCCACGATCCGCGTCGCCGCCGCGACCTGCGCCTCGCCTTTGCGGATATCTTTCAGAAGAAGGCCGGGACCCCGGCGCGACAGCCCAGCATCCCATGTCGCCACACGCAGAGTCTCTGCCGTGGCGGGCAGCGCGAAACAGAGCGCGATCAGGCCGGCAAGTAGTCGCTCGCCCCGGAGGCGAGACGCTTGTTCTCGATCATTTGCGCGACCCGGGCCAGCGCGATGCCGCGCATGAACAGGCTTGCGGGAAGGAAGGCCCATGCCGTCACCATCCAGATCATCGTGTGTGGCACTTCCAGCGTCACGATCACGAAACTGACCGAAACGAGTTTGAGCACCGCCGGAATAAGGAAGGGTAAAAGAAATCCGAGTGCAATGTTGAACCACGCGTCGCGGCGCAGGCGCTCGACCACGTCGCCGCCCGCGGTGGGGTCGAAGGTCGGCAGATTTACCCAGACGTTGAATTTGGTATGCGCCTGCGGCCAGCCCATGATCCGCATGACGATGACGAAATAGCCGAGGGTCAGCAGCGAGATCAGGTAGGCCATCCCCGCCGCGGTGCGCACCAGCGCGACCTGATGCAAAGAGGCATCCGCCGGAAGCGCGAGCTGTAACAGGCGCACGGGGCTGTAAGGCACGTCGATGGAGCTTGCGACCGTAGTGCCTAGAACCTCGATCAACCGGGTCAGCGTCGACGCGTGATATTGCGACTGTACCGCAAGAGAGAGCAGGCCGACGGTTAGAAACAGCGACATGAACCGAATGCGGTTGAAGGGCGGCGCATCGCGAAACTCGATCAGACCGGGATAGACCGAGGCGTATTCGAACAGGGTCAGCGCAAATCCGAACAGCGCCATCAACGCCACGATCTGGGCGGTGTCGCTACTGGTATCGGGCAGTATGAGCGCGGGGATGCAAATCACCACCGCAACGAGGATCGCGCGAAAGAGCGCCCCTGAGAGACGTGAAAACACAGTTACCCTACCCTTCCCTGCGGTCGGATTCGATACATTGCCGATCCTTTTACCCGCAAGACGCGCGCCAAATGTGACCCGCTGCCTCAAACTTGCCATGATTTTGCCCAAGTTCCCGATCCAAGCAAATACTGTTTTCAGACTCTCTGCCGTATTCGGGCGTTTTCTGGAAAGACCTGGTGCGACATTGCATCAATAAAGGTGCAAAATTGTGGCAAACTAGGGAGCGGAACCATATTTTGTGGATCAAGGGCTTAGCGGGTCAAAAGCCCTCAGGAGTCGCGGCTGGCAAAGCCAAGTGCGGCAAGACCGACACCATCCGCGAGAAGCTGGATGCCCAGCAAAAGCCCGAGGATCTGCGTCGCGATCTGATCGAAGGCCGCGAAGATCAAAAGCCCGAGAAGGATCGAAACCGCGCCCGACAGGACCAGCATCCAGCGCAGGCGCGGCGCCGCGAGGCGCAGGCCGATCAGCAGGCGCAACGCCCCCATCAGCAGGAAGAGCACGCCGACCACCGCTGCGAGCGAGACCGTGCCGGACATCGGATCGGCGATCAGCCAGACGCCGACGACGATATTGAGAAGCGCGATCAGCCCGTGCCACGCGCGATGCGCCCCGTCTCGGCCGTTGAAGGCGAGCCACGCCTGCACCACCCCGGCAATCAGGAACAGTATGCCCACGAAGGTAGTCAGGGCCAGAGAGGTCGCGAAAGGATTCGTGATGGCCGCGACGCCGAGAACAATCAGCACGAGGCCGGTCATCAGAAACAGGGTCGAAACGCGCATCGCATCATCCTCTCGGTCTACGTCAAATGATGAACGATACCACGGGCGGTGCGTTCCCGCGCCCCCTCCTCACGAAAAAAGCCGCCCGGGTCGGGGCGGCTTTTCCTGTTCTTATGGTATCGGGTATTACACCCAGGGACGCGCCTGATGCATCTGCGTCTCGAAGCTGTCGATGGCTGCGGCCTTTTCAAGCGTCAGGCCGATATCGTCGAGACCTTCGAGCAGGCAATGCTTCTTGAAAGCGTCGACATCGAACTTGATCGTCTCGCCTTCCGAGGTCGTGATCTCCTGGTTCTCGAGATCGACGGTCATCCGTGCGTTCGAACCCTTCTCCGCATCCTTCATCAGGATATCGACCTGCTCCTGCGGCAGCACGATCGGCAACATCCCGTTCTTGAACGAGTTGTTGTAGAAGATGTCGGCGAAGGAGGTCGAGATGATCACCTTGATGCCGAAATCGGCGAGCGCCCACGGGGCGTGCTCACGCGAGGAGCCGCAACCGAAGTTGTCGCCGACCACGAGGATCTGCGCTTCCCGATATTGCGGCTTGTTGAGAACGAAGTCGGGGTTCTCGTTGCCCTGACGGTCGTAACGCATCTCGTCGAACGCATGCACGCCGAGCCCGGTACGCTTGATGGTTTTCAGGAAACCCTTGGGGATGATCATATCGGTGTCGATATTGACCAGCGGCATGGGCGCGGCGATCCCGGTAACTTTTTCGAACTTTTCCATTCTCGTCGCTCCTTACGCGTCTTCCATTTCCATCAGCTTCCGAACATCCGTCAGATGACCGGTGACGGCAGCGGCGGCGGCCATGGCCGGGCTCATCAGATGGGTGCGGCCCTTGTAGCCCTGACGCCCCTCGAAGTTACGGTTCGAGGTCGACGCGCAACGCTCGCCCTCTGCCAGCTGGTCGGGGTTCATCGCGAGACACATCGAGCAGCCCGCCATGCGCCATTCGAACCCGGCGTCGAGGAAGATCTTGTCCAGACCCTCTTCTTCGGCCTGAGCCCGCACGAGACCCGAGCCCGGCACGACCATCGCGCGGACGCCGTCGGCCAGCTTGCGGCCTTTGACGACTTCGGCGGCGGCGCGCAGATCCTCGATCCGGCCGTTGGTGCACGAGCCGATGAAGACCACGTCGATCTTGATGTCAGTCAGCTTGGTGCCCGCTTCGAGGCCCATGTAGTCGAGCGCGCGCTTGGCCGCTTCGACCTTACCGCCCTTGAAGTCTTCCGGCGCGGGCACGGAGCCCGAGATCGGCAGCACGTCCTCGGGCGAAGTGCCCCAGGTCACGACGGGCTCGATCTCTTCGGCCTTGATGGTGACGACCTTGTCGAAATGCGCGCCCTCGTCGGTGTAGAGCTGCTTCCACCAATGCAGAGCCGCCTCCCATTGCGCGCCTTTCGGAGCGTGAGCCCGGCCTTTGACGTATTCGAAGGTCTTCTCGTCCGGCGCGATGAGGCCAGCGCGCGCGCCGCCTTCGATCGCCATGTTGCAGACGGTCATGCGGCCTTCCATCGACAGCTCGCGGATCGCTTCGCCGCAATATTCGATGACATGACCAGTGCCGCCGGCAGTGCCGGTCGCGCCGATGACCGACAGCGTGATGTCCTTGGCGGTGACGCCCGGACGCAGCTTGCCGGTGATCTCGACCTTCATGTTCTTCGACTTCGACTGGATCAGCGTCTGGGTCGCCAGAACATGCTCCACTTCCGAGGTACCGATGCCGTGAGCGAGCGCACCGAACGCGCCATGGGTCGCGGTGTGGCTGTCGCCGCAGACGACCGTCATGCCCGGCAGCGTCCAGCCCTGTTCAGGACCGACGATGTGCACGATGCCCTGACGCACGTCGGAGACCGGGTAATAGTTCACCCCGAAGTCCTTGGCGTTCTTGTCGAGCGCATCGACCTGAATCCGGCTTTCCTCGTTCTCGATCCCCTTCGCGCGGTCGAGCGTGGTCGGCACGTTGTGATCCGGTACGGCGATAGTTTTCTCCGGCGCGCGCACCTTGCGGCCCGCCATGCGCAGCCCTTCGAAGGCTTGCGGCGAGGTCACTTCGTGGACGAGGTGGCGGTCGATATAGAGCAGGCTGGTGCCGTCTTCGTCTTCGGACACGACATGCGCGTCCCAGATCTTGTCATAGAGGGTCTTCGGAGCAGACATGGCTCTCACTTTCTTTGGATGGCTGGCCTATAAAACGGCCGTTTGTCAGACATGGGACAGCAGGCGCAGATATGCGCCCGCGGGCGCAGAGCATCAAAGTCGTGCCAGCACCGAGCGGCTTTCGCCGTAGAAGCGCTCGCGGAGGCGGGCGCGGTCATCCATGTCGAAAACGAGTGTCATGGGCCGCTAAATACGGCGAATCCGGCGCTGAGGCAATCGAAGAGTCCGTGTTTGGCCTGATCGCAAAACCGGGCTAACGTCATTTCCATGGATTTCGCGAACGGGGACATCGTCAAGATTTTGAGTTCGATCTGGGCGCAGATCGAAATCTTCCTCAATTCTATGGTCTTGCCCTCGCGGCTCTGGCAATTCGGGATCATCGCAGCGTGTTTTGCGCTGGCCCATCTCGGGCGCATCTGGCTCGCGCCGAAAGTCGACGACTGGGGGCGGAGGCGTGAGCTCTCGACCCGTCAGCTTCGCTGGCTGATCCTGCTCCGGAAGCGTCTGCGCGGATTTCTCTTCATTGTGTTCGCATGGGCGTCGGTGTTCGTGCTCGAGGCAACCAAGGGTTTTTATTCCTGGCGCTTCCTCGTGGTGCTGGCCGCCACGCTCGTCACGGCATGGCTCGTCGTCGGCCTCGTCGCGCGGCTGATCCGAAATGCGCTCCTGCGCGGTATCGTGCGCTGGGGCGCGTGGATCTGGGTCACGCTCTATTACCTCGGGCTTTGGGACGAAACGGTGCGGCTCTTGAACGGGACCGCGGTCGAATTCGGTGATTTCCGCATCACGGCCTACGGGGTTCTCAAGGCACTGGTGCTGACGACGATCCTTCTGTCGGTGGCGCGGATCATCTCTGGGCAGACCTCGGCGCGGCTGCGGACCAACGAGGATATCAGCCCGTCGATGTCGGAGCTGGTCATCAAGGTGATGCAGGTTCTGCTTTACGGCGCGGCGCTGTTCATCGGGATCAAGGCGGTAGGATTCGACCTGACCGGGCTTGCGGTTCTGTCCGGTGCGATCGGCGTGGGCCTTGGCTTCGGTCTGCAGAAAGTCGTGTCAAACCTCGTCTCGGGCGTGATCATCCTGCTGGATAAATCGATCAAGCCCGGCGACGTGATCAGCCTTGGCGAAACCTTCGGCTGGATCAATTCGCTGGGCGCGCGCTATGTCTCGGTCGTCACGCGCGACGGCAAGGAATACCTGATCCCGAATGAAGACCTGATCACGGGGCAGGTGGTCAACTGGTCCCATTCCAACGAATTCGTCCGGATCGACCTGCCCTTCGGCACCTCCTATCACGATGACCCACATCTGGTGCGCAAACTCGCGGTGGAGGCCGCGCAATCGGTGAACCGCGTCCTGAAGAACCGCCCGACGGTTTGCCACGTGACCGGTTTCGGCAACAGTTCGGTCGATTACCTCCTGCGGTTCTGGATCACCGACCCGGTCGAGGGACTGACCAATGTGCGCGGCCAAGTGTTTCTCGCGCTCTGGGATACGTTCAAGGCGAACGGCATTTCGATCCCGTTCCCGCAGCGCGAAGTGCGCGTGCTCGAAGGGTCACAGCTTGACTTGCAACAGGCTCCGGAAACGCATAGCGAAAATTCGCCGCAGGAAAATTGAAATCGGACCTGCGGAATGCTACTTTTGAAAGACGTCCAGCGCCGGGACTATTGTGGCGCGTAACATCTGGAGGACCATGTCCTGTCTCATCTTTCCCTCGTGCCGAGTGATGCCGGCACAAAGGCAGCGGCCATGAATACACGGGCCGTCAACGCCGAAGCGACGAGCGAAGAAATCCTCGCGCGCGTCATCTCTTCCCTCGAAGACGACAAGGCCGAAGATATCGTGACCATCGACCTGCGCGGTCGGTCCTCGATCGGCGACTATATGGTTGTCTGTTCCGGGCGCAGCACGCGTCAGGTCAGCGCCATAGCCGAAAACCTGACCGAGCGGCTGAAGCACGAATTCGACCGGGCTTGCAAAGTCGAGGGCAAGGATCAGGGCGACTGGGTGCTGATCGACAGCTCTGACGTCATCGTTCACGTCTTCCGCCCGGAAGTGCGCGAGTTTTATCAGCTGGAAAAGATGTGGATGCCTGCGGGCGCCCCCGTCTGAGTTCGGCTGCATGAAGATCACGATCTGCGCGGTGGGCCGCTTGCGCAAGGGGCCCGAGCGCGAGCTGATCGACGACTACCTGAAACGCTTCGAGAAATCCGGGCGCGCCTTCGGGCTCGGCCCGGCTTCCGTCGTCGAGGTCGAAGACAAGAAAGGCTTGGGGCAGGGCGCGGAAGCAGAGTTGCTCAGCCGCGCCATTCCCGAGGGATCGGTCATCGTCACCCTCGACGAACGCGGCAGCCTGATCTCATCGCCGGAATTCGCCACGAAACTGCAAGGCTGGCGCGATCAGGCGCGCGACGTGGCTTTCGTGATCGGCGGTGCGGACGGGATCGACCCGGCCCTGCGCAGCCGCGCCGAGTTTTCCATCTCCTTCGGCAAGATGGTCTGGCCGCATATGCTGGCCCGCGTCATGCTGACCGAACAGATTTACCGCGCCGGACAGATCATCGCCGGCACACCCTATCACCGCGTCTGATCGACAGGTCACTAACCTCTGCTCCCATCGACAGCTTGCACCGCATCACGACGACGTTACGCTGCGTCCGAAAATGATGTGCAGCAGGTCAGGCCCGATGAATACTCTTCGAGACATGAACATATCCGGCGCGTCCATTTCCCGCGAGGCAATGATGCTACTGGGGTTCCAGCGCACGCGCCAGATTTCCGGCACTGCGCGAAAGGCTTGGGAAGACGGTGACAGGGGGCCCGCGTTCGAAGAAGTCGAGACCCGCAACGAGGAGATCTTTCGCGGCGCGCTCGCCGAGGTCTTCACCGAGTATCTACCGCTGCGCAAGACGCTCGAGGAAACCGGCCGCCGTCCGACCCATGTGGTCGACATCGGCTGTGGGCAGGGGCTCAACGACGCATTGCTGATCAAGGATTACGATTGCGCCGTGACCCTGATCGATATCGAGGAAACCCCGGAGCAATATCATTTCTGGAGCGATACCGGTGCAGGCTATGCCTCGCTCGACGCCGCAGCGGCGTTCCTGCGCGACAATGGCGCCCGCGCGGTCGAGACACTCAACCCGGTCAAGCAGCCTGATGCGCTGGACGGAGTCACGGGCGATCTTGTCACCAGCCTGATTTCCTGCGGCTTCCATTATCCGATCGGCGATTATCTCGACCTGATGATGCGGGTGATCCGGGACGGCGGGGCTGTCGTGCTGGACCTGCGCCGGCGCTATATGGAAAAGCCCGACGCGGCGCTCGCCTCGCTGCTCGAAGTCACGCGACAGACCGAGATACTCAGCTACGAGAAGAAGGCCCGGCGGATCATGTTCCAGGCCTGAGCCTCGCATGCCCCCGGTTGCCGCGACGGCCTGCGAGGCGTATGAGGGGGCAACAGATTAGGAGGCCGCCATGACCCGCCCGAAACCCGTCGTCCTGTGCATTCTCGATGGCTTTGGCGAGCGAAAGGAGCGCGAAGGCAACGCGCCCTTGCTGGCCGACACCCCGAACCTCGACCGTGTCCTGTGGAACAACCCGGCGAAATCGACGCTGGTGACCTTCGGCCCCGATGTCGGTCTGCCGAGCGGTCAGATGGGCAATTCCGAAGTCGGCCACACCAATATCGGCGCGGGACGGGTGGTGGCGATGGATCTGGGCCAGATTGATCTGGCGATCGAGGATGGCTCTTTCTTCGAGAACCAGGCGATCTTGTCCTTCATCGACACGATGAAAGAGAGCGGCGGGCGCGCGCATCTGATGGGCGTCATCTCGGATGGTGGTGTGCACGGCCATATCGAACATACGCTCGCTGCGGCGAAAATGGTCTCGGAGGCAGGCGTCCCCGTTCTGATCCACGCGATCACCGACGGGCGCGATGTCGCCCCCGATAGCGCGAAGTCCTTCGTTTCGGATCTTTGCGACCGGCTCCCCGAGGGCTGCACCGTCGTCACCGTCGATGGCCGCTATTACGCGATGGACCGCGACAACCGCTGGGACCGCGTCGGCCTTGCCTATGACGCGATGATCAACGGCAAAGGGCAGGGGGCAGACACCCCAGTGGCCGCGGTCGAAGCCAGCTACGACAAGGACGAGATGGACGAGTTCATCAAGCCCACCGTGATCGGCGATTACGAGGGCGCAAAGGATGGCGATGGCTTCTTCTGCCTCAACTTCCGCGCCGACCGCGCGCGCGAAATCCTGCGCGCGATCGGCGAGCCGGACTTCTCGGAATTCGAGACGGGAACGCGTCCGAAATGGGCGGCGCTGCTGGGGATGGTCGAGTATTCCGACAAGCATAACGCCTATATGAAGACCGCCTATCCGAAGCGCGAAATCGTAAACACGCTCGGAGAGTGGATATCAAAACAAGGGCTTAGCCAATTCCACTTGGCGGAGACAGAGAAATATCCGCACGTCACTTTCTTCCTCAACGGCGGCAAGGAAGAGCCGTGGGAAGGCGAAGACCGCTACATGCCGAAATCGCCCAAGGTCGCGACCTATGACCTGCAGCCCGAGATGAGCGCGCCGGAAGTCACCGACAAGTTCGTCGAGGCGATCGAGACCGGGTACGACCTGATCATCGTGAACTACGCCAACCCCGATATGGTCGGCCATACCGGCTCTCTGAAAGCCGCGATCGCTGCGGTGGAAGAGATCGACCACGATATCGGCCGCGTCGTCGAGGCGCTGGAGGCTGCGGGCGGCGCGATGATCATCACCGCCGATCACGGCAATTGCGAAACCATGATCGATCCGGAAACCGGCGGTCCGCACACCGCGCATACCACGAACCTCGTGCCGGTCTCTCTGGTTGGCGGGCCGGAGGGCGCCAAGCTGCGCGACGGACGGCTTGCGGATCTCGCGCCGACGCTACTGGACCTGATGCAGATCGATCAACCCGAAGAAATGACCGGAAAGAGCCTGATCGTATCGTGATCCGCGCCGCACTCGCAGCTCTTCTGATTTCCGCCGGGCCGCTTTGGGCGGACGGATCTGGCGACGCCGCACTCAAGGCCTCGGCCGATCTGCGCAAGGCGATCACCGCGCTCGACGCGGCGCAGTCGAAGTCGGATCGCATTGCAGCACTAACGAAAACGATCCATGCCTATGAACAAGGGCTGAGCGCGCTGCGCGACGGGTTGCGCCGCGCAGCGATCCGCGAGCGCGAGATCAAGCAAGGCTTCGACGCGAAACGCGAAGAGCTTGGCAGTTTGCTGGCTGTCATGTCGACCATGCAGCAATCCGACGGGCCGCTGCTGCTGCTGCATCCGTCCGGTCCCGAAGGCTCGGCGCGGTCCGGGATGGTGCTGTCCTCGGTCGCGCCTGCCTTGCAGGACGAGGCGCAGAAGCTGAGCGTCCACCTTGAGGAAATTGCGACCCTGCGCAAACTGCAGGAAAACGCGCGCGAGACCCTCGAAAAGGGGATGGTCTCGGTGACCAAGGCCCGCACTGCGCTGTCGGAGGCCATTTCCGAGCGCCGCGAAAAGCTGCCGCAGCGCTATCTCGAGGAACCCGAGGAGCTGACCGCGCTGGTGCAAAGCGCCGATACGCTCGAAGGCTTCGCGACCGGGTTGAGCGATATGGAAAACGATATCGGTCCGCCGCGCGGAGATTTCGCGGGCGCAAAGGGCACGCTGAACTTGCCGGTTATCGGCTCGGTGCTGCGTGGCTTCAACGAACCGGATGCGGCAGGGATCAAACGTCCCGGCCTCGTGATTGCCAGTGAGCCGGGATCTCTGGTCACGACGCCTTGGGCTGCGACGATCCGATACCGCGGTCCCTTGCTCGACTACGGAAATGTGATGGTCCTCGAACCCGCAGATGGATATCTTCTGGTTCTTGCGGGCCTCGGAACCGTCTATGGTGAGGTCGGAGACGTGCTGCCAAAGGGCACGCCCATCGGCTTGATGGGCGGAATTCAGCCGGGAGCGAAGGAATTCGGCAAGGAATTCGTGCAGGCGGCGACAGATGGCGCTGGTGCAGATCGCAGCGAGACGCTTTATTTGGAACTGAGAGAGGGCGGCAAGCCCGTGGACCCGACGCCGTGGTTCATCCAGACAAAAGACGACAAGGGTTGAGTATGAAAAAGTTCATGATGGCAGCGGTTGGCGGGACGCTTGCGGGCGCGCTTCTGTCCACGCAAGTCGCGGCGCCGCTGATGGCTGAGGAAACGAAACGCAACGAAACCGTCTACCAGCAGCTGGACCTGTTCGGCGACATCTTCGAGAAGATCCGCCAGGACTATGTCGAGCCGGTCGATAGCAAGAAGCTGATCGAAGCCGCAATCAACGGCATGCTCAGCTCTCTCGACCCGCATTCAAGCTACCTGCCGCCTTCCGATTACAGCGATATGCGCGTGCAGACGCGCGGTTCGTTCGGCGGTCTCGGTATCGAGGTCACGCAGGAAGACGGCTTCGTGAAGGTGGTTTCGCCGATGGACGGTACGCCCGCGGCCGAAGCCGGCATTCAGTCCGGCGATTTCATCACCGCGGTCGATGGCGAGTCCCTGATGGGTATCCCGCTCGATCAGGCAGTCGACAAGATGCGTGGGCCGGTCGGCTCGGACATCACCGTGACCATCGTCCGCGAAGGCGAGCAGGATCCGTTCGACGTCACGCTGACCCGCGACACGATCAAGCTGACCGCCGTGAAGGGGCGCCATGACGGCGATACCGTCATTCTGCGCATCACCACCTTCAACGACCAGACCTTCCCGAACCTCGAATCCTCGATCAAGGAGCAGGTGAAAGAGGTCGGCGGCATGGACAAGGTCGACGGCTTCATCATCGACCTGCGCAACAACCCCGGCGGTCTTCTGACGCAGGCGATCAAGACGGCGGATGCGTTCCTCGACAAGGGTGAGATCGTCTCCACCCGCGGTCGGAACCCGCAGGATAGCGAGCGCTTCAACGCGACCGCGGGCGACATGGCCAACGGCAAGCCGATCGTCGTGCTGATCAACGGCGGCTCGGCGTCGGCTTCGGAAATCGTGACCGGCGCGCTGCAGGATCATCACCGCGCGATCGTCGTCGGCACCAAGAGCTTCGGCAAAGGCTCGGTCCAGACGGTCATGCCGATCCAGGGCGAGGGCGCGATGCGTCTGACAACCGCGCGCTACTACACGCCGTCGGGTCGTTCGATTCAGTCGCTGGGCATTGCCCCCGACGTGGTCGTGCCGCAGCCCGATCAGCCGAAATCGCAGGATAAGGCGGCCGCTGAAGGCGACAACGCCCGCAAGATGACCTCCGAGGCCGATCTGAAAGGTGCAATCACCAACGACTCGATGACCGAGGACGAGAAGAAACAGGCCGAGGACGAGCGCGCGAAAGCCGAAGAGGCCGCGAAGCGCCGGATGGAAGATTTCCAGATGTCCTACGCGATTGACCTGATCAAAGGCCTCTCGGCCATCGCGCCGGAAGCCAAGGCTGACACCGCGTCGACGCAGCAAGCCGAAGCGCCGAGCGCCGACAGCAAAACCGACACGCAGCAGAATTGAGGGGAAGGGGCCTTCGGGCCCCTTTTTCATATGACTCCCGAAGAAATCGTTAAACTTCCTTACCGCCGCAATGTCGGCGTCGTTCTGATGAACCCCGCGGGCCTCGTCTTCGCGGGCCAGCGCATCGACAATCCTGGACCGGCCTGGCAGATGCCGCAGGGCGGGATCGACAAGGGTGAAAAGCCGAAAGAAGCCGCACTGCGCGAGTTGGAAGAAGAAACCGGGGTGAACCCCGATCTCGTCGAAATCGTCGCGAAAACCTCCGATTGGGTACGCTACGACCTGCCGCACGATCTTGTGCCGAAAATCTGGAACGGTCGCTGGCGCGGGCAGGAGCAGAAATGGTTCCTGATGCGCTTCCTCGGCTCCGACGATCAGGTGCGCATCGACACGGACCATCCCGAATTTTCGGTCTGGCAGTGGATGCCCTTCGACGAACTGGTCGAGAAGATCGTCCCCTTCAAACGCTCGGTCTACGAGGCCGTTCGCGCCGAATTCAGAGACTATCTCGGCTGAATTCTCAGAAATCGAGGCCCAGATCAAGCGTCCGCGCCGAATGGGTGAGCGCACCGGAAGAGATGTAATCCACGCCGGTCGCTGCCACTTCGGCAATCCGCTCGAACGTCATGTTCCCCGAGGCTTCCAGTACGACGCGGCCCGCATTAAGCGCCACGGCCGCACGCAGCTCCGCGCTGTCCATATTGTCGAGCAGGATGACATCGGCGCCACCGATTTTCAGCGCCTCTTCCATCTGGCGCAGCGTGTCGACTTCCAGCTCGATCCGCATCATGTGACTGCGCGCCGCTTTCGCCGCTTCGAGCACCGCGCGCACGCTCCCGGCGGCCGCAATATGGTTATCCTTGATCAGGATCGCGTCCGACAGGCCGTAACGATGGTTGAAACCGCCGCCATGGGTCACCGCCGCTTTCTCGAGCGCGCGTAGACCCGGGGTGGTCTTCCGGGTGCAAGTGATACGCGCCTTCGTGCCTTCGGTTTTCGCGACGAAGCTCGCGGTTTTCGTGGCAATCCCGCTGAGGCGTCCCGCGAAATTCAGCGCCACCCGCTCCGCCATCAGGATCGACGCGGCCGAGCCATCGACCGTCAGCAAGGTCTCCCCGGCTTGGCACGGTTTGCCATCCGCGATCAGTATCGAGACGCGCAGCGTCGGATCGACCAGTCGAAACGCCATCGCCGCGACCTGCAACCCTGAAGCGACGCCATCTTCCCGCGCTTTCAGCCGCGCGGAATAGGTCTTGCCCGCCGGAATCACCGCCTTCGTCGTCGCGTCGCCCATCGGCGAAAGGTCTTCGACCAGCGCGGCGCGGACAATCGGTTCGATCAGCAAATCGGGCAACATATCAGTCCTCCAGGGCTGCGGCGCGAATTTTCAGCGCCTCCTCCAGCGTAATTTTCGTTCTTTTCGCCAATTTTGGGTCCATGTCCGGAAAATCGGAACGGAAATGGCCGCCGCGGCTCTCTTGGCGCGCAAGCGCCGCTGCAGCGATCAACGTGGCCGTAGCGGTCATGTTCCGCATCGTTTCCGTGCGGGCCTCCGCCTCAATCTTCGCAATGACGCGCAGGGCCGCCTTCAATCCCTCCGCATCGCGCACGACACCGACACCATCGGTCATCGCGTTGCGCAGCACCTGCACGGCTGCCTCGTTCACCGGGACATCGCCGTCGGGAAACGCGGGGGTTACCGGCTCAGCGTCGGCGATATCCGCAAGCTCTGCAGCGATACCGACAGCGCAAATCCGTGCGAAAACCAAAGCCTCAAGCAACCCGTTCGACGCTAGACGGTTCGCGCCATGCAGCCCGGTCGACGAGGCCTCGCCGCAAACCCAGAGCCGGTCGAGCGAACTTCGTCCCTCCGTATCGGTATCCACTCCGCCCATATGATAATGTGCGGCCGGCGCAACGGGGATGACGCCGGAAACAGGGTCTATTCCGGCCCGTTCGCAGGCTTCGGCAACGGCGGGGAAGCGGGTCAGGACTTCAGCCCCTAGGGCTGTACGCGTATCCAAAGCGGGTTCGCGCCCGGCCTGTCGCTCCAGGTAAACCGCCCGCGCCACAATATCGCGCGGAGCAAGCTCCGCGTCGGGATGAACGGAGAGCATGAAGCGCTCGCCATCCGCGTTAACGAGTATTGCACCTTCACCGCGCAGCGCTTCGGTCGCGAGCGGGGCAGGGTCTTCGCCACTGGCGATCGCGGTCGGGTGGAACTGTACGAATTCCGGATCGGCGATCCGCGCGCCAGCGCGCGCAGCCATCCCGATGACCTGCCCACGGATCCGAGGCGGGTTTGTCGTAACGGAAAACAGCCCGCCGGACCCGCCGCCCGCAAGCAAAACCGCCGGGCTTTTGATCAGAACGGGCCCCGAAGGCTCAAATGCGCGTTCGATCCACACGCCGGTCACACGGTCATCTTCGGTCTCCAGATACGTGGCCAGGACGCCTTCGAGAACCTGAACCGAGGGTGCCTGCCGGACTGCCGCGACGAGAGTCTGCATGATCTCGCGACCCGCCTGATCGCCTTTCACCCGGACGACCCGCGCGTGACTGTGCGCTGCCTCGCGCGACATCACGTAGTCGCCCTCGAGATCGCGATCGAAGGGCGTTCCGAGTTCGGTCAATGCGAGGATGTGCTGACGTGCTTCTTCGGTGACCAAATGGGCGATTTGCGGTGAAACAGTGCCTGCTCCGGCGATCATCGTGTCGCGTGCATGCGCCGCAGGCGTGTCGCTGACCGACATCGCCGCCGCGACACCCCCCTGGGCCCAAGCCGATGATGCGCCTTCGCCCAGAGTTTCCGGCGAGATGATGAGAACGGGGCGGGGCGCGAGGCTTAGGGCCGCGTAAAGTGCGCCCAAGCCCGCGCCGACGATGACGATCCGCTGCGTTTCGATCACTTCGCCAGCGTCCGGGAGAGTTCGATCATCCGCTCGACCGCGACGCGCGCTTTCTCGGCAATCTGCGGGTCGACGATCACTTCCTCGGTCCCGGTATGCAGCGACCACAGGATTTTTTCGAGCGTGATTTTCTTCATGTAGGGGCACATATTGCACGGACCCACAAAATCTACTTCCGGTAGCGCGTCTGCGATGTTGGATGCCATCGAGCATTCCGTCACCAACATGGCCTCTTTTGGCTTGTTGGTTTCGACGTATTTAATGATCCCCGACGTCGAGCCCGAGAAATCGGAGGCCGCGACAACATCCGGCGGGCATTCCGGGTGCGCGATGATCCGGGTATTTGGGTGCATCGCGCGGAAGTCACTGATATCCTTGGCAGTGTACTGCTCGTGGACGATGCACGAACCTTCCCACCAAACCACATTCTTCTCGGGAACCTCGTTCGCCACGTTCTGCGCAAGGTACTGATCCGGGGTCATGATGACCGTGTCACTCTCCATCGCCCGCACGATCTGCGCGGCGTTGGACGAGGTGCAGCAGATGTCGGACGCGGCTTTCACCTCGGCTGTTGTGTTAACGTAGCTTACCACGGGCGCGCCCGGGTATTTCGCGCGCATCTCCGCAATGCCGTCAGCGGTGATCGACTCCGCCAGCGAGCAGCCGGCTTTCATATCTGGGATCAGGACGGTCTTGGCCGGGTTCAGGATTTTTGACGTTTCGGCCATGAAGTGCACGCCGCATTGGACGATCGTGCCCGCCTGAACTTTGGTCGCTTCGATAGCAAGCTGCAGACTATCACCTACTACATCTGCCACGCCGTGGTAGATTTCCGGCGTCATGTAGTTGTGAGCAAGAATTACCGCGTTCTTCTCTCTCTTCAACTGGTTGATTGCGCGGATATACGGCGCGTAACGCGCGAAATCCGGAAGGGGGATAACGCGATCCATCTTTGCGTGGATCTCGTGCATCTCCTCGGCCAGCTCGATGGACGGCGCAAGATCATAGGTCTCGGCCAGCGTGGCACGCATTTCAGTCAGGTCCAGCATGGACGGTACTCCCGCTCTCTCCCTAAGAAGCCCCCGATTTAAGGGAGGTTGACGCTCGGTTAAATGGGAAACTTGTTTATTTTGATAGAAAAGGCGCCGACGTCAGTCGTAACGGTTCCAGATCGCCGCTTCCCCCAGCTTGGCGACAAAGGCAGCATGGGCTTCGGCTTCTTCAGCAGTCAAACGTGGGGGCAGGGGCTCCGGACGGGGCTTCGGACGCCAGCCTTGATTTGCGCCGGCTTGCAATTTCTGACCGGTTTCAACGGGTTGCAGTCCAAAGCCCGGCTGCCGACCGCCAATCAGCTCGAGGTAGACCTCAGCCAAAATCTCACTGTCGAGCAGTGCGCCGTGCAAAGTCCGCGACGAGTTGTCGATGCCGAAACGACGGCAGAGCGCGTCGAGCGTCGCGGGCGAGCCAGGAAATCTACGCCGTGCCATCGCGAGCGTATCGAGTGCGCGTTCATCCGGGATCAGAGGCATTCCGGCCCAGCGAAGCTCGGCATTCAGAAATTTCATGTCGAACTTGGCGTTGTGGATCACGAGAACCGAGTCCGTGCCGATGAAATTCAGGAAATCGAGGCCGATCTGGGCGAATTTGGGCTTGTCCGACAGGAATTCGTCGCCCAATCCATGCACTTGGAAGGCTTCCTGCGGCATCGAGCGCTCGGGGTTAATGTATTGGTGATAGGTGTTACCGGTGGGCATGTGGTTGAACAGCTCAACCGCGCCGATCTCGACGATCCGATCGCCGTCTTCCGGCTCGAAACCCGTGGTTTCGGTATCGAGAACGATTTCACGCATTTTGCTCACCCCTGATCTGCGCGATCAGGTTTCGCACATCTTGGCGGGTCTGCTCAAGATCGACGGTTTCGATGATGAAGGTCGCGCGGCGGCGTTTCTCTGCGTCCGGCATCTGTCGCGACAGGATGAAATCGAGCTGCGCCTCGGTCATCTCGGGCCGCTCCAGGACGCGCGCGCGCTGAACCTCCGCCGGCGCGGAAACGACAAGAGTGGCATCGCAAGCAGCATCAGCCCCGGTTTCGAACAAAAGAGGGATGTCGAGGAGGATCAGATCCGCCTCTGAGTGATCCGCGATGAACTGGCTACGAGAGGCCGTCGTGAGTGGGTGAACGATCTCTTCAACGCGGTTTAGAGCCGTTTTGTCGTTCGCGAGCAGTTTTTTCAGCTCCACCCGATCCACTGCGCCCGCCTTGATCGCAGAGGGAAAAGCGGCGGCGATCGGCGCAACGGCCGCACCATCCTTCGCATAGAGATCATGCACCGTCTGATCCGCATCCCACACGGGCACGCCGACCTCGGCGAACATCGCGGCGGTCGTGGATTTTCCCATCCCGATGGAGCCGGTCAGACCGAGCAGGAAAGGCTTGCTCATCCCCCGAGCACCGCGTTGCGGACGGTTTCACCGACTTCCGGGCGCTGGCCGAACCAACGCTCAAATCCCGGGACGGCTTGATGCAAAAGCATGCCAAGCCCGTCGACCACGGTGCATCCCGCGTCTTCGGCCTCGGTGAGAAATTTGGTCTTAAGGGGTGTATACACGAGATCACAGCAAGTCGCGCTGGGACGCAATGCATCGAGCGGAACGCGAAACTCCGACTTGCCTATCATACCGAGCGACGTCGTGTTCACCACCGTCGCCGCATCTTCGAGCATATTGCCCGCCCGCACCCAATCGTAAACGACCAGACGCGCCCCGAATTCCTGACGCAGCGCATCGGCGCGCGCCCGCGTCCGGTTCGAGATACGGATTTCCGGCGCTCCGCTTTCCAGAAGCGAAGCGACGATGGCGCGCGCGGCCCCGCCTGCGCCGAGAACGGCAGCCGGGCCAGACTTCGGGTCCCAGTTCGGCGCATTCTGCCTCAGATTAGCGATGAAACCGTAACCATCTGTATTATCTGCGTAAATCTTGCCATCCGGGCGGAACACCAAGGTATTCGCAGCGCCGATTAGGGCCGCGCGATCGGAGATGACATCGGCAATCTCGAGCGCGCGGATCTTGTGCGGGATCGTCACATTCGTGCCGACGAACCCCGCCTTGGGCAAGGTCCGAAGCACGGTTTCCAGATCGTCACTGGCCACATCCATCGGAACATAGAACCCTTCGATCCCGTATTCTGCAAACCAGGTGCGGAACAGGAGCGGCGAGCGCGAATGCGCAACCGGCGATCCGATGACGCCAGCGAGGGGAATGCGCGGATGATCCGTCATGTCGTGAAATCTCCTCGGGCATGAAGCCAGTTAAGGAATTCGATCAAGGGAAGGCCCAGGACGGCAAAATAATCGCCTTGGACGCGGGAGAAAAGACGCACGCCTTCCTCCTCGAGCTTGTAGCTGCCCACGGACCAGCGGATGCTCTCCCAGTTCCGGGCGACGTAATCGTCGATGAAGGGCTCAGTAAGCTCATGCATCGTCAGACGAACTTCGCCCACATGGCGCCAGAGCGGCTCGCCATCCCGGATCGCAACCATCGCGGAAAGCAGTTTGTGGGTTTGGCCGGAGAGGGCACGCAACTGCGATTTCGCGTCCTCCGGTGTCTCCGGCTTCGACAAGACCGTGCCTTTAAGCTCCAGAACCTGATCCGCGCCGACCACCAGTTCTCCGGGATGGCGCGCCGACAGTTTCGCAGCCTTCATCTCGGCGAGAAGGTCCGCGACATCGCGCGGCTTTGCCTCTTCGGCCTCCAAACTCCGCCTGATCGTGTCCTCGTCAATGCGCGCGGGCGCGACCGTCACCGACAGACCGGCGTTGCGCAGAAGCTGCGCGCGGATTTCTGAAGCGGAGGCAAGGAGGATGTTCATGAACTTGTGGATAAGCAGGCGCAGAAGTCTCGGGGTCGAATTGGGCATAACGCGGATCGGCGGATTACTCCACCGGATCGGCACGTTTCATGGCAGATTTGCGAAACTTGTCCACCTGTGGAATTCGGATTCGAGCCGTTGGGGACATGGTGGGGACTTCACAATTTTCTCCAAAGAGTTATCCACAGGATGACGTTGAGACTCTTCGAGACATAAGCACGCAGTATCAATGTTTTAGGAGAAACTAGCCAGCCGAAAGATTCCTTCCCACCAGATGTTTTCCGCCTGTGGAGAAACTCTTGATAAAGTGTTAATCCACATCATCAACAGGCCCTACATCATCATCATCTTTTTCTTTAAAGAATCTTTTTTGAAGATGATGGCAGCTGTCAGCCGGAGGCGAGATGACCGATTTCCTGAGCACTTGGTATTTGTGGATCAAAGCGCTCCACGTGATGGCGATCATCACATGGATGGCGGCCTTGTTTTATTTGCCGCGGCTTTACGTTTACCACGTCGAGGGGCTGAACAAGGCGGGCATGGTGCGCGACAGTGATCAGGAGCTTCTGTTCCGGCATCAGGAACGGCTTCTTCTCAAGGCCATCATGAACCCGGGGATGATCGCGAGCTGGCTTTTCGGTCTGATGCTCGTCTTCACGCCGGGGATCGTCGATTGGTCGAGCGTCTGGCCGTGGACCAAGGCTGCGGCCGTTCTGGGCATGACATGGTTCCACATGTGGTGCGCGAGGGAACGCAAGGCGCTTGTAGAGGGCAGGGCGAACCGCAGCGGGCGCTACTACCGGATGATGAACGAGATCCCGACGATCTTCATGATCGTTATCGTCGCGTCGGTGATCGTGAAATTCTGACTTTCGTTGACTCAGCGACGCTTTGCGCTTATCTGCCTCGCCAAGCCCCGGCCGTCCTGGCCGACCGGTTTTTCTGAGACAAAACGAATCTTTGCGCCCATCGCTCTGGTGAGGCGCCAGCTGCAGGTAATCCGATGAGCGATGAACGCCTCAATCTCTCCGACTTGAAAGCCAAGAGCCCGAAGGAACTTCTGGCGCTGGCCGAAGAATGGGAGATCGAAAATGCCTCGACCATGCGCAAGGGCGAGATGATGTTCTCGATCCTGAAGGAGCATGCCGAGGATGATTGGGTCATCGGTGGCGATGGCGTCCTCGAAGTTCTGCAGGATGGTTTCGGCTTCCTGCGTTCGACCGAGGCGAACTATCTGCCGGGTCCCGACGATATCTACGTCTCGCCCGACATGATCCGCCAGCACAGCCTGCGCACCGGCGATACCGTCGAAGGCGTGATCCGCGCCCCCGGCGAGAACGAGCGGTATTTCGCGTTAACGAAGGTTGAGCGGATCAACTTCGAGGAGCCGGAGAGGGCGCGCCACAAGGTCGCTTTCGACAACCTCACGCCGCTCTATCCGGATGAGCGCCTGAAGATGGAAATCGAGGATCCGACGATCAAGGACCGTTCGGCCCGGATCATCGACCTCGTCGCGCCGATCGGGAAAGGCCAGCGTTCGCTGATCGTCGCCCCGCCGCGGACCGGTAAGACGGTTCTGCTGCAGAACATCGCGACGTCGATCGAGCGTAACCACCCGGAATGCTACCTGATCGTTCTGCTGATCGACGAACGACCGGAAGAAGTCACCGACATGCAGCGTTCGGTGAAGGGCGAGGTGATCTCTTCGACCTTCGATGAACCGGCGACGCGCCACGTTGCGGTGTCCGATATGGTCATCGAAAAGGCCAAGCGCCTCGTCGAGCATAAGCGAGATGTCGTTATTTTGCTGGATTCGATTACCCGTTTGGGCCGCGCCTTCAACACCGTCGTTCCGAGCTCGGGCAAGGTGCTGACCGGTGGTGTCGACGCGAACGCGCTGCAGCGTCCGAAGCGGTTCTTCGGCGCCGCGCGGAACATCGAAGAGGGCGGCTCGCTGACCATTATTGCGACCGCGCTGATCGATACCGGCTCGCGGATGGACGAAGTCATCTTCGAAGAATTCAAGGGCACCGGTAACTCGGAGATTGTGCTGGACCGCAAGGTTGCCGACAAGCGTGTCTTCCCGGCGATGGACATCCTCAAATCCGGCACCCGGAAAGAGGATCTGCTCGTCGATCAGAAGGATCTTCAGAAAACGTACCTTCTGCGCCGCATCCTGAATCCGATGGGTACGACCGATGCGATCGAGTTCCTGATCTCGAAGCTCAAGCAGACCAAAACGAACTCGGAATTCTTCGACTCGATGAACGGCTGAGGCCGTCCTATCTTCCGCTCGGAAGAGGATTGCTATGGACACGATCTATGCTCTGGCCACGGCCCGCGGAAAAGCGGGCGTGGCCGTCATTCGTATTTCAGGACCGCAAGCCTGGTTTGCGGCGCGCGAACTGGCGGGAACCTTGCCGGAACCGCGCATCGCCGGGCTGCGCAGGCTGCGGCTCGCGGGCGAGGAACTCGACGAGGCGGTGGTGCTGTGCTTTGAGAGTGGGGCCAGCTTTACCGGCGAAGAGGTCGCGGAACTGCATATCCACGGGGCGATCGCGACGGTCTCGGCTGTCTTGCGTGCGCTTGGACAGATCGACGGGTTGCGGCTTGCGGAACCTGGTGAATTTACCCGGCGGGCGTTGGAGAACGAACGGCTCGATCTGGCACAGGTCGAAGGACTTTCCGATCTGATCGAGGCGGAGACAGAGGCGCAGCGCAAACAAGCGTTGAAGGTTTTGTCAGGCGCGGTTGGCGCTCTGGTCGAGGATTGGCGGGCGAAGCTGATCCGGGCGGGGGCGTTGATCGAAGCAACGATCGACTTCGCGGATGAGGAAGTTCCGGTCGATGTGTCGCCCGAGGTGTTGGAGCTGATCGACGCGGTCACAGCCGGAATTCGCGATGAATTACGCCGGATTGGTGCGGCAGAACGGATCCGCGAAGGGTTTGAGGTCGCGATTGTCGGGCGTCCGAATGCCGGGAAATCAACCTTACTCAACGCGCTCGCAGGGCGCGAAGCGGCCATCACCTCTGAATTCGCAGGCACGACGCGCGACGTCATCGAGGTGCGAATGGAAATCGGCGGGCAGGCGGTGACCTTGCTCGACACCGCTGGCCTGCGCGAAACCGACGATGTCGTGGAAGCGATCGGGGTGGAGCGGGCTCTGGAACGCGCCCGGCAATCCGACCTGCGCGTCTTCCTGCTCGACGGCGAAGAAGTACCTTTGATCGCGCCAGAACCGGGCGATCTGGTGGTGCATGGCAAATCGGATATCGCCGAGCATGACGGGCTGAACGTGTCCGGGAAAACAGGAGCAGGTCTGGCAGAACTTATCTCCGCAATCGAAGAAAGGCTGTCCGGGCTTGGTGAGGGTGCCGGCGTGATGACGCGCGAGCGACACCGGGTTGCAATGCAACGTGCATTCGGGGCTTTGGAATCGGCGCGAGATGAGGTATTGCGCGGGTCCGACCGGAGCGAGCTGGCAGCGGAATCATTGCGCCAGGCGGCTTGGGCGCTGGAAGCGTTGCTCGGGCGGGTGGATGTCGAGAACCTGTTGGACGAAATTTTCTCGAGCTTCTGCATCGGAAAGTAAGGAGTGTTTCACGTGAAACATTACGACGTCATCGTGATTGGAGGCGGGCACGCCGGAACCGAGGCAGCCCACGCCGCCGCCCGGATGGGCGTGCAGGTGGCCTTGGTGACCCTGCGCGCTGATGCGATCGGGGTAATGTCGTGCAATCCCGCGATTGGTGGGCTCGGAAAAGGCCATTTGGTGCGCGAGATCGACGCGATGGATGGCGTTATGGGGCGGCTCGCCGATGCGGCGGGGATTCAATTTCGCCTTCTTAACCGACGTAAAGGGCCAGCGGTGCAGGGTCCCCGCGCTCAGGCGGACCGTAAACTCTACCGTGAGGCCGCCCAGAGGGTGACTGCGGCGCAACCCAATCTTGAGGTGATCGAAGGGGAGGTGACCGACCTGAGCGTCAAAAGCGGTCGTGTGACCGGCGTGATGCTTGCAGATGGCGTAGCGCTTAGCTGTCATTCGGCGATCCTGACTTCGGGAACGTTCCTGAATGGGGTGATTCATATCGGCGATCAGCAGCGTCCTGGAGGTCGCATCGGGGATCGGCCGTCGCGTGCACTCGCAGAGCGGCTTTATGCGATGGAACTGCCGATGGGCCGTCTGAAAACCGGTACGCCGCCGCGGCTGGATGGGAAGACGATCGCTTGGGAAAAATTGGAGAGCCAGCCGGGCGATGATGATCCGGTGATGTTTTCCTTCCTTAACCGGTCGCCCGAAGTGCGGCAGATCTCCTGCGGGATCACCCATACGAATGGGCGGACTCACGACATCATCCGGGGCAATCTCAACCGCTCAGCAATGTATGGCGGGCATATTTCTGGGGTTGGCCCTCGCTATTGCCCGTCTATCGAAGACAAGGTCGTCCGTTTTGCCGACAAGGGTTCGCATCAGATCTTTCTTGAACCGGAAGGGCTGGACGACGACACGGTCTATCCGAACGGAATTTCGACTTCGCTACCTGTCGATGTTCAGGAAGATTACGTCCATTCGATCTTCGGTCTGGAAAAGGCGAAGATTCTGCAACCCGGTTACGCGATCGAATATGACTATGTCGATCCGCGGGCACTGGACGGCACGCTGCAGTTGCGCGCCGTGCCCGGCCTATATCTTGCGGGACAGATAAACGGAACCACAGGATATGAGGAAGCCGCCGCCCAAGGTTTGGTCGCGGGGTTGAATGCGGCGTCTTCCGCCAAGTCGGGCGAACCGGTGCAATTCAGCCGGACCTCAAGCTATATCGGCGTGATGATTGACGACCTGACCTCACGCGGCGTTACCGAACCTTACCGGATGTTTACCTCGCGCGCCGAATTCCGCCTGTCGCTGCGGGCTGATAACGCCGACCAACGTCTGACCGGGATGGGGATCGAGATTGGCTGCGTTGGCGAAGCGCGCCGTGCGCAGTTTGAAAAGAAGTCCGCCGAACTTGCGGCTGGCGGCGAATTATTGCGGTCGATTTCGCTTACGCCGAAGGAAGCGAAGGAGAAGGGTTTCAAGGTTAACGAGGATGGGACTCGACGGACGGCGTTCGATCTCTTGTCCTTCCCGGATATCACGATGCCCGCTTTGCAGGAGGCGCTTCCGGAACTGAAAAATCTTTCCGAAGATGTCGCGCGGCAATTGTCGATCGATGCGCTTTACGCGAATTACGTGGCGCGTCAGGAGGTCGACGCGGCCTCTCTCAAGCGCGATGAGGGCTGGGAAATCCCCGAAGATTTCAATTTCGATTCTTTGCAAGGGCTTTCGAATGAGCTGAAGGCGAAGCTTCAGCGCGCGATGCCCAAGACTTTAGGTCAGGCGGGGCGTATAGATGGAGTGACGCCGGCTGCGCTAACCTTGATCTTAGCGCGCCTGCGGCAGTCAAAGCGGGAACGCTCTGCATGAAGACGCCCGAAGCCGAGGAGTTTGCGAAGCGATTCGATGTTTCACGTGAAACACTGGATAAGCTCCTAGCCTACGAAGTCCTCCTGAAGAAATGGAACCCGGCGATCAACCTCGTCGCGAAATCGACCTTGGAGGATATGTGGTCGCGCCACTTCCTCGATTCGGCCCAAATATTCGCGATGGCGCCTGAAAATGCGCAGATATGGGCGGATTTCGGGGCAGGGGGAGGGTTTCCAGGCCTGGTGATCGCGGTTTTGTCGGCAGAAAAAGAACCCGAGAGGCAAGTGGTTCTCGTCGAGTCGGATCTTCGCAAATCTGCTTTTCTGTCGACGGTCAGTCGCGAATTGTCGCTCAATACCCGCGTTATCGCGCAGAGAATCGAAGAAATCGCTCCGCTGGACGCGGACGTCGTTTCTGCCCGTGCTCTCGCTAGCCTGCCAAAATTGTTGGAATTCACCGCGCCACATCTGAAGCCGGACGGGACGGCTCTCTTTCCGAAAGGCGCACGCTGGCAGGAAGAACTTGCGCAGGCGCGGGAAAGCTGGTCCTTTGACCACGAGGCGATCGAAAGCCTCAGTGATCCAAACAGTGTTGTCCTGAAAATCCACGGAGCCGAGCGTGTCTGACCCAATTCGCGCAAACGAACCGAAAATTATTGCGATTGCGAACCAGAAGGGCGGCGTGGGCAAGACGACAACGGCGATCAATCTCGCTGCCGGGCTCGTCGAGGCCGGGCGGAAGGTGCTTCTTATCGACCTGGATCCGCAGGGGAACGCGTCGACGGGGCTCGGAATCGAACCTGATGATCGCGAACTGACGACCTATGATCTTCTGATCGAGGATGCGCCGGTTTCGTCAGTCTTGCACAAGACGGAAATCGACGGTCTTTACCTTTGTCCAGCGACAACGGACCTGTCCTCGGCCGATATGGAGCTCGTATCGACCGAAAAGCGCAGCTTTCTTCTGCATGACGCGCTACGACATCCTGATGTCGATACCTATGGCTTCGACTATATATTGATCGACTGCCCGCCTAGCCTTAGCCTGCTGACCATCAACGCGATGGTCGCATCGCATTCGGTGCTGGTGCCGCTTCAGGCGGAATTCTTCGCGCTCGAAGGGCTTTCGCAGCTGATGCTGACGATCCGGGAGATCCGGCTCAGCGCAAATCGAAACCTGCGGATAGAAGGGATCGTTCTCACGATGTATGACGTGCGGAACAATCTCTCGCAGCAGGTGGAGGCGGATGCGCGCGCGACCTTGGGTGAGCTGGTTTTCCGTACGATGATTCCCCGGAACGTGCGGGTCTCCGAGGCGCCTTCCTACGCGATGCCGGTGCTCAACTATGACAGCAGCTCGCGCGGGGCGGTGGCCTATCGAAACCTGGCGAGCGAATTGATGTCGCGGCACGAATTGGCAAAGGCGGTGTGAGCATGGCGAAAGAACGCGAAAAGCGTGGATTGGGGCGCGGTTTGTCGGCGTTGATGGCGGATGTCGATTTGAATCCAGCAGAGACAACAGCGTCGCCGCGCCGGCCGGAGCAATATGTGCCGGTCGAGAAGATCGAGCCGAACCCGGACCAGCCGCGTCGCGATTTCGAGCCTGCCGCCCTGGAAGAACTGGCGGCGTCGATCCGCGAAAAAGGCGTGATTCAGCCGCTTATCGTGCGCAAACACCCGACGAAGCCGGATCATTATGAGATCGTGGCCGGTGAACGCCGGTGGCGCGCGTCGCAGATGGCCAAGCTGCACCAGCTTCCGGTCATCATTCGCGAGTTCAACGACACGGAAGTTCTTGAAGTCGCGATTATCGAAAACATTCAGCGCGCCGACCTCAACGCGTTGGAAGAAGCACTGGCCTACAAGCAATTGATGAGCCGCTTCGGCCACACACAAGAAAAGCTGGCCGAGGCGCTGTCGAAAAGCCGTAGTCATATCGCCAACCTGATGCGTCTGCTGCAACTTCCCGAAGAAGTGCAGGGCTACCTGCGCGAGGGGAAACTCTCCGCTGGTCATGCGCGGGCGATGATTACCGCTGAGGATCCGGTCGGTCTGGCCCGGCAAGCCGTGGCAAAGACGCTGTCGGTGCGCGATGTCGAAAAGCTCGCTAAAAAGCAGCAGGGTGGGGAAGAGCGCAAGGCGCGTCCGAAGCCCCAGAAGGATGCCGATACGCGCGCGCTCGAAGGCGATCTTTCCGCGACGATCGGGATGAAGGTCGCGATCGATCACACGAGCAACGGAAGCGGTAAGATCACGATTTCCTACGGTGATCTGGAGGGGCTCGACCGTCTTTGCCAAATGCTCAGCAACGGCTAATCAGCTATTCGGGCGGGTCCAGATGAAAATCAGAACGCCGAGCAGCGTAATCCCCTGAATCGCTAGGATGCCGACTGGCAACCGGAAGGCTAACGACAGGCCAAAAGCCGCGAAAACAGACACTGTTGCCGCGATTTTTGCGCGTTTCGCGATAGCACGCCGTTCCTGCCAGTCGATGACCTGTGGCCCGAAACGCGGATGGGTGATGATCCAGTTGTGCAGGCGATCGGAGGACCGCGCGAAGCAGAACGTCGCTAGAAGAATCAGGGGAACGGTAGGGACAAGCGGCAGAAACAGCCCGATGATACCGATGGCGGTCGAGACGATGCCAAGCGTGAGCCAGACGATGCGCATCAGGGGATCAGGTCGCGAATGATGGCGTTCAGGACCGGGCGGCCTTGATCCGTCGCGCGCAGAAATCCGTTCTCTCTCTCGATCATGCCGATATCCTCAAGATGGCGCATCGTCGCCTCGTCGAGCGGTGAACGCGAGATCGTGTTGAACCGTTCCATCTCGAGCCCTTCGGAGAGGCGTAGCGCGAATAGAAGATACTCGATTGCCTGCTCTTCGCGGGGCAGGGCGGCGCGTTCATTCTCTCCGGCACCGGTTTTTTCCACCTGCGCAAGCCAGGCGCCGGGTTGTTTGAGCGTATCGGTGGCGTGACGGACACCATTTTCGGTCAGGCGCCCATGCGCGCCGGGACCGATGCCGATATAGTCCCCATAGCGCCAGTAAATCAGGTTGTGGCGGCTCTCGGCGCCGGGGCGCGCGTGGTTCGAGATTTCATAGGCGGGGAGGCCGTGCTTCTCGCAGATTTCCTGCGTCGCGAAATACATTTCGGCGGAGATATCGTCCTCGGGAATGCCGCGGAGCTTGCCTGCATCGTGCCGCGCACCGAACACCGTGCCGGGTTCAATGGTCAGCTGATAGAGGGAGAGGTGGTCGACTGCCATTCGCAGCGCCTCGTCCAGCTCTGACTTCCAATCTTCGATCGACTGGTGCTGGCGCGCGTAGATCAGATCGAAGCTCACACGGTCGAATTGCTTGCCCGCAATGTCGAAGGCTTTCTGGCCTTCTGCGACCGAGTGCATCCGGCCCAAACGACGCAGATCTTCGTCATTCAGCGCCTGCATCCCCATCGAGACGCGGTTCACGCCAGCCTTGGAAAAGGCTCTAAACCGCCCGGATTCGACACTTGTGGGGTTTGCTTCGAGGGTAATCTCGAAATCGTTGCTGGTTTGCCAGTTTCTGCGAATGCGTTCGATGATCGCGGCGACGATCTCGGGATCCATTAGCGATGGAGTGCCGCCGCCGAAGAAAACCGTGTTCAAAACCCGGCCTTCGGTCTGAGCGGCATAGCGGTCGAGTTCGCTGAGATAAGCAGACAGCCATCGTTTTTGGTCGATGGAGGTCGCGACGTGCGAATTGAAGTCGCAATAAGGACATTTGGCGGCACAGAACGGCCAGTGAAGGTAGAGGCCGAACCCCCCGTGCCGCCAATCCTCGGTCATTTCGCCTCGAATACCGTAACGAATTTGCGGAAAGCGTCCGCACGGTGCGAAATCTCGTTCTTCTGCGCGGGGTCCATCTCCGCGAAGGTGAGATCGTAGCCCTCGGGCTGGAACATCGGGTCGTAGCCATGGCCAAGCGCGCCGCGCATCGGCCAGACCAGTTGACCCTCGGCGCGGCCTTCGAACACTTCGTCATGCCCGTCGGGCCAGGCGAGAACCAGCGTCGAGCGGAACCGCGCAGTCCGGGGCGAGGGGGCCTCGATATCGTCGCAAGCCTTCCACGTCTTCTCCATCGCCATGGTGAAATCGCGACCGTTCGGGGTCGTCGCCCAATCGGCGGTATAAACGCCCGGCGCCCCGTCGAGACAGTCCACTTCAATCCCGGAATCGTCAGCCAAGGCGGGCAGGCCCGTCGCCTTGGAAGCGGCGTGCGCCTTGATCCGGGCATTGCCGACGAAGGTGCTCTCGGTCTCTTCCGGCTCGGGTAGGTTCATTTCCTTCGCGCCGACCACCTCGACGCCGAAAGGCGCGAGGATAGCTTTGATCTCCTCGAGCTTCCCAGCGTTATGGGTCGCGACCAGCAGCTTCTTCTCGGTGAAGCTCCTCATCCGATCGCCGCTTTCTGCGCTTCGACGAGCTTCGCCGCGCCTTCCTCGGCCAAATCGAGAAGCCGATCCATCTGCTCGCGCGAGAAGGTCGCGCCTTCGGCCGACATCTGCACTTCGATGAGCTTGCCGCGCCCGGTCATGATGAAATTCCCGTCGGTGCCCGCTTCGCTATCCTCGGCATAGTCGAGATCGGCCACCGGCTGGCCCGCATAAATGCCGCAGGACAAGGCTGCGACATGGTCGAGCAGCGGATCCGAGGTGCAGGCGCCCGATTTCATCAACTTGTTCGCTGCGAGACGCAGCGCGACCCAACCGCCGGTGATCGAGGCGCAACGCGTGCCGCCATCGGCCTGGATCACATCGCAATCGACGACGATCTGACGCTCGCCAAGCGCCGAACGATCTACGCCAGCGCGTAGAGCGCGTCCGATAAGTCGTTGAATTTCAACGGTTCTTCCGCCTTGCTTGCCCGCCGCGGCCTCGCGACGGTTACGCGTGTTGGTCGCGCGCGGCAGCATGCCGTATTCTGCGGTCACCCAGCCAAGGCCGGAGCCTTTCAGGAAGGACGGGGCGCGATCCTCGATGGTGGCGGTGCACAGCACATGGGTGTCGCCCATTTTGATGAGGCATGACCCTTCTGCGTGTTTCGTAACCCCGGTCTCGATTGAAATCGGGCGAAGTTCGCTTAACTCTCTGCCGGAAGGGCGCATCGTGGGGTCCTTTCTACTGAATTCACCCCATTTGATCGCCCATGCGCAGCGATGCAACCCCCGAGCCGAGATTGACCTTCGGCTTCGCGCGGCTTTAAGTCAGCTTGGATGAAGCGCGATGAGTGACCAGAACGATATTCTCTCTGAACTGAACGACCGCTCCCGCGAAGTGTTTCGCCGGGTGGTCGAAGGCTATCTGACGACTGGCGGTCCCGTGGGCTCGCGCAGTCTGACCCGAGAGATGAACGAGAAGGTCTCGGCGGCGACGATCCGCAACGTTATGCAGGACCTCGAATATCTCGGGCTTCTGGACAGCCCGCATGTCTCTGCGGGGCGCGTTCCGACCCAGATGGGTCTGCGGTTGTTCGTCGACGGGGTGATGGAAGTGAGCCACCTCGGGGACGAGGACCGCGCGGCGCTCGATGCAACGATGGGCGCGAATTCAGGCGATGTAGGGTCTTTGTTGGACCGAGTGTCGAGCGCGCTTTCGGGAATGACGCAGGGCGCGAGCCTCGTTCTCACGCCCAAACACGAGGCCCCGATCCGCCATATCGAATTCGTTTCGTTGGCGCCCGACCGTGCACTGGTCGTGCTCGTCTTCGCGGATGGGCAGGTAGAGAACCGCGTCTTCACGCCGCCGCTCGGACAGACGCCTTCGTCGATGCGGGAGGCCGCCAATTTCCTCAACGCGATGGCGGAGGGAAGAACCCTGTCCGAGCTGCGGGGCCACATCGCCCGCCAGATTGCAAATCACCGTAACGAAATCGATTCGCTCGCGACTGAACTGATCGACAGCGGTCTGGCCGCTTGGGAGAACAAAGGCGAGCGCTACGAACGGCTGATCGTGCGTGGTCGCGCCAACCTCTTGGGTTCTGAAGACGACCTCGACCGCATCCGCTCGCTATTCGACGATCTCGAGCGGAAGCGCGACATCGCCGAATTCCTCGATCTGGCCGAGGATGGCGAAGGTGTGCGTATTTTTATTGGCTCAGAGAACAAACTTTTCTCTCTTTCGGGTTCCTCTTTGGTTGTCTCTCCATATATGAACGCTGACCGAAAGATCATTGGTGCGGTGGGCGTGATTGGGCCGACCCGGCTCAACTACGGGCGCATCGTGCCGATCGTGGACTACACAGCGCAACTGGTCGGGCGGATGATCTCCGGCCAGGGCAAAGGATGAATGGCATGAGCGAGAAAAAAGACGAGATTGCCGAGGATCAGGCGCATATCGACGAGAGTTTTGAAGACGTGATGTCTTATGAAGCCGACGAGCTCGAGGCGTTGCGTGCGGAGCGCGACGATTATCGCGACCGTTTCATGCGTGCGCTGGCAGATGCCGAGAACGCACGCAAACGGGCCGACAAAGAGCGTCAGGAAGCCTCGAATTACGGCGGGACGCGTCTTGCGCGCGACATGCTGCCGGTGTTCGACGCGCTGTCGCGTGCGCTCGAGGCCGCGAATGAGGACGTGCGTTCGCAGGCCGGGCCGTTCCTCGAAGGGGTCGAACTGACCCAGCGCGAATTGCTCAACGTGTTCGCTCGTCACGGCATCACCACCGTTGCGCCTGAAGTCGGCGAGAAGTTCGACCCGCAGATGCATGAAGCGATGTTCGAAGCGCCCGCGCCCGGCACCAAGGCCGGCGACATCATCCAGGTCATGGAGAACGGCTTCATGATCCACGACCGGCTTCTGCGGCCGGCGAAAGTGGGCGTCAGCTCCACTCCGAAATCCTGATCGGTAAGGCTGGGGGCACTGCCCCCAGACCCCCGGGATATTTCCATCAAGAAGAGGAAGACTACTCCGTGAGAAGCGCGCGAAGCTCGTAGAGGGCGTCGAGCGCGTCTTTCGGTGTCATGTCGTCCGGAATGAGCGATTTCAGGCGTTCCTCCAGCGGAGACGGACCGGTTGGCGGGGCGGCGGGTTGCGGTGTGTTAGACACTGAAAATAGCGGCAGATCGTCGATCACCGCCTGTTTCTTGCCACCGCCTTCGCGTTCGCCCTTCTCCAGCGCATCAAGGACGATCCGCGCGCGTTCCACGACGGAATGCGGAAGCCCGGCGAGCCGTGCGACCTGAACGCCATAGGAGCGGTCGGCGGCGCCTTTGCGAACCTCGTGCAGGAAGATCACTTCGCCTTCCCATTCCTTCACCGCGACAGTCGCATTTTCGACGCCGTCTAGCTTCGCCGACAGCGCGGTCATCTCGTGGTAATGGGTCGCGAAGAGGGCTCGACAGCGGTTGGACGCGTGCAGATGCTCCATGACCGCCCAGGCGATCGAGAGCCCGTCATAGGTTGCCGTTCCGCGGCCGATTTCGTCGAGGATCACCAGAGCGCGGTCATCGGCCTGATTGAGGATCGCGGCGGTTTCCACCATCTCGACCATGAAGGTCGACCGGCCCCGCGCCAGATCGTCCGCCGCGCCGACGCGGCTGAAGAGTTGTGACACAAGACCGATATGGGCGGATTTCGCCGGAACGAAGCTGCCTGCCTGTGCGAGAAGCGCGATCAGGGCGTTCTGGCGCAGGAAGGTCGATTTACCGGCCATGTTCGGACCGGTGAGCAGCCAGATCGCGGGGGTCGCGCCTTCGGTCAGTTCGCAGTCATTCGCGATGAACGGCTCGCCGGATTTCTTGAGCGAGGCTTCGACGACCGGATGCCGCCCGCCTTCAATCTCGAAAGCGTGGCTGTCATCGACCGTGGGTTCTGCCCAGTCTTCGTTGCGCGCGAGCGTCGCGAAAGCGCTGGCGAGGTCGATTTCGGCAAGTGCGCGCGAGGCCTCGTTGATCGGACCCGCGCGGTCGAGAATTGCTTGTCTCAGACTGGAATAGAGCCTTTTTTCGATCTCCAGCGCATGGTTTCCAGCGTTCAGAATGCGGGTCTCGATCTCGCTCAGTTCGACCGTCGTGAAGCGCACCTGGTTCGCAGTGGTCTGACGGTGGATGAAGCGCTCCGACAACGGCGGGGCGAGCATCTTCTCGGCATGGGTGGCGGTGGTTTCGATGAAGTAGCCCAGCACGTTGTTGTGCTTGATCTTGAGCGAATTGATCCCCGTGGCCTCGATATATTCCGCCTGCATTTTCGCGATCACGCCACGGCCCTCGTCACGCAGCTGGCGCGTCTGGTCGAGATCTTCGTCGTAGCCTGCCGCGATGAAGCCGCCGTCGCGCGCAAGAAGCGGGGGCTCCGCGATGAGCGCCGCATCCAGAAGGGCGGTGAGGTCGTCATGGCCCATCAGTGCCTTGGTGGCCTCGGCGAGCAGCGGCGGGGCCTCGACGGCGGACACCGCTTCGGCGATCCGCTCGGCCTGCGCCAACCCGTTGCGGATCGCGGCCATGTCGCGCGGGCCGCCGCGGTCGAGGGCGAGGCGCGAAAGCGCTCGATCCATATCGGGGCAGCGCTTCAGATCGGCGCGGATATCTTCGGAAAATCGACCCTGTTCCAGCAAAAAACGCACGGAATCGTGCCGCGCGTGGATTTCGGTCAGACTCCGGGACGGGGCGGAGATCCGGCGTTCCAGAAGCCGCGCGCCGCCTGCCGTAACGGTGCGGTCGATGGCATTCAGGAGCGAGCCGTCGCGCCCGCCCGAAAGTGCCTGCGTCAATTCCAGATTGCGGCGCGTCGCAGCGTCGATCTGCATCGCTGCGCCGCTGTCTTCATGCACGGGACGGCGCAGGAGGGGCAGTTTCCCTTTCTGCGTGATCTCGAGGTAATCGACAATCGCCCCCATCGCGGCCATCTCGGCGCGGGTGAAGCTGCCGAACGCATCGAGCGAGCCGATGGAATAGAGCGACAGAAGCCGCGTCTCGGCCGCCTGACTGTCGAAGCTCGCCCGCGACAAGGGCGTCATTGCCGCTCGCATATCAGAGACTATTTCGGCGCAATCGGCCTCTTTCGCCTCACTGACCAGCACTTCACGAGGCGCAAGCCGGGCAAGCTCGGGGCCCAGCCGCGACAGCGGGCATGGCGTCACGCGGAATTCGCCGGTAGAGATATCGACCCACGCAATCGCGGCTTCGTCGCGCACCTCGGCCCAGGCAGCGAGGAAGTTGTGGCGGCGCGCCTCCAGCAAGCTTTCCTCGGTGAGCGTACCGGGCGTGACCAGCCGCACCACATCGCGTTTCACGACGGATTTCGAGCCGCGCTTCTTCGCTTCGGCAGGGTCTTCCATCTGCTCGGCGATCGCCACGCGGAAGCCTTTTCGGATCAGCGTCAGCAAATAGCCCTCGGCCGCGTGCACGGGGACGCCGCACATCGCGATATCCTCTCCCATGTGCTGACCACGCTTGGTCAGTGCGATGTCGAGCGCGGCCGCGGCATCGACCGCGTCCTGAAAGAACATCTCGTAGAAATCACCCATCCGATAGAACAGGAGTGCGCCCGGATTGGCCTCCTTGATCCCCAGATACTGTTCCATCATCGGTGTGACGGTCGGCTTGGCCATGTGCCCCCCATTTGCTGGTCGCGCGACCCTACAAAACCCCGGATTCGGGCGCAATTCCGTTGAGTGACGGATCACGGGACGTTAAACCGGTTCGGACCTGCAGGAGGAGCACCGGCCCAATGCCCAGCAAGAACCGTATCACGCCCGAAGAGGCGTTGGCCTATCACCTCGACCCGCATCCGGGGAAATACGACATCACGGCGTCGAAGCCCATGACGTCGCAGCGCGATCTGTCGCTGGCCTACAGCCCCGGCGTTGCCGTGCCGGTGGAGGCGATCGCGGAGAACCCCGAGCTCGCCTACGACTACACCGTGAAGGGGAACATGGTCGCGGTGATCTCGAACGGCTCGGCCATTCTTGGGTTGGGCAATCTCGGGGCGCTCGCCTCGAAACCGGTGATGGAAGGCAAGGCGGTTCTCTTCAAGCGCTTCGCCGATGTGAACGCGATCGATATCGAGCTCGATACCGAGGATGCCGAAGAGATCATCAACGCAGTGAAGCTGATGGGGCCGACCTTCGGTGGGATCAACCTCGAGGATATCAAGGCACCGGAATGTTTCATCATCGAGCAGCGGCTCAAGGAGTTGATGGACATCCCGGTGTTTCACGACGATCAGCACGGCACGGCGGTGATCTGTGCGGCGGGTCTGATTAACGCGCTGGAGCTGTCGGGCAAGAAGATCGAGGACTGCAAGATCGTGCTGAACGGCGCGGGGGCTGCGGGCATCGCCTGTCTGGAACTCGTGAAGGCGATGGGCGCGAAGCACGACAACTGCATCATGTGCGACACCAAGGGCGTGATCTATCAGGGCCGCACCGAGGGCATGAACCAGTGGAAATCGGCCCATGCGGCGGTGACCGATGCCCGCACGCTGGAAGAGGCGATGAAGGATGCCGACGTGTTTCTCGGGGTGTCGGCCAAGGGGGCTGTGACGCCCGAGATGGTTCAGTCGATGGCCGACAACCCGGTTATCTTCGCGATGGCGAATCCGGACCCGGAAATTACCCCGGAAGAGGCGCAATCGGTACGTCCCGATGCGATCGTGGCGACGGGGCGGTCGGACTATCCGAACCAGGTGAACAACGTCCTCGGCTTTCCGTACCTGTTCCGTGGCGCACTCGACATTCACGCCCGTGCGATCAATGACGAGATGAAGATCGCCTGCGCCAACGCCCTGGCGGAGCTGGCGCGCGAAGACGTGCCCGACGAGGTCGCGATGGCCTATGGGCGCAAGCTGAGCTTCGGGCGCGATTACATCATTCCGACGCCCTTCGATCCGCGGCTGATCCACGTGATCCCGCCGGCGGTCGCGAAAGCCGGGATGGATACCGGCGTGGCGCGCCGTCCGATCATCGACATGGAAGGCTATGCCCAAAGCCTGAAGGCGCGGATGGACCCGACCGCCTCGATCCTGCAGGGCATCCACAGCCGCGCGCGTCAGGCGCAGGCGAAGATGATCTTCGCCGAGGGCGATGACGAGCGGGTGCTGCGCGCTGCCGTGGCCTATCAGCGCTCCGGCATGGGCGAGGCGCTGGTCGTGGGCCGCGAGCAGGACGTGAAGGAAAAGCTGGAAGCGGCAGGTCTGGGCGATGCCTATCGCGAGCTGCGCGTAGTGAATGCGGCCAATTCCAAGCATACTGAGACTTACAAGGATTTCCTCTACAAACGCTTGCAGCGGCAGGGCATCGACCGGCAGGACGCGCATAAAATGGCGACGCGTGACCGGCATGTCTTCGCGGCGCTGATGCTGGTCCATGGCCATGGCGACGGGATGGTGACCGGGGCGACGCGCAAATCGGCGCATGTGCTGGAACTGATCAACAAGGTGATCGACGCGCGGCCTTCGGATGGCGCGGTCGGGATCACCGCCGTGCTGAACAAAGGCCGCGTCGTGCTGATCGGCGATACACTGGTGCATGAATGGCCCGACGAGCACGATCTGGCGGATATCGCGACGGCGGGGGCGCATGTGGCGCGCGGGCTCGGGCTCGAACCCCGCGTGGCGTTCTGCTCCTTTTCGACCTTCGGCTACCCGGTTTCGGAGCGCGCCACGAAGATGCATGTCGCACCGAAAATCCTCGACCAGCGCGGCGTGGATTTCGAATACGATGGCGAGATGACCGTCGATGTGGCGCTCAACATGGAGCAGATGAAGAACTATCCGTTCTGCCGTCTAACCGGCCCAGCCAATATCCTCGTCGTGCCCGCGCGGCATTCGGCGTCGATCTCGGTTAAGCTGATGCAGGAAATGGCGGGCGCGACCGTGATCGGACCCATCCTGACCGGCACGAGCCATGCCGTGCAGCTCTGTTCCACGAGCGCGACGGTGAACGATATCCTGAACATGGCGGCGCTCACCGCGTGCAAGCTCTGCCTGAAGGAATGATTTGAAAAAGGCGCGCGGTGATCCGCGCGCCTTTGTCGCTTTATCCGAGCGCGTAACCCGTGCCGCGCACCGTGCGCACCGGATCATCTCCACCATTCGCCATCAGTGCCTTGCGGAGCCGCCCGACATGGACGTCGATGGTCCGGGTGTCGACATAGATGTCGCGTCCCCAGACCCGGTCGAGCAGCTGGTCGCGGGTCCAGACGCGGCCCGGTTTTTCCATCATCGTGGACAGCAGCCGGAACTCTGTCGGCCCGAGTTTCAGCGGCTGGCCGTTACGGAAGACGCGGTGTTCCTCGGCATCGAGGATGATGTCCTCGAAGCTCAGCCGTTCACCCATCGTCGCGGGGCGGGTGCGGCGCAGTTGCGTGCGCACGCGCGCCATGAGCTCGACTACCGAATAGGGCTTCACGACGTAGTCGTCTGCGCCGGTTTCCAGACCCCGCACCCGGTCTACCTCTTCCGAGCGCGCCGAGAGCATGATGATCGGGATGTTGCGCGTGTCGGAATTGGCCTTCACGCGGCGGCAGATCTCGATGCCGGAAACGTTGGGCAGCATCCAGTCGAGCACGATCAGATCGGGCTTTTCTTCCTTCACGAACAGCAGGCCCTCGTCGCCGTTCTCCGCCATCACGACGCGAAACCCTTCGGCTTCGAGGTTGTAGCTGAGAACTTCGCGCTGGGCGTTTTCGTCTTCGACCACGAGGACGCAGGGCTGTTGGGCTGGCGACATTTTTCAGGGTCTCCGGTCAGGCCACGCTGGAACTTTTCGGACGCGCATCCTCCGGCATTTCGCCGGTCACGAGATAGATCACCTGTTCGGCGATCGTCGTCGCGTGGTCGCCCATCCGCTCGATATTCTTCGCGATGAAATGCAGGTGCATGCAGGGCGTGATGTTGCGCGGGTCTTCCATCATGTAGGTCAGGAATTCGCGGAACAGCGCGTTGTACATCTGGTCGACTTCGAGGTCGCGCTCGCGCACATCGGCGGCCAGTTTCGCGTCTCGCTGGATATAGGCGTCGAGCGCGTCCTTCAGCATCGCTTCCGTGGTGCCGGCCATACGGCGGATCGCGGTGGCGGTGCCGGTAATCTGCGGGCCGTCGGACAGAACCTGCGTGCGCTTGGCGATGTTTTTCGCGTAATCGCCGACGCGCTCGAGGCTCGCCGAGATCTTGATGACCGAGAGCGCCATGCGCAGGTCGCGCGCGGCGGGTGCGCGCAGGGCGATCAGGCGCGCGGCTTCTTCGTTGATCTTCTCTTCCAGTTCGTCGACCGCACGGTCGCGGGCGCGGATTTGCTCGGCCAGTTCGAGGTCGCGCACTTCGAGGGCGCGGGCGCTTTCGAGGATCTGTTCCTCGACGAGGCCGCCCATCTTCACGACCAGGGCCTGCACGGCTTCAAGGTCGCGGTCGAAGGCGGAAAGGATATGCTCGCTCATGATTATTTGCCTCCTCAGCCGATCCGGCCGGTAATGTAGCTTTCCGTCCGGCTGTCGGACGGGTTGGTGAATATCTTGTCCGTATCGTCGTATTCGACGAGATTCCCGAGGTGGAAGAACGCGGTTCTCTGGCTGACGCGCGCGGCCTGCTGCATCGAGTGCGTCACGATCACCACCGAGAAATTCGCCCGAAGTTCGTCGATCAGTTCCTCGACCTGCGCGGTCGCGATCGGGTCGAGCGCCGAGCAGGGCTCATCCATCAGCAGCACTTCCGGCGAGGTCGCGACGGCGCGCGCGATGCACAGGCGCTGTTGCTGGCCGCCGGAAAGCCCGGTCCCGGGAGCGTGGAGGCGATCCTTCACTTCGTTCCACAGCGCGGCCTTGCGCAGCGAATCCTCGACCACCTGATCCAGCTCGGCCTTGTTTTTGGTCAGGCCGTGGATTTTCGGGCCGTAGGCCACGTTGTCGTAGATCGATTTCGGGAAGGGGTTCGGTTTCTGGAACACCATGCCGACCTTGGCGCGCAGCTGCACCGGATCGACGCGCTTGTCGTAGATGTCCTCGCCATCGAGCAGGATTTCTCCCTCGACGCGGGCGACGTCGATCGTGTCGTTCATGCGGTTCAGGCATCGCAGGAAGGTCGATTTCCCGCAGCCAGAGGGGCCGATGAAGGCGGTGACAGTCTTGTCGAGGATGTCGACATTGACGTCTTTGATCGCGTGGGTGTCGCCGTAGTAGACCTGCACGTTGCGTGCGGTGATCTTGATGTCGTCAGTGGTCACGGCTCTCTCCGTCAGGCTCATGTCTTCCATGTCTCGCACTCCCTTACCAACGGCGCTCGAACTTGCGGCGAAGGATGATGGCGATGATGTTCATGCCCAAAAGGAAGATCAGTAGAATGATGATACCTCCCCAGGCGCGTTCGTAAAATGCCGGGTCGGCGCGCTTGGCCCATTCGTAGATCTGCGCAGGCATGGCGGAGTTGGGAGAGACGAAGCCGTCCCAGAACCCGTCCGGCGAGTTCGTTGCGATATAGCCGACCATCCCGATCAGCAGGAGCGGCGCGGTCTCGCCCAAGGCTTGCGCCAGACCGATGATCGTGCCGGTCAGGATGCCGGGCATCGCCAGCGGCAGAACGTGGTGGAATACCGATTGCATCTTAGACGCGCCGATGCCGAGCGCCGCGTCGCGGATCGAGGGCGGCACGGCTTTCAGCGCGGCGCGGGTCGAGATGATGATCGTCGGCAAGGTCATCAGCGTCAGCACGAGGCCACCGACCAGCGGGGCCGATTGCGGCAGATGCGCGAACTGGATGAACACCGCGAGGCCGAGGATACCGAAGACGATCGACGGCACTGCGGCGAGGTTCGAGATGTTCACCTCGATCAGGTCAGTGAAGCGGTTCTTCGGTGCGAATTCTTCGAGATAGATCGAGGCGGCGACCCCGATCGGCAGGGCCAGCACCAGCACCACGAGCATCATGTAGAACGAGCCCAGCATCGAGATCCCGATTCCGGCCTGCTCGGCGCGGCTGTCCGAGGCGTCGGCGCCGAAGATGAAATCCCAATTGAAGCTCTTGTGGATGATGCCCGCGTCACGAAGCTGATCGACGAGGTCGAGCTGCGCCACGGTGATGTTCTTGTCCTTGGCGATCTCGTCGCGATGCACCCGCCCCTTGAGGTAGCTGTCGACCCGCGAGGATGCGAGGATCTCGAAATTCACCGTCTGGCCGATCAGCGATGGGTCTGCGAGGACCGTATCGCGAACCTGGCTCGCGGCAGAGGCCGAGATCAGGTTCTTCATGTCCTTCGCCTTGGCGAGATCGGTTGTCGCGCCGGATTTCTCCACCGCGTCGAGAAGCCCTTTCTCGATCAGCGGTTTGTAGGTGAAGGTCGTCGCCTTCTTAAGGTCCGCCGGGTCGCGGTTGCCCTTCTTGTCGAGCTTTGCGGCGTCTAGGTAGACCGGCACCTGAATGAAGGTCTGCTGGAATGCGGTCGCACCGTTGGAGACGATCGTCACCAGCAGGATCACGAGGAAGGCGAGACCAATCCCGATCGCACCGATGCCGAGCGCTTTGAAACGCTTCTCGGAGGCGTTGCGGCGCTTCGTGCGGGCATCGACATGATGCAGCGAACGTGTCGCGGGCTGGCTTGCGCCGTGTTGGGTCGCATCACTCATTCGTATTGCTCCCGGTATTTGCGCACGATGTAGAGCGCGAAGATATTGAGCCCCAGCGTCAGGACGAACAGCGTCATGCCGAGCGCGAAGGCGACCAGCGCCTCGGGGGAAGCGAAATCGGCATCGCCGGTGAGCTGCGAGACGATCTTGGCGGTGACGGTGGTCATCGCGTCGAACGGGTTCATGCTGAGGCGCGCGGCGGCGCCTGCACCCAGCACGACGATCATCGTCTCGCCAATGGCGCGCGAGGTCGCAAGGAGCACCGCGCCGACGATGCCGGGCAGGGCGGCGGGCAGGATTACCTGCTTGATCGTCTCGGATTTCGTCGCGCCGAGGCCGTAGGAGCCGTCGCGCAGCGATTGCGGCACCGCGTTGATGATGTCGTCGGACAGCGAGGAGACGAAGGGGATCAGCATGATGCCCATCACCAGACCCGCGGTCATCACCGCCGTGCCCGCATGCATCCAGCCGCCATCTGCCATCGCAGCGGTCGGACCCGAGGGGCCGAAGATCGACAGCAGGAAAGGCCCGACGGTCAGCAGGGCGAAAAGGCCGTACACGATGGTGGGGATCCCGGCGAGCACTTCGAGCAGCGGTTTCACGACGCTACGCACCGATTTCGTCGCGTATTCCGACAGGTAGACGGCCGCGAACAACCCGATCGGAACCGCCACGAGAAGCGCCACGAGCGAGATGTAGAGCGTGCCCCAGAGAAGCGGCAGGATACCCAGCTCCGACCCGCCGCCGAAGCTCGGCGACCAGGTGGTGCCGAAGAAGAAATCGGTGATCGGATAGAGGCGGAAGAACTCGATCGTATTGAAGACAAGCGAGAGGACGATACCGATCGTGGTCAGGATCGCGATCGAGGCGGCGGCGATCAGAAGAACGCGAACCCCGTGCTCCACCGTGTTGCGGGCACGAAAATCCTTGTTCGTGCGTATATAGGTGACGGCGAAACCCGCGGCTGCGGCGAGAAGGACGAAGATCGTCATCGCCAGATCACCGGTCGAGGTCATATCGCGATAGGTCTGTGCCGCCTTCAGCGTCGCCGGATCGACATTGGAGCCGAGCGCGACACCGACCGAGCCGAGAACGTCGCGCAGGTCCGTGGTCTGAAGATCGAGATTCGCGGCTTGTCGTGCGCTCAGCGCGCCTTCCGAAATCGCGATATCGAGCCCGTCGGCGACGCGCCGGACATCCGACATCACGAGGCTCATGTTCGAGCCTTCCAGCAACGTTTCCGGAATCTCGGCGGAGACGCGAGCATTCACGATCAGCGGCTGTGCCACCATCCAGACCACAAGGAGAAGAAGCGCCGGAACCGCGGTGAACATCGCGACGTTGAAGCCGTAATAATTCGGCAAACTGTGCAGGGAACGTCGGTCTTCGCCCGCCGAATGCAGCGCGCGCATTCGACCCATCACGAAGCCGACTCCCGCCAGCACGACCACGATCACAACGATCCACAAAACAGGCATTTCAGCCCCACCAGTTGGAAATTACCAAAAAGGAAAAAGGGGGCGGCGAAATATGCCGCCCCCTGAAGATAGCGGTCTCGATTACGAGCCCGAACCCATGGTCACTTCGTTCGCCACGGCTTCCTGGGTCTTCGCCAGTTCCGGGTCGGCGACGAGGCCGTATTGAGCGAGCGGGCCGTCGGGGCCAGCCATGTCGTCGGAGACGAAGAACTCAGCGTATTCCTTCAGGCCGGGGATCACGCCGATATGCGCTTTCTTGACGTAGAAGTAGAGCGGACGCGACACCGGGTAGTCGCCCGACGCGATGGTTTCGGTCGAGGGCTCGACGCCCGACATGGTCGCAACTTTCAGCTTGTCGGTGTTGTTCTCGTAGAACGCCAGACCGAAGACGCCGATGCCGTTCGGGTTCGAACCGATGCGGGCGAGGGTCTCGGTGTAGTCGCCGTCGATATCGACAGCCTTGCCGTCGGTGCGGACTTCCATGCAGGCCTTGCTGGCAGCCTTGTCGTCCATGCCCGAAGCCATGAAGGCTTCTTTGGCGCCGGTGGCTTCGCAGCCAGCTTCCAGAACCTTCTCTTCGAAGACTTCACGGGTGCCGTGCTTGGTGCCCGGGATGAAAGCGACGATGTCGGCATCCGGCAGGTCCGAGTTGAACTCGTTCCACTTGGCGTAGCTGTTGTCGACGATCTTGCCGTCCTTCAGGACCTTCGCGCCGAGCGCGTTGAAGATGTCCGAGGGCGTGAACGCGTTGAAGGCCGGGCCGTCTTTTTGCGACGCGAAGACGATGCCGTCATAGCCGATGCGAACTTCCATGATGTCGGTGACGCCGTTGTCGGCGCAGGTCGCGACTTCCTTGTCCTTGATCTTGCGCGAAGCGTTCGCGACGTCGATCGTGTTTTCGCCAACGCCTTCGCAGAAGCGCTTCAGGCCAGCCGAGGAGCCGCCCGATTCCACGACCGGGGTCGGGTAATCGAAGTTTTCGCCGAAAGCTTCGGCGACGATGGAGGCGTAGGGCAGCACGGTCGAGGAACCGGCGACCTGGATGTTGTCACGCGCGATGGCGGCGGTGCCCGAAACGGCGACGATCGCGATCGCGGAAGCGGCGAGGTTGAACGATTTCATAGATCACTCCCAGTGTTCTGAAATTTGGGCCGTCGTGTGGCCTCAGCGCGGTCCTAGGCGTCTTCGGTGACGCTTATGCAAACATTATGTAACAGCTATGTGACAATCTACGAGTCCGTGAAGGATCGTGATCAGCCTCGCGAAATCGCCTGTGCAATCAGGACGGGAACCTCACGATGCGCCCCGATTTCGGGCAAAAGGCTCCCCCGGTAGCTAGCCGCCTGCAACGCCTGAGGAATATCGCCTGTCACATGTCCTGCCCGCAGCGCGAAGAACGGCAAACACACGCCATCCGGGTGTGCCCGGGCCACGTCTTCAAGGTAGGGCGGCTCCTCGATCAGGGCCACATGAATCTCCGGCATGAGCGGATTCCGGACCAGAGTTTCCGCCATGTCGTAAACCGAATTGCGCGATTTCCGCGAGATTTTCGACCCGTGCGCCACGAGAATCACCGGCGAGTCGGTCGGGACATTTTCTGATTCACGCGCCTCGAAAATGACCTTGGTCAGCAGATCGGGCAGCGCCGGATCGACGCCGAACGGATCGAGCTGGCGCGCATCAGATCCCGCAGCCGCCAGCCGTCGCGGAAGTTCGGTCTTTGTGAACCATCCCTGGGCCATGAAATAGGGATAAATCAAAGGGTTTTCGTGCCGCGCCAAGGCGGCTTCCAAAGACCCCGGAGTCGCGAGCGTCGCCGCATCTATGGAGCGCCCGGAGCTTTCTGCTGCAACCTTTTCGGCCAAGGACAGCAGGGCCTTTTCCTGAGTTTCAGGCTCTGACGGGGATCCATGTGCGACGAGAATGACCGGTTGCATGGGCTTAGATTAGCGCGGCGGCGTCCCTTGGCAACTGCCTGACTCCCGCGTGAATTCTGCATTAACGCCATGAATTTTAAGAGTATTGTCCGCAGATGCCATTTGCACGAGCATTTCTTTGGATATACGGAGATCAGAGAGGCTAGGACGGCCAGACCCGAGATTTTGTTTCACGTGGTGCGCAGGGGTGCGCGCGGGGTGACGGAGGGTTCTGGCCGAGGTGCCGGAACCCTCCAGTTTTTCCTGCTCAGTTCGGATCGGTCTCGCCCATGTCGCAGACGATCTTCCATTCTTCTTCGGTGACGGGCTGAACTGACAACCGCATCGAGGTGACGAGCGACATCTCCGACAGGCGCGGCTCGCCTTTCACATCGGCCAGCGTGACAGGCTTGGTGAACGGCCGCACCGCCTTGAGATCCACGCAATCCCAGCGCGGATCGTCGGTCGTCGAATCCGGATGGCTCTCGGCGACGACTTCGCAGATGCCGACGACCTCCTTGCCGATATTCGAATGATAGAACAGGCCGCGATCGCCGATCTTCATCTCGCGCATGTTGTTGCGCGCGAGATAGTTGCGGATGCCGTCCCATTCCTCGCCCGCATCGCCCTTGGCGACCAGATCGTCCCAGGAAAACTTGTTGGGTTCCGATTTGAACAGCCAGTACCGCATCAGCCGATCACCTTTTTCCACGCCTTGACCTGCACATCCTCGAACAGTCCCGCCTTGGCATAGGGATCGTTCGCCGCCCAATCCTGCGCGGCTTTGAGGCTGTCGACTTCGAGGATCACGAGTGAACCCACCATCTGTTCATTCTCGATAAACGGGCCCGCCATGACGACTGCGCCGGTCTCTTCGATATAGGCGAGATGCGCCTCGCGATTGTCCATCCGGGTTTGCAGGGCGCCGGGTTTGTCGCGGCAGATCACGGCAAAATACATCTCATTCCTCCTTCAAGGGGCGGGCGAGCAGAGCCTGCATCGCCTCATCCACGCTGATTGTTCGTTCGGTAAGCGCAAGAACCATCGCGGCGACGGGAATTTCCAGCCCGCGCCGATGCGCCAGCTTGTTCAGGGCCCCGGCGGTCGCGACGCCCTCGACGGTGATCGATGGATCGAAGCCTTCGCCGGACCCGATCGAGCAGCCCAACCGGAAATTGCGCGATTGCGTCGAGGTGCAGGTCAACACCAGATCGCCGAAGCCCGACAGACCCGACAGCGTCTCGGCCCGCGCACCCAGTTCCGTCGCGATCCGCAACATTTCGGCGAAGCCGCGGGTCATCAGCGCGGCGCGCGCGGAGTCCCCGAGCCCCGCGCCGATCACGGTGCCCGCGGCGATCGCGTAGACGTTCTTCAGCGCACCGCCGAGTTCCGCCCCGGTCGTATCGGTCGTTCGATAAAGCCGCAGCGTCGGCGTCGACAGCTCGGCCTGCAATTCCTCGGAATGATCGGCGCAGGCAAGCGTCAGGGCGGTCGGCAGACCGCGCGCGATATCGGCTGCGAAACTCGGCCCCGTCAGCACGGCGGCGCGGGCGCCGGGCACCTTGGCGCGGATCAGGGCCGTCGGCCCTTGGCCGGTGGAGAGGTCGATTCCTTTGGAGCAGGAGACCAGGGTTTTGCCCGCGAGCGTCTCGGAATGGGCATCGAGAAAGCCGGCCATCTTCTGCATTGGCATCGCGAGAAGCAGCGTCTCGGCGGCGAGCGCGTCCTCGATGTCTGCCGAAACAATGATGTCTTCGGGCAGCTTCACACCCGGAAGGCGGCGCGAGTTCTCCCGGCTTGCCTGCATGGTCCGAACCTGCTCGGCATCGCGCGCCCAGAGGGTCACCGGTCCGTTTTGAGAGAGGCTCACCGCCATCGCGGTGCCAAAAGCGCCCGCGCCCAAGACCGAAATCGTCATGCCTTCGCCCCCTTCTTTCCCGATCCGAGAAGCGGCGCGGCGCTCCGGTCCAGCGGCCAGCGCGGGCGGGCGACCAGATCCATCCCGTCCTGCGCGCCGCTGCGGAACCGTTCGATCCCGGCCCACGCGATCATCGCCGCGTTATCGGTGCAAAGCTTTAAAGGAGGGGCCACGAATTCGGCGCCCATTCCTTGTGAAACAGTCTCTAATCCGGCCCGAATGGCCTGATTTGCCGCGACGCCACCTGCGACCGCGAAACCGGGATTGGCGGGCGAAAGCTTTAGATATTCCGCCAAGGCACGACGCGATTTCTCGACGAGAACATCCGCGATTGCCTGCTGAAAACCGGCGCAAAGATCGGCGCGGATCTGGCGCGGCAGCCCGCCATGCTCCGCGACCACCTGATCGCGGGCGCGCAGCAGTGCCGTCTTCAGCCCGGAGAAGGACATATCGCAGCCGGGCCGATCCAGAAGGGGCCGCGGGAAGGCGAAAGCCTTGGGATCGCCCTTGCGCGCCTCGGCCTCGACGGAGGGGCCGCCGGGTTGGGGCAGTGCCATCAGTTTCGCTGCCTTGTCGAAGGCCTCGCCTGGCGCGTCGTCGATCGTGCCGCCGAGCCGCGAAAAATCTTCCGGCCCCTTCGCGATCAGGAACTGGCAGTGCCCGCCGGAGACGAGCAGCATCAGATAGGGAAACTCCAACCCGTCGGTCAGGCGCGGGGTTAGCGCATGGCCCGCCAAATGGTTGACGCCAACCAACGGCAGACCTGCCCCAACTGCGAGCCCCTTGGCGCACATTACACCCGACATCACCCCGCCGATCAGCCCCGGACCCGCCGTCACGGCGATGCCATCCAATGCGCCGAGCCCAAGCCCGGCTTGCTCCAGCGCCTCTTCGACGCAGAGATCGAGCTTCTCCGCATGGGCGCGCGCGGCGATTTCGGGGACCACGCCACCGAAGGCCGCATGCAGATCGGTCTGCCCGGCGACGACGCTCGAGAGGATTTCCGGCTTGCCATTCGTGAGGCGCACGATCGCCGCCGCCGTATCGTCGCAGCTCGATTCAAGCCCGAGAAAGGTCAGCGTGTCGGTCATCCGGGTGCCTGTTGCGTGGGTTATCCAACGCAGGTAACACCGGGGAAGCGTTCGCACAATCCCGGGGCGGTGCATGGACAGCCAGTCTGAGAGACCGATTCTCCTCGTTACGCGACCCGCTGTTGCGGCAGAGGGATTCGTTCGGGCCTTTCGCGACAGGTTTGGCACCGATTGGCCGGCTGTAATCTCGCCACTGACCGAGATCGAGTTGCTGGACACGCCGATCCCCGAGTTCCAGACAGCGATCTTCACATCGCAACATGCGGTGGCCGCGTTTCATCGGATGGCGCAGGGAAGAGGCCGTCAAGCCTATTGCGTGGGGCTGCGCACGGCACAAGCAGCGCGCGAGGCCGGGTTCGACGCGATCGCCGGGCCGGGCGATGCCGAGGCTCTGAGCGAATTGATCGCCCGGCAGCAACTCGGCGGAAAACTGCTCTTTCTGAGAGGGGAGCAGATTGCCTACGACCTTGAGGAACGGCTGAATTCCGCCGGAATAGAGACTGAATCGATGATCCTCTACCGCCAGCTTCCGCGTCCGTTGAGCGACGAGGCGAAGGCGGTTCTGCGCGCATCGCGCCCTGTTTTGGCACCGATTTTCTCGCCGAATGCGGCGGACCGCTTCCTTGATGCGCTGCCGCAGGCGCCGCACCCGCCGCTCTTTGTCGCAGCCATGAGCGAGGCAGTGGCGTCTCGCCTCAAAAGCGCTAGCTTGTGCCATCTGGAAGTCGCTCGGCATCCTGACGCGCAAGGGATGCTCGATGCGCTTGCCGTCTTGCTGCAAAGGCAAAAGGCGGGTTGAGCAGGCGCGGGCGGACTTCTAAGTTGATATGAACGCGCAATTTGGTGCGGCAGCGGAGGGCTTAGACGATGGCGAAACGGACAACCGGAAAATCTTCCGAGACGAGTAAGCCGGAAGACGCGAAATCGACCGCCGAGTCCGAGGCCAAAACCGACGCCGCCACTTCTCAAACCTCGTCGAAGGACACCAAGGCGGCGGCGTCGCCCGAGGCGAAAGATAAGCCGAGTACGGCTGTCGCCAGTAAAACGGACACTGCTGCGAAATCGAGCTCGTCGGCGAAGCCGTCCTCCACCTCTACGTCTTCGTCCAAAACGGATACCTCCAAGACCGCGAATGAGGCCGCCAAGTCGACCTCCACTCCGACCTCAGCGCCAGCGACCAAATCCGACACCCCCGCAAAATCGGATGCGGCGTCGAAGTCCAGCTCTACACCTGCGAAGGCTGAGACGACTTCGACTCCGGCTACGAGCAGCGCCAAGGCGGAGATCGAGCCGAAGAAAAGCGAGACAGCGAGCGGCTCGGAGAATAAGTCGCAGACCACGAAGCCGGCGACTGCGACGAGCTCGACGAGCAGCTCGAACGCCGACAAGACCTCGCCGAAAAGCGATACGGCAACGTCCGGTGCGTCGTCTCAGCCTGTGATCGAAAAGCGGGGCGGGTTCGGCTCTGCTTTCCTCGGAGGCGTGATTGCTGCCGTGATTGGGGCCGGCGTCGCGATCTGGGCGATCCCGAACCTGCCGCCGCAGCTTTCGGGATGGCTTCCGAACGCGCCGGCCCCGGTCGATGGGGCCGCCATTCAAAGTCAGCTAGACGATCAATCGAAACAGATCAGCCAGCTCTCGGAAGAGCTCGCGACCCTGAAATCGTCGCAACCGCCGGCGCCGGATCTGTCCGGTGTGCAGAGCGCGCTCGATCAGGTCAACGCGGATATCCGGACGAATAAATCGGCGCTCGAGGACTTGAAATCGCAGATCGCGTCCCTGCAAAGCGACAATGGCGGCAGCGCGGCTCAGGCCGAAATCGAGGCGGCAGCGAAAGCCGCCGAGGCCCGGATCAAAGAGGCCGAAGCGCAGGCCCAGAGCCTGAAATCGCAAAGCGAGGCGGCGGCCAAGGCCGCGATGACGCAGGCCGCGGCGGCGCGCGTGAAAGCGGCGCTCGATGCGGGAACGTCGCTCGACGCGCCGCTGGCCGATCTGCGCGACGCGGGTGTCGACATTCCGGCGGCGCTCAACGGCGACATTCCGAGCCTTCAGTCGTTGCAATCGAGTTTCCCGGATGCCGCGCGAGCCGCGCTTCAGGCGGCGCGCCGGACCGAAACGGGTGGCTCGATCAGCGATCGAGTTGGCGCCTTCCTTCTGGCGCAGACCGGGGCCCGGTCGGTCGCGCCTAAAGAGGGCGACGGGGCGGATGCGGTGCTGTCGCGGGCGCAGGCCGATGTCGATCGCGGCGCGCTCTCCGATGCGCTCGACGAGATCGCGAAGCTGCCCGACCCGGCGCAGGAGGCGATGTCCGAATGGGTGAACCGGGCGAAAACGCGGATGGCGGCGATCGACGCGGCCAACCAGCTTGGCGCGACGCAATAAGGAGACAGACATGATCTGGTCATTCATCAAAATCGCGCTGTTTCTGATTGTCGTCGCCGCCGCGACGCTGGGCCTCGCGCATCTCGCCGAGATGACGGGCGGTCTGCGGATCACCACGCTCGGCATGGAATTCACCCTCGGCCCGCTTCAGGCGGTGATCGCGGCGATTGTCCTGTTCATCGCGATCTGGATCGTGATCCGTATCGTCGGTCTGGTGGTGGCGTTCTTGCGCTTCCTGGCGGGCGACGAAACCGCGATCACCCGCTACTTCGACCGCCATCGCGAACGCAAAGGCTATCAGGCGCTGTCCGAAGGGTTGCTCGCGGCGGCGTCCGGCGAGGGCAAGCTCGCGATGTCGAAAGCGGCGAAGGCCGAACGCTATCTGCAACGCCCGGAGCTGACCAACCTTCTCACCGCGCAGGCTGCCGAAGCCTCGGGCGACTCGAAGAAAGCGACCGAAGTCTACAAGCGGCTTCTGGCGGATGATCGCACGCGGTTCGTCGGGATTAGGGGGCTGCTGCGGCAGAAGCTCGAAGCGGGTGACACCGAAACCGCGCTGAAGCTCGCGCAGAAAGCCTATGCGATCAAACCGCGCCATCGCGAGGTTCAGGATACGCTTCTGAGCCTGCAGACCGAAACGGGCGACTGGAAAGGTGCGCGCGAGATCCTTCAGGCGAAGATGCGTCAGGGCGAATTGCCACGTGATGTGCATAAACGCCGCGACGCGGTGCTCGCGCTGCAAGAGGCGAAGGGTGTTTGGGAAGAAGGAGCGAGCGTCGAGGCGCGTGAGGCCGCGATTTCGGCCGCCAAGGCGTCGCCCGATCTGGTGCCGGCCGTGGTGATGGCGGCGCGCGCCTATATCGACAAGGGCAAGAAGGGCGCGGCGGAGCGGATCCTGCGCAAGGCCTGGGAAGTTCAGCCGCATCCAGATCTTGCCACCGCCTTCGCCGAGATCGCCCCGGACGAGTCGCCCGATGCACGGTTGAAGCGATTCTCGAAGTTGCTTTCGAGTCGTCCCGACCATGAGGAAACGCGGCTTCTGAAAGCCGAACTGAACATCGCGGCCGAGGACTTCCCGGCGGCGCGCCGGGCGCTGGGCGATCTCGTCGAGACGCATCCGACGGCGCGGTCGCTGACGATCATGGCCGCGGTCGAGCGTGGCGAAGGGGCGGAAGATGTCGTCGTGCGCGGCTGGTTGGCCCGCGCCCTGACCGCGCCGCGCGGTCCGCAATGGTGTTGCGACAAGTGTCAGAACATCCAATCCGAATGGACACCGATCTGTGATAACTGCAACGGTTTCGACACGCTCAGCTGGCGCGAGCCCCAACAGGCGCAATCGCCGCTGCCGCATGGGGCGGAGATGCTGCCCTTGATCGTCGGCAAACCGGCTGCGGAGCCCGCGTCGAAGGAGGAGGATCAGTCGGAGGACGCTGCCATTCAGGACGCTGAAATCGTCGACCCGCCGAAGGATGAGGGCGACGCTGCAGGCGCATCGAAGGAGGCACAAAGCCGAACTGCGACAGCTTGATCATTTTAGGGCTACACATCCCCGAAAGAGCATGGTAATCGCCCGCCAGAGTGCCGGTGTAGCTCAGCTGGTAGAGCACGTCATTCGTAATGATGGGGTCGTAGGTTCGAGTCCTATCACCGGCACCACTTCTTGAAAGTTCAGGCGCAAAGGCGGAACCGCAAGGTTCCGCCTCGCTTGTTTCCGCCTCGTTTTTCGAGTGTCTTTCGATCAATTTACCACAAACTCAGCATGCAATGCCCCCGCGGCATTGATGCTTTTGAGGATGTCGATCATATCGCGCGGACTGACGCCGAGCGCGTTCAGTCCCGCCACCACTTCCGATAGCGAGCTGCCCTGCGCGACCTCAGCCATACGAATGCCGGGCTCTTGCGTCAGCGTTGCCTGCGATCTGGGCACCACGACCGTATCACCTTGTGAAAATGGATTGGGCTGCACCACGAGGGGACTTTCTTCCACTTTGAGGGTCAGGTTCCCCTGGCTGACGGCGACCCGCGATATCCGCACGTCGCGGCCCATGACGATCGTGCCCGAACGCTGGTCGACTACCACCCGAGCGCGCTGCTCCGGTTCGACGCTGAGATTCTCCACTCGCCCGATTGCATGTGCGACCGAGCGCGCGCGCGTCTCGCGGATGTGCAATGCGACCGTGCCGCCATCGAGCATTTCCGCGACGCGCCGGCCGTATTCGCGGTTGATCGCGTTTTCTATCCGGGCTGCGGTGGTGAAGTCTGGCGTGCGTAGCGCGAGGCGCACCGTCTCCAGATCATTTATCTCAAACGCGATTTCACGTTCGACGCGCGCGCCGGAAGGAATATTTCCCGCGGTCGGCACCCCTTGAGTCACCGAAGCGCCGTTTCCTTGTGCTACCGCTCCGCCGGCAATGATGGCGCCCTGCGCCACCGCGTAAATCTCTCCATCCGCCGCCTTCAGGGGGGTCATGACGAGGGTGCCGCCGAGGAGACTCTTCGCATCGCCAATTGCTGAGACCGTGATGTCGATTTTATTTCCTGCGCGGGCGAAGGGCGGCAGGCTCGCCGTGATCATGACGGCAGCGACGTTTTTCGGCCGAAGCTGCTCCCCGGTAACGTTAACGCCCAGTCGTTCGAGCATGTTTGACATGATTTCTTCGGTAAAGGGAGCGTTGCGCAACCCATCGCCCGTTCCGTTCAGCCCAACGACGAGCCCATAGCCGACGAGGTCATTTCCGCGCACGCCATCGAACTCGACGAGATCCTTGATCCGGATCGGTGCGCTTAGGACGAGCTGCGGAATGATCAAAAGCGCAATAAGAAAATAGCGCCACATCACATGTAGTCCGTCATCGAGAGGTTAGAGAGCCGGCTGGTCAGTAGGTAGAGCGTCTCGATCTGAGACCGTACCGCTTCGAGCGCGGTCGCGGACTCGTAGGGGTCGGCCCCGATGAGTGTCGTTCGTGCGATTTCGAGACTGGCGCGTTCGGCATCGTTTCGCGTAGCGGCCGAGGCGATCTTGCCTTCGACAGAGCCGACTTTCGCTGCCAGTTCGACAGTTGAGAGAGATCCCGAATGAATTCTCTCGCCTGCCCCCTTTGCGAGCGCACTTCGCTGGACTAGATCTCCGTCAAACAACCCGCGGTCCAGAAGCGCGCCTATGGCGTAGCCTTTGATCGTATCTTTGATGCGTGGATCGTCCGCGGTGACGTCGATTGCCGCGGTCTCGCTTTCTGCGATGTGAAATTTACCTCGCGCTTCGCCGCCTTGATAGAAGGTTGCGCTAAATCCGGCGGGATCGTCGAACCAAACATCGAGCGTCATGAGCACGTCCGTCGCACTGGTCGCTCCCGCGATCTCCGTGGAAAGAGAGGCGAGAATCGTTTCTGAACCGGGTAGCGGAGGCGTGTCGCCGCTTTCGCCCGCGAATATGTATCGCCCGACTGAATTCGTGTTGAGAGTTGCGATCAAGGCGTCAAACTTTTCGGCAGCAGACGCTACGGTTGTGTCGATCATTGTCTTGCTGGAGGTTGTCGCCGCGGACATGAGTGCCATGCTGACGCCATCGTCGAGGTTGGCAACACGCTCGAGGCTGCTTTGCATCGCTTCGGTGTATTGGCGCGCCTCGCTGGTAGCGAGAGCGAATGCATCGAACAGTCTGAGGCTTCGATTGATCGCAGTGAGCGCGCTGAAATCGCCCGCAACGGCGGTGCCGAGGTCGGATTTTACGCCTGACGTCACTTCTCGGGTAAGGCTTGCCAGTCTCGTATCGAGCGCGGCGCTGTGGCGTCGCATCTGGAAATTCAGCGCCATGTCTCCGAACGAGAGATAATTCATCTCAAATCTCCAGAAGCTGTTTGATCAGCGCGTCCGCGGTTTGGATGACCCGCGCGTTGGCGCTATAAAGTTCTTCAATTTGCAGAAGTTTCTGCATTTCGTGATCTGTATCGACACCATCCGCGAGCGCCTGTTCTTTCAATGTATCGTAGCGGGTTTTTGCGTAGGTTTGTGTCGCTTCACTGCGTTGTCGGTCGCTCGTCACTTGGGAGAGAAAGCTCGCGAAAAGTTCCGCGCTCGAATGACGCGAGGAACCGAAATTGCCAGAGCTGGGCGCGGATGGGGTCGTGAAGGCGGAGGCGAGGGCAAAAAGATTTTCCGCGTTGCTCACAGGGCCGGGGGAGGCGGCACCGAGCCCGTCGCGCAGCAGGGAGAGCGCGCCGCCTTGTTCAGGGTCCGCAAGCGGGTTGATAGCGATCCGGCCGGCGAGGCCGGTTTCATCGAGCGGATCGAGCGGGCCTCCATCATCGGTGAAAAGCCCTGCTGTGCCGCCGCTGAGTGTCGGGTCGATCGCCGGATCGCTGACCCTCTCAATGAGGTCGCGAGAGAGTGCATCTATCTGGATTTGCTGGTCTGGGGCGAGCGTATCACGGATCGTGAAGAGAGCACCCAGTGATCCGCCGCCGAGGAAGCCGTCCTCGTCGATTGAGACGGCGTTTCCGTTGAGGGTCAAGCCGGAGAGGGTGCCTCCGACGTAGGTCATATCCGGTGTGATAATGCCGGTTGATATGAAACCGATTTCTACGGGGTTCCCTTCGAGAAGAACGGCGCCGCCCGTGGTAAAGAGTGCGATTTGGTCGTTTTCGCGGGTGGCTTGCCGGATGGGGACGATGCTGGAGATCTGGTCGACCAATGTTTGGCGTTGATCCTTGATCGCATTCGTGTCGTGGCCCGCTGCCTTTCCAGCCAGTATCGTAGCGTTGAGTTCGTCTACCTGCGAGAGGGCGGTATTCAGGGTGTCGACCTGTGCCGCGATTTGCCGGTCTGCAGTCATTCGGCTGTCCTGCAGATGTGCCGAAAGCGCATTCAAGTGATCCGTGACGGCCCGGGCGGAGTCCAGCACAGTGGCTAGGCGGGCTTCGCTTTCTGGGCGGCTGCCAGCTTCAACGAGCGAAGCTTCAAACTGCGCAAATTTGGACGACAGGGAACTCGCGTCCTCTGGTGTGCCGATACGGGCTTCGAAGGTCGACAGGAAATCGTAGCGGAGCGACGCGTTTTGTGTTGCGGCGTCGGAGAGGCGAAGATCACTTCGAAGAGTCTCGTTGACGATACGATCCACGCTCAGAACGCGGACTCCGGCGCCTTGCCGACCGACCATCTGGGCGCCAAGTGAAACCTCGCGCCTCGCGTAACCTTCGGTAAGCGCATTCGCGGTGTTGGAGGCGACGACCTCTACCATACGCGAAGCCGCGGTGAGCCCCGACAAGGCATTGGACAGCGTTTGCGAGATTCCCATTTTGACCTCCTTTAGCCGGTCCGATCAGGATCAGCGTTTGATATTGGTGGTTTCCTGCAGCATTTCGTCGACCGTCTGGATCACCTTGGCGTTGGAGGAATAGGCGCGCTGCGTCTGGATCAGATTGGTTAACTCCTCTGCGACGTCGACTGTCGATCCTTCGCGGGCGTATCCCTCGATCGAGCCTGTGGGACCGTCGCCAGCATTCCAGAGAAAGAAGGAGCCCGACTTCGACGACACTTCGAACGTCTGGTTGTCGAGCGCGATCAAGCCGTTCTGATTGGGCACGTCGACAAGCGGAATCTGGTAGACGGTGCGGATGAAGCCGGTGTCATAGGTCGCCTTGATATAGCCGTCCTTGTCGATCTCGACCGCAGTGAGATTACCGACTGGCGAGCCATCCTTCGTGATCGATGTGGGCGAGAAGCTGTCGGATAGCTGGGTCAGCCCGTTGGTATCACCGATCTTGCCGATCGTGACGCTGAGCGGTCCGCCTGCCACGGTGAGATCGAGCGTGCCGGTTGCGGAATCGTAGGAGCCACCATCGATGACATTGACGGAGGCGAGGGTGCCGCCGCTGCTGCGGCTGTCGTCGAAGGTCAGCACGTAGCGCCCGATGACGCTTTCATCGATTCCGGCGGTGCCGGGATCATCGACCGTCGCGCTGTCCCGAATGACCATCGCCCATTCGTTGGAGGAGCCAGTTGCGGGGACCGTCGGATGGAAGGTGATATCGAGCGTTTCGGAGGTTCCGAGATTGCCGAAATATTCGACCGAGAGCGGCAGCGTATCGCCGCTCGCCCCGGCCTCCGTGTCGGTGGCGGGAAGGTTGACGCCGAGATTGAGTGTCGTGGTCGGGTCGCCGGCGGTCTGGTTGGCATTGATCACGACGGGTTCCAGGCCCGACATCGTGTCGCGCGCGAAGGTCGGGATCGTCCCGTCCGCGCTGGCGGGCCAACCGAGGAGAACGAGCCCTGATTCCGTCATCAACGTCCCGTTCACATCGCTGCGGAAGGCGCCGGTCGTCGTCATCTTCAGCGGCTCGTCTCCCGTCGAATTGTCGAGCGCGACCGCAGTCATCACGGGGAGCATGCCGCGGCCCGACACTGCTATATCGAGCGCGTTCGATGTCGAGACGAGCGAGCCACGCTCCTCGATCAAGCGGCTCGTGGCTGCGCGGACGCCACCGGCGGAATAGGAGCCGGTCTTCGCGGCCTGATTGATGACGATACTCTCGAATTCGGTGACGGCGCGCTTGTAGCCGTAGGTGCCCGAATTGGCGATATTGTCCGAGATCGTTGCAAGGCGGGTGGCATTCGCGGCCAAGCCGGCCACGCCCGCATTGAGCGAGGAAGAAATGGACATGGATGCGCCTTTCTGCTGCTAAGTCCGAAATTCCCCTTACCTTTGCGCGCGGGTATTTAAGATCGCCCTAACGAGTCCGTCCTTTTACCTCTGTGGTTTCCTCTTCGCTAAGGGCGCCTTACCGGCCATTGCGCAGAACGATCACTTCGAGACGGTTGTTGCGCAGATCCATCGCGCGCGTGACCTTCGGTTTGCGATCGGCGAAGCCGCTTACGCGTTGCATGCGCTCGGGAGGGAACCCGGCCCCGTTCAGCAATTCACGCATCGCTTGCGCACGCGCGGCCGAAAGCTCCCAGACCGGGTCCTTGGCCAACATTTTCGGATAGGATTTCGTGTAGCCGTTTATCGCCACGTTATTCGCGACAATCGAGAAGACGCGCGTAAGGATCTTCGCCAGATCGGTGAGCACCGGCTGCGGCTTGGCCGTGTCGCCGACGAACAGCGGCGCGTCGGGTAGATCGGAAATCTCGATGATCAGCCCTTCGTCGGTCACCCGGGTCACGATGTGGCGGGCGAGCTGCTCGCTGACCATCGACTCTCCGCCGACGCCCATCAGCGCCTGTTCGATGGCCCGGGCCACCTCCTTGAAAGCGGCCTTGTCGCTGTTCTGCTTGTCCTCGGCGGATTTCTCGCCGCGGGCCTGACGCTCTTCGGTCGGGCGCTGCGAGATGGCGCCGGTACCGGTCTGCGCGATCTGATCCTCGGAGAAGACGGAATCGCCGCCGAAAGCCCCTTCGCCGCCACCAGAGATCCGGTTGATCGGGATCGTCGGATTGAAGTAATCCGCGATGCCCTTGCGTTGTTTCTCGGTCGTCGCGTTCAGCAACCACATCAGCATGAAAAACGCCATCATCGCAGTGACGAAATCAGCGTAGGCGACTTTCCAAGCCCCGCCATGATGTCCGTCGCCGCCGGTGACCTTCTTGCGCTTGATGATAATTGGCGCGGCGTTTTCGCGGTTGCTCATTCCACCACCTCTTTTCACCCGCGTCCGCTATAGTGGTCGCGTGTTAACAGGTGATTGATGGATAAAAAGTGCGCTATCGGCGTCTTCCCTTGTCGTGGCGCTGGCAGTCGCTAGATTTGGCGGATGGATGGGGACCCGAACACAATGAACGTTGACCCGGCCGATCTGATTGCCTGTCCGCAATGCGACGCGCTGTACCGCGCCACGCATCTGCCCGATGGCAAGCGGGCGACCTGTGCGCGCTGCGGAACCGTTTTGATCTCGCCGCGCGAGAGGTCCTTTCTGCACGTCGTCGCATTCTCCTTCACCGGGATGATCCTGATGATCGGGGCGATCTTCTTCCCCTTCCTCGAAATCTCCACCCGCGGGTTGAGTCACGAGAGCTCGATCTTCGGCGTCGCGATGGCGTTTTCCGACGGCTGGATCGCGCCTCTGGCTTTCTTCGTGCTGTCGATGATCGTGGCGCTGCCGATCTTCCGCTTCGTCGCGCTGATCTACACGCTCTGGCCGCTCGCCAATGGCAAGCCCGCATGGAAACACGCCGCGACCATGTTTCGCCTCGCCGAAGAGAGTCAGCCCTGGGCGATGGCGGAGATCTTCATCATCGGGACAGCGGTGGCGCTGGTGAAACTCGGGGGTCTCGCCAAGGTGTCGCTCGGGCCCGCCTTCTGGGCCTTCTGCGTGCTCATCATCGTGATCGCGCTCAAGAACTCCTTTGTCAGCAAATGGACGATATGGGACGCGATCGAGCGAAAATGAACGTGCTGACCGCCACCGATGCCGGATTGATCGGCTGCACCCGCTGCGGTCGGGTCTGGACGCCGGATCATGCGCATTGCGAGCGCTGCGGCGCGACGCTGCACAAGGTCGACAAGACCGGGCTGCAGCGGGTCTGGGCATGGTGGTTCGCGGGGCTGATCTTCTACCTCCCGGCCAACCTCTACCCGATGCTCGTTACGGCGACGCTCGGTCACGAGCAGCAAAACACCATCGTCGGCGGCGCGATCGAGCTATGGCGGCATCACAATTACGGCGTGGCGCTGATCGTCTTCGGGGCCTCTGTGATGATCCCGATCGGGAAATTCATCGCCATCGCCTATCTCGCCATCGCGGTCGGAAACGAGCGCCGCAAGGGTGGTCATCCTCATCTGCACCTCTACGAGGTGGTGGAGTTCATCGGTCGATGGTCGATGATCGACGTCTTCGTTGTGGCGATCCTCTCCGCGCTGGTGCAGCTTGGCTTCGTGGCCTCGATCCATCCCGGCCCTGCCGCCGCGTCTTTCGCCCTCTCGGTTGCATTCACCATGCTATCCGCACAAAGCTTCGACCCGCGCCTGATCTGGCGCGGCCCTGACAGAGTGAGTTCATGAACGACACCCCCGAGACCGGCCCGGCAGAACTGGAAACCTCCAACGCCCCGCGCCCGATCTGGACGCGGCTTTCCGTGGTCTGGATCGTACCGCTGATCGCATTGCTGATCACGCTTGGTGTCGCCTGGAAGACGGTCTCGGATCGCGGGGAGCTGATCCATATCGATTTCAAGGACGCGACCGGGGTCGAGGTGGGCACGCCTCTGAAGTTCCGCGAGGTCGAGGTCGGCAAGGTCGAGAGCGTCTCGTTCACCCACGATCTGGAGCAGGTGCGGCTGGGCGTGCGCCTCGACAACGAGGTCGCACCTTACGTCGATCAGGATGCGAAATTTTGGCTGGTCCGCCCTGAAGTGTCGGCGCGAGGTATTCAGAACCTCGGGACGGTGCTGTCGGGCACCTATATCGAGGGCTTCTGGAACAACAAGCCCAACGGTTCGCAGACCCTGTTTCAGGGACTGGACAAGCCGCCGGTCTCTCCCGATCCGAGCAAGGGCACCATCATCGAGTTGCGTGCGAAGGACGCGGGCGGGATCGTAGATGGGGCGCCGGTTCTCTATCACGGGCTGACCGTGGGCCATCTGCAGAACCTGCGGCTCGACGACGACGGCTCCGGCGTGATCGTGGACGCATTCATCGAAGCGCCGCACAACAAGCTGCTCACCACCCAGACCCGGTTCTGGGACACGTCGGGCTTCTCCGTGAAATTCGATACCTCGGGTCTCAGCCTCGACGTGCGCTCGCTTGCGACGCTGGTACAGGGCGGGGTGGAGTTCGACACCTTCACCAGCGGCGGCGGGATCGTCGAAGATCAACAAGCGTTCCGGCTCTATGACAGCAAGGACACTGCGGAAAACTCTGTCTTCCAGTCCGATGTGGTCGATCCGCCAAAATACACGCTGCTCTTCGACGACCCTGTGCAAGGGCTCGAAGTCGGCTCGAAAGTGCAGTTCCGTGGCGTCGAGGCGGGCGAGGTCACCGCGCTCGCGATCAAGATCCGCAAGGACAGCACCGGTCAGCGCTACGCGCAGCAACAGCTGACGATCGCCCTGTCGCCGGACCGGCTCGGGCTGTCGCGCGACGCCGGCGAAGAGGCCGTGACCCAGTTCCTGCAGGGCGAAATCCAGAACGGCCTGCGGGCGCGTATCGCGAATACCGGCCTTCTGGGCGGCACCATGGTGATCGAATTGACCGATGTGCCGGATCTACCGAATGCCGAGATGAATCTGGATGCCGATCCCTATCCGACGATCCCGACCGCGCCTGCGGCGGAGAACGATCTGGCGAAATCGGCGAAAGGGGTGTTCAAGCGCATCGAAGGCCTGCCGATCGAGGAAGTGATGAACTCCGCCATCCGCACACTTGACTCGATCTCCGCCGTGGCCGAGAGCGAAGACACCCGTAAGGTGCCGCGCGAATTGTCCGGCCTGCTGGAGCAGCTCAAGACCTTCGCGACCGATCTGAACAACAAGGATGCCGCAGACAAGACGGTATCCGCGCTCGACAGGGTGACAGAGGCTGCTTCGTCGGTGCTTGAAGAAATCTCGGGTCTCGACAAGACGCTCGCTTCCGCGGATCGCGCGGCTTCTGCGATCGCGGATATGCCGCTCAAGGACGTGGGCGACAAGCTCGACACGATCCTCGCCAGTATCGACGCGCTTCTGAACAAGCCCGGCACGCAGGACCTGCCGCAATCGCTCAACGATACGCTGACGCAGACGGCGGCGATCTTGAACCAGCTGAAGGAGGCCAATGCCGCCGACAAGCTGAACCAGACCCTCGATGCGGCGCAGAACGCGGCGAATTCGGTGTCGAAAGCTTCGGACCGCCTGCCGGAACTGACGCAGAAGCTGCAATCGCTGGTCGATCAGGCGCAGGCGCTCGTCGCGACCTATGGCCGTGGATCCAACTTCTCGAACGAAACCCTCAGCACACTACGTGAGCTGCGTCGGGCGATCTCGAACATCGGCTCGCTCGCGCGTATGATCGAACGAAATCCGCAGTCCTTCATTCTGGGCCGCTAACAGGAGATGACGATGAAAGCTCTGAGCCTGATCCCGCTATGCCTCCTGGGCCTCGCGGCCTGTTCCGATCCCGAGAAGATCGCACGCTATCCGATCGACCCGCCCACCGCTGAAAAGGCGCTGCCGAACCGGCTTGGCCGGGCCGAACTGCGCGAGGTGTCGCTGCCGGACTACGCGGGCGGACAGGAGATCGCCTTCCAGACCCCGGACGGGGCGCTGCGCTCGAACCCGGACAACCTCTGGGCGGATGATCCGGCGCGGTCAGTGACGCTGGCGCTGGCGCGGCAGATTTCGTCTCTCTCCGGCGCGACGGTGATCTCCGAGCCGTGGCCGCTCGCCGATCCGCCCACGCGCAAGATCGAGGTCCGGATCGAGCAGATGCTGCCGGGCGCCGATGGTCTGCTGCATGTCTCGGGCGTCTATTTCGTCTCGGCGAACGGCTATGAGCGCAGCGGCGAAACGGTGCGTCGGTTCGATTTCACGGTGCCGGTCGGCTCTCAGGAACCGCAGGCCATCGCAAAAGCGAACAGCGCGGCGGTGACGCAGCTTGCGCGGCAGATCGCTCAGCTACGCTGATCGGGAAGGAACCGCCCGAACTGGCCGCCCGCAAAGAGCAGCGGATCAGTCCCTGCGCCTTTAACGAAGCGGGTGACGCGGCCGATGATGATCGTGTGATCGCCGCCGTCGTGGCGCGCCTCGGTGATGCATTCGAACCGGGCGAGCGTGTCGTCGATCAGCGGTACACCCGCCGCGTTCAGCCTGTAGGATAGCCCCTCGAACCCCTCGCCGCGCTTCGTGAACCGCTTTGCCAGCGCTTCCTGATCGTAGCGCAACACATGCACCGCGAAGGCATCGGTTGCAGTGAAATGCGCATGCCTGAACGAGGAGCGCGCAGCCGACCAAAGGATCAGCGCCGGATCGAGCGAAACCGAGGCGAAGCTGTTCACCGTCATCCCGACTGGCTCCGGCGCATCGTCATGCGCGCAGGCGGTGACGACGGTCACACCGGTCGCGAACTGCGCGAGCGCATCGCGCAACAACCGCGTATTCGCCGGATCGGGCTGGTGGCCGCGACCGTCGCTTTCGGCATGGTTCATGGCCGCTTCGATATCGTCGCTCTCGCGCATCCGCTCTCCTTTGCGCTCACACATAATCGTGCAGGCGGGGAGAGCAAGGCTCAGCGTTCCAATCCAAGGAGCTTGTCGAAAGAAAGCCGCCCGGGGCCCTTCATCAGAACCGTCAGAAGCGCGATTGCCCAAAGCCCATGCGTCACCCATGCGCTGGGATAGACGAAGATCTGGATCACCAGCGTCATTGCCAGAAGCGCGAGCGCTGCAAGTCGGCTGCCAAGGCCGAGGATCAGCAGAAGTGGGAAGAAATGCTCCGAGAATGTCGCGAGCACCGCCGCCCATTGATGCGGAATGAGGGGCAGGTCGTATTCGTATTGAAAGAGGGTGAAGGTGGAATCCTTGATCATGAACCCTTCCACCTTCGTCCGACCGGACATCCAGAACACCATCGCTGGAAAAAGCCGCGCTCCGATCAGAACAATCTCCTCCGGTAGGCGCTGGGCTAGATCGGAAAATCGATGATACAGCCTGAATAGACCCTGTTTTGACGTTTTCATCTCGATCGCATCGGTCATAAGTCGTGTTCTCTTTCGATGCCCGCGCCGACGATCAGCGCATTCTCCAGCAGCAGCAGAAGCGCTGCGTTGAGTTCAAAATCCGCTCCCGCCCGGTCTTGTGCGCGGGCGACGGTTTCGCCTGCACACAGGGTCGAGATGAAGTGACCGGTCGAGCTACGAACGACGGACGTGATTACATGAGCGATCCCGCGCCGCGCAATCAGCAGTGTCTCCGGCCTCCATTCGGTCGCCCGCGGTGGAGCGGGGCCACCTGGTTGTTGCGAGGCCCAGATCGAACCCGCAGGCGTCAGGAGCTGAAGAACCTGCACCGACGGATGCAGATCGAGACACAGATGAGTGCCCGCGCGTTTGGCTGTCTCTTGCAGGCGTTCCCGCGCAATAGGCTCTGAATCGGCTGCGTGATAGGCCCGGCTGCGCGCCCATTCGATGCAGGCGACGTCGGGCAGATAGCTTAGCGATTGCAGCGAAGGTTCATCTGCCAGATAGGCCGGAAACGCGCCGCCCCATTCGGTCAGAACGGGCGTGTGCGGCGGGTGCTCGGCAATATAGGCCCGGGCGAGCCCCCTGAAGCAATCCGCGCCAAGAAGCCGCTCGATCGCCGGGAAATGCCGCGCGAGGGCCTGTGTCAGCCCATGCGCCACGTTGTTGCGGTAAACGTCGAAGCGGCGCTCGATCTCGGCTGGATCTTGGGCGGTAGCGTTTTGCGGCGCGGGCCCTCCGGCCAGGCCCTCGCGGAAACCGCGGGCGAAGTCACGATGCGAGGGCATGGTGGTCACCCGACAGGATCATCGACGCGCGCTTAGCCTCTGCCGTCAAGGTGGCGAAGTCCGGCACGTCGTTGTCCCACTCGATAAGGCTCGGTAGCGGTCCGGTTTTAGAGACTGTTTCAGCGTAAAGTGACCAAACCGGCTCCGCGACTTCGCGCCCGTGGCTGTCGATGAGCAGGGGCCCGGAGGGCAGCTCTTCCTCTTCATGACCTGCCAGATGGACCTCGCCGACACGGTTCAGCGGGAACGCCTCGAGATAGGCGCGAGGATCCTGTCGGTGGTTCACGCAGGACACGAAGACATTGTTCACATCCAACAGCAATCCGCAGCCGGTCCGCTGGCTGATCTCGGTCAGAAACTCGGTCTCGGGGATCTCGGAATTGTCGAAGAGTACATAGGTCGCCGGATTTTCGAGCAGCATCCGGCGGCCGAGATGCTCCTGCACCTCATCGACGTGATCGCAGATCAGCGCCAGCGTTTCCGCAGTGTAGGGCAGGGGCAGCAGATCGTGCATCCAGACGCCACCATGGCTTGCCCAGGCGAGGTGTTCCGAGAAGCTCTCGGGGTCGTATCGGTCGCAGAGCGCCTTGAGCCGCGCGAGGTGGTCGCGATCCAGCGGATCGGGCCCGCCGATCGAGAGGCCCACGCCATGCACCGAAAGCGCGTAGTCCGCGCGCAGCCGCTCCAGCATCGCATGCGGCATCCCGCCCGCGCCCATATAGTTTTCCGCGTGGATTTCGAAGAACCCGAGGTCCGGTTTCGTCTCTGATATGGCGGGAAAGTGCTCTGGCTTGAAGCCGAGGCCCGCTTTGCGTGGCAGTGTCATGGCAGCCTCCATTGATGAGAAAGCAGGGCGTACGCCGACCGCACGCCCCGCTTGGGGTCACATCTCTTTCGGTTCGAGCGAGCCCATGCCGTGCGGCGTCTCGATCGAGGTGCAGGTGCCTGCCGGGACGAGTTTCCAGGCGTTGCCCTGATAATCCATAGTCGCGGTGCCGGCGCAGGTGGTGCCGGGGCCGGCGGCGCAATCGTTCTGCCCGGCCATCGCGACGCCGTAGCATTTCTCCATCGCCTGATCTTCGGCATGGGCGGCGCTGGCCAGCCCCATCGCGCATGTCAGAGCAGCGGCAAAGCCAAGGGTAGTTTCGGTCTTCATGGTAGTCTCCCTGATTGGTTGGGGCCTCTTGCGGCCCTGATCACCGTTCGCGAGAGGTCACGGCGTCGTTACGATGCTCACGCCAGCGTGAACGAAAAAAGTTTTTCGCTCCGGCTGTAACGAAGGCATGATCGCGAACGAAGGGACGGCGATGATGCATGATCGGCGGGCAGATTGGTCGCAGCTCCTGCGGGCTGCGAATGCGGGCGACAAGCGCGCCTATGGCTTGTTCCTGCAAGCCGTGACCCCCGTGCTTCGCTCGGTGGTGCGGTCGCGTGGCGGAGGGTTGTCAGAGGCTGATTGCGAGGACGTTGTGCAGGAGGTTTTGCTCGCCATCCATCTGAAGCGTCACACTTGGCGCGAAGACGAGCCTGCTGCGCCGTGGTGCTACGCAATCGCCCGACACAAGGTGGTCGACGCCTTTCGCAAACGCGGGCGACGTATCCATCTTCCGGTCGAGGACTTCGCCGAGGTGCTGCCCGCCGCGCCTGAGGCGGATCCTACAGAAAAGGCCGATATAGAGACGTTTTTGACCCATCTGGAGCCCCGCGCAGCGCAACTGGTGCGCGCCATCGGGCTCGAAGGGAAAAGCATCGCGGAAACTGGCGATGCGTTAGATATGAGTGAGGGAGCGGTGCGGGTCATGCTGCATCGTTCGTTGAAAAAACTGGCCGCGCTTCGCGAGAGGCTGATCGAGATATGAAGACCGAAGACCTGATATTCGTATTGCAACAGGACACGTTGCACGAACCCCGCCCGAAACAGGTGCTGGGCCGCTGGCTTGTGCCGGCGCTTTTCCTGTCAGCGCTGTTCGTGATTTCGGTCTATGGTTTGCGGTTTCCGCTGCAACAGACCCTTATGACGCCGGAAATCGCCCCGAAATTTTACCTGCCGCTGGTCTTGGCCGTGCTCGTGACGCCGATGGCAGTGCGCTTGGGACGGCCCACGACGAAGGTGTCGACCGGGTGGCTCTGGATCTTCCCGGCACTCGGGGCCGCGCTTCTGGTCTATGCCTACCTGACCACGCCCGACGGGCAGCGGATGGCGGATTTCAAGGGGGAGACGATCCTGCCCTGTCTGATCTCCGTTCCGATGCTGTCCTTCCCGGCCTTGGGCGCGCTTCTCGTGAGCCTGCGTAAAGGGGCGGTGACGCGCCCGGCGCGGGCCGGGGCGCTCGCGGGCCTCGCCGCCGGAGGAATGGGTACCGCGATCTACGCCTTGCACTGCACCGAGGACAGCCCGCTTTTCTACGTCACGTGGTATGGCGCGGGGATCGTCGTCGTGATGCTTGTGGGTGCTTTGCTCGGGAAGCGCGTTCTGCGCTGGTAGACCCTAATCAGGCCAAAACGCCAGATTCTCGATGAATTTCTCATGGAGGACCGGGTTGGCGACGACAAGCCCGCTCGATTGCGGCGGGGAGCGGTTGAACCGCAGCGCGCGTCCATTGCGATCCGTTGCCAGAAGCCCGGCGCGTTGGGCGATCAGGCTCGCGGCGGCGATGTCCCACTCCCACGCCGGACGCAGCGAGATCGTCGCGTCGAACCTCCCTTCGGCCACCAGACACAGCCGCCACGCCAGTGACGAGCGGAAATGGCGCTGATAATCCGGCTGACCGTGCCGCCAGAAGCTTGGATTGTCGGAGAGTTTCGAGGTCAGAACCGTCGCGCCGGACAGCACTTCTTGTGCACCGGGCCGCAGCGGCTCCCCGTTCAGGCAAGCCGGACCGTCGATCGATGCGGAATATGTGAGATCGTGCACCGGCAGATGCACCACGCCCGCCACGACCGCGCCATCGCGCACCACGGCCAGCGCATGTGCGAAGCCGCCATCATGGGCGAGGAAGGCGCGCGTGCCGTCGATCGGATCGACGATGAAGGTCGAGCGCGCCTTAAGACGGGCCGGATCGTCGGTGCTTTCCTCGGACAGCCAGCCGTAATCGGGCCGGGCGCAGCGCAGCCGCTCTTCCAGCAGCGCGTTCACCGCTAGATCGGCCTCGGACACCGGACCGGCCCCGTCGCCTTTGTCCCAGGCTTCGGGCGCTTTTTTCCAGTATGTGAGCGCGAGCGCACCGGCCTCTTTGGCGGTCTCGATGAGCAGGGGAAGATCAGTCTCCGGCAAGCGTCATCCCTTCGAGGAGAAGCGAGGGCACGATATGGCTCAGATGTATCCGCGCGTCATTCGCGGGCCGGATGCTGCGGAGCATGTCGCGCAGGTTGCCCGCGATCGTGCACTCGTTGACGGGATAGACCGGCTCGCCGTTTTCGACCCAGAAGCCCGATGCTCCGCGCGAGTAATCACCGGTATTGGGGTTGATCGTCGCCCCGATGAAGGAGGTTACCAGAAGTCCGGTGCCCATTTCGGCCATCAGTTCCTCGCGGGTCTCGTCGCCTTGGGTCAGGGTCACGTTACCGATGCCGGGCGAGGGCGGCGAAGAGGTGCCGCGGCTGGCATTTGCCGTCGATTGCAGCCCCAGCTTGCGCGCGCAGGCGAGGTCGAGCGTCCAGCTTTTCAGCACGCCGTTCTCGACGATGGCGCGGCGCGCGGTAGCGAGCCCTTCCGCGTCGAAGGGGCGCGACCCGGAGACCCGTTTGCGATGCGGCTCCTCAATCAGCGACAGGCCGTCGGGCAGCACTTGGTCGTCCAGAGCGTCGCGCAGCCACGAGGCCCCGCGGCAGATTGCCTGCCCGTTCACCGCGGACAGCAGATGCCCGATCAGGCTGCCCGAGACGCGCTCGTCGATCAGCACCGGATAGGCGCCGGTTTTCGGGCGGCGCGGATTGGCGCGGGCGGCAGCGCGTTCACCGGCCAGTCGCCCGATCTCCTGCGCAGTTGGCAGGTCGGACTGGAAAACACGGCTCTCGGCGGCCCAGTCGCGCTCCATCCCAAGCCCCTCGCCCGAAATCGCGACGGCGGAGACAACGCGCGAACTGCGGTCGTAGCCGCCCGCGAAACCGTTGGAGGCGGCGACATGGACACGCCGATAGGAATAGGCGGCGGAGGCGGATTGAACCTGCGTGACGCCTTCGACACCGAGCGCGGCTGCTTCGGCTTCGAGCGCGTCGCTTTGCAGTGCCTCGGCGGAGGGTTCGGCGCTCGGATCGGCCAGTTCCATTCCGTCGGCATCGCGACGGTCGGTCAGCTGAGAGGGATCGGCGAGGCCGATGAACGGATCTTCCGGCGCTTCGCGGGCCATCGCAATCGCGCGCTGGGCCATTTCCTCGAAGGTGCGCGCGGAAATATCGGAGGCGGAAACGCAGGCTTGCTTGCCACCGAGGAGGACACGCAGCCCCATCTCGACGCCCTCGGACCGCTCGGCCTGTTCGAGACGGCCTTCGCGGACATCGATCGCAACCGAGCGCCCATCGACAGCAATGGCATCCGCGGCGGGGGCGCCTGCGCGCTTCGCGGCCTCGAGCAGCGATTGGGTCAGATCGGAGAGGGAGGGCTTGGTCATTTCCACCTCGTGAGAAAAACGCGAAGCCGCCCGGAGATCCGGACGGCTTCGCGCCGTGGGTTTCAGTGTTTACTGGACGCGTTGGCCGTTGACGAGGATTTCCCCGCCATCCTTGAACTCGACCTGCGACGCGTAGGCGTCGTCGCCCGTGGGCTTGGCGTAGAGGCCCAGCATCATCCGCCCGAACATGATCTGATCCTGCGGCACGAGGCCCATCGAGACCAGCTTGTCCATCAGCGCGTTCGCCCCGGTCAGCGTCAGGTCGATCTTGCCCGTGGGCATCGGCATCGGCCCGCCATTCTTCAGCTCCAGCGCGCCCTTGCCGTTCAGATCGGCGCCGACCATCGACAGCTTGATGTTGTTGATGTCGACGGTCTGGACCTCCATCGGGGGCGAGTCCATCGCGGCGGCGGCGGGGCTGAACAGATCCTCGGTGAGCTTCATCTTGCCCGAGAGATCCACCTGCAGCGTCGCCGGGTCATGCGGCAGATCGCCGTTAGGATCGAACATCGCCCAGATGTTGTCGGAGACCGAGACGCCGTTGAAGCCGAGCTTCGCCTTGTAGTCCTGCGCCGTATCCGCTTTTGCGACCGGCATCGCGAATGTCATGTCCGCCGACTGGATATCCGCGGTGATCGGGAAAGGCAGGTCGGGCGTGGCGATCTCGATGTGGCCGTTGTTGCTCTGACCGCCGAAGGACAGACCGTCCTTCGACATCGTGACGTCGAATTTCCCGCCCTCGTCGGTGGTCTTCTGATCGACCTTGCCGTTGGGTCCGTCGGCGGTGGTCGCCCAGTTCGAGCTGGCATAGGTCATCGACAGATCGAGGTTTGCACCGGAATTGAGCGCTTCGTCGAGCTTTTCGGAGGAGACGTCCTTGGGCATCGCGAAACTCCCCTCGTAGGAGAGATCGTTCATCTGGCCGTTCATGTTGAACGTGCCGCTGCCCTCGGGATCGGCCCCGGAGGCGGTAAGGTCGAGCGTGCCGATCGCCATCTTCGAGTCGACCGAATGCATATCGCCGTCGACGACGTGGTAATTGCCCTTGGTGTCCTTCAGCGCAAGATACATCTTGATCGGAACATCCTGCCCCTCGGCGGAGACGGTCTGGTCGAGATCCACGGTCAGTTTCGGCGCGTCGATATCGTAGGTCAGATCGCCCGGCGACCCGGAAACGATGATCTTGCTGTCGGTCTGGGTCATCGTCATCTTCATGGCGACGTCCGAGGTGTCGGTGCCAGGCTTTCCGGTCATGTCACCGGTCATCTTCTCGGGGAAAATGGTCTCCACCGTGCCGTCGCCGCGGTCGCGCAGCTTCAGTTCGGGAACGTCGAGCGTGAGGCTCATATTGTCGACATTGCGCACCATCTTCACGTCGGAGACGATGAGCGTGTCGCCCTCTCGGTTCTGACCGCCGACCATCACCTCGTAGCCGTAGGTCTGGTATTCGGATTGCCACGCCTGCCAGACCTGCTCCGCGGTTACATCCGCGAAAGAGGCCGTGGTGGACAGCAGCGAAACCACGACGGCGCCGGAACCGACGGTTTTGAGCCATGCCATAAGAGGGTACCTTTCCACTGAGAACCAAGTCGCGGCCATCCTCCTTTGGGTCAGGCCGATGGTCAAGCCTTCGCGGGGCTGCTAGAGGGGTTTCACGGGAGTTGTGAGGAGGCTGGGAATGATCCGCCACGAGATCGAGAACGGGCTGTGGCGCGTGACCATCGACCGGCCTGAAAAAGCCAACTCGCTGACCGGCGCGATGTTGGGCGAGATCGCCGATCTGGCCGAGCGTGCGGGGCGCGAGGAGGCGCGGGCTTTCGTGCTGACCGGGACCGGCAAGGTGTTCTCCGCCGGGGCCGATCTGGCAGAGGCGAAGACGGGAACGCTCGCGACCGACCCGGTTTGGGAGCGGCTTTCCGGCGCGATCGCTTCGCTGCCCTGCCTGACGATCGCGGCGCTGAACGGCACTTTGGCCGGGGGCGCGATGGGCATGGCGCTCGCTTGCGATCTGCGCATCGCTGTCCCGGGCGCGAAATTCTTCTACCCGGTGATGAAGCTCGGCTTCCTGCCGCAGCCCTCGGACCCGGCGCGCATGGTCGCTTTGGTCGGGCCCGCGCGGGCCAAGATGATCCTGATGGCGGGGCAGAAGATCGAGGCCGAAGAGGCCTTGAGCTGGGGGTTGATCGACCGGATCGTGCCGCGCGAGACGCTGGACGAAACGGTCGCGACGCTCGCTGCCGATGCGCTGGGTGCGCGGGCTGCGCATGTCGCGGGGATCAAGGCGCTGATCTGCTAAAGCGAACGGCCCGGACAGGCCGGGCCGCGGGGCGTCACATTCTACGCGAGGCTGTCGCGATCAGGCGTACACGCTCTCTTTGCCGAAATGCTTGGTGAGCATGTAATAGATCACGGCGCGATACTTGTTGCGCTCGGACCGGCCGTAGGTCTCGATCACGCTGTCGATCGCATCCATCAGTTCGGGGCCGTCGGAGAGGCCGAGTTTCTTGACGAGGAAGTTGTCCTTCACGGTTTCCAGCTCCCCCTTGTCCGTGGCCGCGACGGTCGATGCATCCGCATCGTAGATCGAGGGGCCGCAGCCGATCGTCACCTTGGTCAGAAGCTCCATGTCAGGGGCCATGCCGCATTTGGATTTCAGATCCTCGGCGTATTTCTCAATCAGCTCGTCTCTTTTACCCATCTGTCCCACCTATCAGGTTGCTTTGCCCAGAAATGAAGGCAGGCGCAGGTTAAGCCCAGATAGGGAAATTACAAAGTGTAAATCCCGGACCTGTCGCGCCTCAGCCTCCGCCGCGACAGGAAACGCATTGTGTGAAGGTCGGGTCGAGTTCGAGGCGCTTCTCGGGGATCGGCTCGCCGCAGCTGTCGCAATAGCCGAATTCGTCCTCTTCGATACGCTGGAGCGCGGCCTCTATCGCTGTGATCCGATGCTTGCGGCGACCGTCGACCGCATTGGCCATCGCCTGATTCTGCAACGCGTCCATGCGCGACAGCCGACCGACGCTTTGCTGGTCCAGCTCGACGGGTTTGCGGGTCTGCGCGGTTTCCTGCGAGGCGGTGCGCAGCTCTGCCAGCTCCGCTTCCAACCGCGGTTTGAATCGCGCGGCAAGGTCTTCGGGTGTCATCGCTCTCCTCCTGTCCCAAGGAAAACCGATCATCGCCCGCGTTGCACGTAAAAAGGCCGCGCCTTGCCGCGCGGCCTTCGAAATCGCGATGTGATCCGGTCAGTAGCGGTAATGCTCGGGCTTGAAGGGGCCTTCGACCGTGACGCCGATATATTCCGCCTGATCGGGCTTGAGCTGGGTCAGCTTCACGCCGATCCGGTCCAGATGCAGGCGGGCGACCTTTTCATCGAGGTGCTTGGGCAGGATGTAGACGCCCGGCGCGTAGTCATCGCCCTTGGTCCACAGCTCGATCTGCGCCAGCACCTGATTGGTGAACGACGCCGACATCACGAAGCTCGGGTGGCCGGTGGCGTTGCCCAGGTTCAGCAGGCGGCCTTCCGACAGCAGGATGATGCGCGAGCCCGAGGGCATCTCGATCATGTCCACTTGCTCTTTGACGTTCGTCCATTTGTGGTTCTTCAGGTTCGCGACCTGAATTTCATTGTCGAAATGGCCGATATTGCCGACGATCGCCATGTCCTTCATCTCGCGCATATGCTCGATCCGAATGACGTCCTTGTTGCCGGTGGTGGTGATGAAGATGTCGGCGCTGTCGACCACGTCTTCCAGCACGACGACCTCGAACCCGTCCATCGCAGCTTGCAGCGCGCAGATCGGATCGACTTCGGTGACCTTCACACGAGCACCTGCACCGCGCAGCGAAGCGGCGGAGCCTTTGCCCACATCGCCGTAACCGCAGACGACGGCGACCTTGCCGGCCATCATCACGTCGGTCGCGCGGCGGATGCCGTCCACGAGGCTCTCTTTGCAGCCGTATTTGTTGTCGAACTTCGACTTGGTGACCGAGTCGTTCACGTTGATTGCCGGGAAGGGCAGCAGTCCCTTCTTGTGCAGATCATAAAGGCGATGCACGCCGGTCGTGGTCTCTTCCGAGACGCCCTTGATCGCGTCGCGCTGCTTGGTGAACCAGCCGGGGCTTTCCTTCATGCGCTTCTTGATCTGAGCGAACAGCGCCTCTTCCTCTTCCGAGGTGGGCACTTCGATCAGGTCGGTCTCACCGTTCTCGACCCGCGCGCCGAGCAGGATGTAGAGCGTCGCATCCCCGCCGTCGTCGAGGATCATGTTGCAGGTGCCTTCCTCGAACTGGAAAATCTGGTCGGTATAGGACCAGTATTCCGCGAGCGTCTCGCCCTTGATCGCGAAGACAGGCGTGCCGCCCGCAGCAATAGCCGCGGCCGCGTGATCCTGCGTCGAGAAGATGTTGCACGAGGCCCAACGCACATCGGCGCCAAGCGCCCTCAGTGTTTCGATCAGCACCGCGGTCTGCACCGTCATGTGCAGCGACCCCGCGATGCGCGCGCCTTTCAGCGGTTTGCTCTCGCCGAATTCTGCGCGGCAGGCCATCAGGCCCGGCATTTCGGTTTCGGCGATGTCGAGCTCCTTGCGGCCATATTCGGCCAGAGCGATATCCTTGATTACGTAATCGGCCATGCGCGGCTCCCAATCTGAATTTGGGAGCTATGTAGCACCGGGACCGTAAAGCGGCAATGAAGGCCGATCACGATCAGGTGGCGGGAAGAATCCCTTCGCGATGCAGAAGCGCCACCGGGTTCTTGCCACGCTTCCAGTCGGTGCCCGAGGATACGATGCAGGAGACGTTGTCGGCGCGGGTATAGACCGCAGTCCAGGTGCCCATGAGGCTCGACGCGTAAAGCTCGACCTTGCGGTGATCGCCGAGCTGTTTCGTCATCGCGGGCTTCTCCGCGAAATCGTGATTGAGGGAATCCACCAGCTTCGCGCGCTTGTCGCAATATGGTTGGTTGGGGCTTTGTGCCTCGCCGATCGCGGTGACGTCGTCGAAGGCGGACAGATCGCCATAGGGAATTTCGGAGGGGATATCCTCCATCGGGCGCCCGTTGCCCTCGTAGCCGTCGAGCATGACCTGCCGCGCCGCTTGGGGATGCTGGGCAGGCGTCACAGCCTCGTCGCTGCGCACGGCGGCGATGGCGATGGTCGCGGGGATCGAAATGATGGCGATCCCGGCGGTAAGAAACGTGGTTTTCGAGGTTTGCATTTTCGCGTCCCCTTTTTCTCTCCGTGTCAACCCGAGAACTCGCCATGCGCGGAAATGTTCCTCTTTCTGTGACGTTTACAGCCGGATTGGCTTTGGCTAGTCACAGATACCCGCTGCATGAGAGGAGCGAATGGAGATCGATCTGGCCTGCTCGAAACCGGCGCAGCACCGCAATGCGATCGCGTTTTGCTGCGACGGCGCTTACCCGCCTTATGCGGCGCATGCGGCCGCCCAGATTGCCGCACTCCATCCGGATCGGGATTTCGACATCTGCATCGTGAGCGCCGAGCCGGTCACACTTCCGGATTCGCTCGAGGCGTTGGGTCTGCGGCTGTGCAGTTTCGATCCGAAGCCGATATTCGCGGGCTTTTCGACGGATCGCGGACGCGGTTCGGGCAAGTATGTGCGGCAGATGCTCCCGCAGATTTTTGCGGATGACATCGGCCCGACGAAGCCGTGTAAAGCGCGACCCGAGACGCCGCAGCCACGCTTTGGCCGGGCAGCAAGCTGATGAAGAAAATGCTCGTTCGGCGTCTCATCAACAGAAACAAGATGGCGCGCTATCTCGCGCGTTCTCCCGACGACTATACGGTGATCACATGAAACGCGCTTGGCAAAGGATGCTCTCGGGACGCCGGCTCGACCTGCTGGACCCGACGCCCGTCGATATCGAGATCGAGGATATCGCGCATGGTCTGGCTTTCGTGGCCCGCTGGAACGGGCAGACCTTCGGCGACTGGCCTTATTCGGTGGCCGAGCATTCGCTGCTGGTGGAGCAGATTTTCTGCCACCAGAATCCTAAGATCGCGGCGAAATGGAAATTGGCGGCGCTTTTGCACGACGCGCCGGAATATGTACTGGGCGATATGATCAGCCCGGTGAAAGCGGCGATCGGCGAAGGCTACGGCGCGCTCGATAATCGTCTGATTGCGGCGGTGCATATACGGTTTGGTCTACCCGCAGCGCTTCCCGTGCGAATCAAACGCGCTATCAAAAAGGCGGATATCGTTTCGGCGCGGTTGGAGGCCGAACAGATCGCCGGATTTTCCAAGGCGGAATCCGACAAGGTTTTCGGCAAACTCGCGCCCGAATATGCCGAGACCTTTAAAATACACCTGCGGCCACCGTCGGAAGTGCGCGCGGATTATACCGCACGCCACGAAGCGCTTCTGGCAGAGCTGTAATGCGAAAAGCCTGCCATTTCGGCAGGCCTTGCATAAAGGTATCCAACTCGAGACTCAGATCTTCAGATCGTCGAGCGATTTTCCATTATCGAGAGCGGCTTGCACCCAACGCGGCTTGCGGCCACGGCCGGTCCAGGTTTCGCTGGGATTGTCGGGATTGGCGTATTTCGGCGGCACGGTGCGGCGCGGCTTGGCCGAGCCCGAACCGGTCAATTCCGCCAACGAATAGCCCATATCGCGTGCCGCGCGCTCAAGCTGATCGATCGCTTCTTTCTTCTTGCGATCCTCGTAGCTGGAGATCGCCTTGTCGACTTGCTTGCGAAGAGCCTTGAGCTCGTCGAGGGACATATCATCTAGATTCATTTTAATGCTCCGAATTGCATATTCCGAAGCATTAAATAGAAACGTAAATTAATTAACAACCTGACCAAAACGTCAGCGGGGGCTCCGTTTGGCCAAAATCCGCTGAAGGGTCCGGCGGTGCATATTCAAACGGCGCGCGGTTTCCGAGACATTCCGGTCGCAAAGTTCGTACACACGTTGAATATGTTCCCAACGCACGCGATCCGCGCTCATCGGGTTTTCCGGCGGCGGCGGGGCGACTTCGCCTTTCGCCAATAGCGCATTCGTGACGTCAGTGGCATCGGCAGGCTTCGCGATATAATCGGTGGCCCCCATTTTCACGGCGGCCACAGCGGTCGCAATCGCCCCGTATCCGGTCAGAACCACGATTCGGGCATCGGCACGCTTTTCACGAAGCGCCTCGACCACATCGAGCCCATTTCCGTCCTCGAGCCGCAGGTCGATCACCGCATAGGCGGGCGGGTTCGATTGCACGATGGCGCGGCCTGCAGCCACGGTTTCGGCCGTCTGGGTCTCGAAGCCGCGCTTCTCCATCGCGCGCGCCAGCCGCGTGAGAAACGGCACATCATCATCGACGATCAGAAGCGATTTGTCCGGACCGATATCCGCGCTGATGTCTTCAGCCATTATCGTAACTCCCTGTCGTCGAGTTTAACGTTTGATTGGTTTTAGACGCGCGCGCCTACTCGGTCAATTTCCGGCTGCGCCGTCGGGATTGGCCTTTTTCCATGCGTCGACGAAACAGGCGACGCTGTCGGCCATCTGCTCCGGCGTCGTGTCGCGGTTGTAGTATTCCGCGAAACCGGAATCGGGGAAGACCAGGTAGCTCTGTGTCGAGTGGTCGATCAGCGTGTAGGGGTCGTTCGGATCCTGCACTTTGAAATAGGTACGATATTCCTGCGAGACCTTCTTGATCTGCTCCGGCGTGCCGGTCAGTCCGATCATTTTCGGATGCATGAAATCGGTGAATTCCTTGATAAGCTCCGGCGTGTCGCGCGCGGAATCGACCGAGATGAAGACCGGCGTCACCGAATATCCGCGCTTTTCGAGGAGGCTCACGGCCTCGGCGTTGCGTGCGCTGTCGAGCGGGCAGACATCGGGGCAGTAGGTATAGCCAAAATAGAGAATGCTCGGCTCGGTGATGACATCCGCATCGGTCACCTCCTTACCGTTCTCGTCGGTCAGCGTGAAAGGACCTCCAATCTCGCCCGCGCCGCCTGCGACGACACTCTGGCGGCATTGCGCGAAAATATCGTCGTCCTGGCTGCGGGTCGCTGCGAACCAGGTAACGCCAAGGCCGATGACCACGACCGCCGAAGCGCCGATGGCGGAAATTTTCGCAATACGGTTCATATTGTCACTCCTCTCACGGCTGCATTGATCGCGCGGCGGGCGGCGATTATCAATGCTTTCATGCCGCCAATTCCGGCGATGTGCGCTTTGGACGCGGGAGACGACATGGCTCAACGCCTCGAGGCCCAACCCGGCCCGGCCGAGATTCACCACGACTGGGTGCGCCTCCGGACGCTGATCTTCCTGCGCTGGACCGCGATCGTGGGACAGCTTGGCGCGATTTTCGTGGCCTATTTCGTTTATGATATCGCGTTGGATCTGGCGCTGTGCCTCGCCACGGTGGCGGCAGCGATCGCGGCCAATCTCGTGGCGATTTTCCTGTTTCCCGACACCAAGCGCCTCACCCAGCCCGAAGCGGCGGCGACGCTCATGTTCGACATGGCGCAGCTCGCGCTGCTGCTGTCGATTACTGGCGGGATGAACAACCCCTTCGCGTTGCTCATTCTGGTGCCCGTCACCATAGCGGCGACCGCACTGGAGAGATCGGCCACGATCCTTCTCGGCCTTGCGACAATGGTGATGATCTCGATCGTCGCCGTGGTCTACCTACCTTTGGTCAGCAAGACCGGCGAGGTGATCGCGGTGCCGGACGTGTTCGAATTCGGCTACTGGCTTTCGATCATCATCGGCGTCGCCTTCCTCGGGGCCTATGCCCATAAGGTGGCGAGCGAAGTGCGCTCCATGGGCGATGCGCTCCGCGCGACGCAGCTCGCCTTGGCGCGCGAGCAGAAGCTGACCGATCTCGGCGGCGTCGTCGCGGCCGCCGCGCATGAGTTGGGCACGCCGCTTGCGACGATCAAGCTGGTCAGTTCGGAGCTGGCAGACGAGCTCGAAGACAGCCCCGATTTGCGCGACGACGCGCTCCTGATCCGCGAGCAGGCCAATCGGTGCCGCGACATCCTCCATTCCATGGGTCGGATCGGCAAGGACGATCTGCATATGCGCAGTGCGCCGATCGTCGCCGTTCTGCGCGAAGCGGCGGACCCGCATATGGAGCGCGGGATCGAAATTCATTTCGACGCCCATCCGATTGTCGAGGGGCTGGAGCGTCAGCCGACGATCTACCGCTATCCCGAACTGATCCATGCGCTGCGCAATTTCATCCAGAACGCCGTCGATTTTGCCCAATCCACCGTCTGGGTCGAGGCGGAATGGGATGACGAAGAGATCACCGTGCGGATCAGTGACGACGGCAAAGGCTATCCAGCGAGCGTGCTCAACCGGATCGGCGATCCCTTCCTGCAACCGCGGGCAAACGCGGCGGAACGCAAAGGTTACGAGGGGATGGGGCTTGGCGTGTTCATCGCGAAGACCCTGATCGAGAGGACCGGCGGGCGGCTCACCTTTTCCAACGGGGACGTACCCTTTGCGCCCCGCGCCGCAGCGCCTGTGCGCTCCGGCGCGGTTGTGGAGGTCGTCTGGCCCGCTACCCGCCTTCTGGCACGGGACGAGGCAGGGCTTGGCTTGAACCAACCGATCGCGGTCTGATCCCCATCGACGCCTGCATGCTCGACGTGAGTTAACGTCGGCTTAACGATTCTCCCGCACCTTCGACCTCGCGACAGGTTTGAAAGGCCGAAGGATATGAGGACTGCGTGGCTCGAGGCGGCGATGATCGCGCTTACCTCGGTGGGCGCGGCTTTGGTCGGATTGCTGCTGACATGGATTGCCGTGGGGCGCGGGCCGAGGCGCAAGCTCACCCCCGCCGCGCGGGAGGACGTCGAGGAGGTGGCCTTGCTGTTCGATGATGAGGCGCTTGTGGATGCGACACCGCCGGCGCGGCGCTTGCTGGAAACGATGCCCGTCGGGGTGACCGATTGGGCCCGTTTCACCGCCTTCGCCGCGCCGCGGTTTCCGGAGTTTCAGTCCCGGATCGCGCGGCTCTCCGAGTTCGCGCGGCTCGAGATGACAGAAACCGCGACCCGCGGCGACAAACCGCGACTGCGCCTGACTGCCGAAAACCTGCGCGGCCTGGCGCGGATCACCCTCATCGATCCGGAGGGCGAAGGGCAGGGCCAGCGCGTCGACAACCTCTCGCTCCGGGCGATGGAGGACGAGTTGGAGATGATGCGCGCCACGCTCGACCGTTCCCCCGTTCTGATCTGGCGGATCGAGAAAAATGGCGAGCTGACCTGGGCGAACAGAGCCTACCTCCTGCGCGCAGGCGCCTTCGACGCGGATGAAGAGGGGTTCGGCTGGCCGCTGCCGAAGCTGTTCACGCTGCCGCCGGACGCGTTCAGCGGCGGCGGGCCCCACCGGCTCGAGCTGACCTCGCCCGCGCCAGGCGCTTCGGATGTCGCGACCTGGTTCGACTGTCATTCCGTCGTGCTCGAAGGTGGTACGCTACATTTCGCGCTCCCCGCCGAGGCTGCTGTCCGGGCCGAGCAGGCGCTGCGTGATTTCGTCCAGACTCTGACCAAGACTTTTGCCGATCTCCCGACCGGGCTCGCCATTTTCGACCGGGACCGCCAGCTGAGGCTGTTCAATCCCGCACTGAGCGACCTGCTTCAGCTTGGCCCGGAATTCCTCGCCACGCGCCCTACGCTCTACGCATTTCTCGACAGGCTGCGCGAGACCAAAATGGTGCCCGAGCCGAAGGACTACCGAAGCTGGCGGCAGGAAATGACCGAGCTGGAGCGGGCGGCCGCCTCGGGGTTCCACGCCGAAACATGGAACCTGCCGGGCGGGCAGACCTATCGCGTCACCGGACGCCCGCATCCGGACGGGGCGGTGGCGTTCCTGTTCGAAGACATCTCCTCGGAAGCGTCCCTAACCCGGCAGTTTCGCGGTGAAATCGAAATGTCTCAGGAGATCTTGGACAGGATCGGGGACGCGATCGCGGTGTTCCGTCCTTCCGGCGAATTGGCGATATCGAATGCTGCCTATGGCGCGCTCTGGAGCGTTGATCCCGATGCGACGTTGGGCCGGGTGACGTTACTCGATGCTGTAAAGCAATGGCAGGCCTGCGCCGAACCCAGCGCTTTCTGGTCGTGGCTGCAAAACCTCGCGCGCGAAATCGGCGCACGCGAGAACCTGACCGAAGAGATTACGTTGCTCGACGGTCGGCGGGTAACCTGCCGACTCGAGACGCTCTCGGGCGGGGCGTTCCTGCTGCGTTTCGCTGTTGTTGAGACTTCCGACACGCCGCCGCCACGTAAGGCCGAGGCCATCATCGCTCAGCAAGGCTAGCCGCTTGGCAAAAGGGCGATGCGCGCGCTAGAAGCAACCCATGCCCGCGCCGACGCACGCCCCCGTTTCAACCGAAATGCCCTGTCTCGATCTCCCTGATCCCGAGGCGACAGAGCGGCTTGGCGCGCTGTTTGCCGAATTCGCCGTGCCGGGCGATGTGCTGCTCCTCGATGGCCAGATCGGCGCCGGCAAAACCCATTTCGCGCGGGCTTTGATCCAGACGCGGCTCGGCGTGGCCGAAGACGTGCCCTCGCCGACCTTCACGCTGGTGCAGACCTACGAGGCCGATTGCGAAATCTGGCATGCTGACCTCTATCGGCTCACCGACCCCGACGAAGTTCTCGAACTCGGGCTGGATGCGGCGTTCGACAGCGCGATCTGCCTGATCGAATGGCCCGACCGGCTGGGCTCGGCGGCTCCGAAAGGGGCGCTTCGGCTGCGCTTCGAGCAAACCGAAGACGGCGCGGCGCGAAGGGTCTGTTTCGAGACTGTTACGCCTCTCGCGCAGGAAGTTCTGGAGGCATGGAATGGCTGACGAAGCCAAGGTTCATAGCTTCCTCGCCGCCGCGGGATGGCAGGACGCCGCCCGCAGCCCGCTCGCCGGAGATGCCTCCGCCCGCAGCTACGAACGCCTGACCCGCGGCGCAGATCGCGCCGTCTTGATGAAGGCCCCTGACGGCTCCGAGATCGCGCGCTTCACCCGGATCGGTGATTGGCTTGCGGAGGCGGGGTTTTCGACTCCGCGGGTGCTCGCGCGCGACGATGCGGCGGGTCTGCTGTTGCTCGAAGATTTCGGCGACGCGCTCGCGACCCGTCACCTTGATGCGACACCCGAGGATGAGGCTGCACTCTATGCCCTGATCACAGAATTCCTCGCCGAATTGCGCCACCACGCGCCGCCCGCAGAGCTGTCGCTGCTGGACGGGTCGGCACTGGCCGAACTGCTGGATCTGGTGCCGGAGTTCTATCCCTGCATCGACCGCGCCGCCGCGGATAGGTTGCAACAGGCGATCACTCGGAAATTCGACACTATTCCAGCGTGGAAGCCGGTTTTGTGCCTGCGAGATTTCCATGCGGAGAATATCATTCTGCTGGATCGTCCGGGCCTGCGTCGCCTCGGTCTTCTCGACTATCAGGACGCGCTGCGCGCCCATCCCGCCTACGATCTGGTCTCCGCGTTGCAGGACGCGCGCCGCGATGTGAGCCCGCAGGTCGAGGAAGCCGAGATTGCCCACTACTGCGCGCTGACCGAGGCCGACACTGGCGCGTTCCACCTCGCCTACCGGCTGCTCGGTCTGCAACGTGCCATGCGCATTCTTGGAATTTTCGCGCGGCTTTGTGTCCGGGATGGAAAGCCGCAATATCTTGAGTTTATGCCGCGCGTCTACGACTATATCTCGCGTAACCTCTCCAGTCCGGCTCTTGCGGATCTGGCAGAGCTCTTCCACGCCGCCTATCCTGCGCCCGACCCGAATTTGATTGCTGATTTGAGACGAAAATGCCCCACCAGCCAGACGCCTTGATGCTCTTCGCCGCCGGTTTCGGCACGCGCATGGGTGCGCTGACGCAAAACCGGCCGAAACCGATGATCGAAGTCGCGGGGCGGCCCTTGATCGATCACGCGCTCGACCTTGCGCGGGCAGGCGGGGCGCGGCGGCTCGTGGCCAATGTCCATTACCTTGCTGATCAGGTGATCGCGCATCTGGCCGGTCAGGACGTCGCGATCTCGGATGAGCGCGACGAGATTCTGGAAACCGGCGGCGGGCTGCGCAAGGCGCTGCCGCTGCTGGGCGAAGGGCCGGTGATGACGTTAAATACAGATGCGATCTGGACCGGCGAGAACCCCGTGGCACGGCTGCGCGAAGCTTGGCAACCAGAGGACATGTCGGCGCTTCTGATGCTGGTGCGGCCAGTTAATGCCCGCGGCCATGCGGGTGCGGGCGATTTCGCAATGGATGAAACCGGCCGGCTGAGACGCGGGCCGGGCTATGTCTATACCGGCGCGCAGATGCTGAATCCTGCTGGAATAGGGTCTATCTCCGAGCAGAAATTCTCGCTGAACCTCCTTTGGGATGAGATGATCGCGGCGGGCCGTGTCTTCGGGCTCGTGCATGACGGGGGGTGGTGCGATGTCGGACGACCCGAGTCTATTCCGCTGGCCGAGGCGATGCTCGATGAGTGACGGCGCTGCCTCCGTCTACGCTCTCCCGCCCGGCGTCGATTTCCCCCGTGCGCTGGTAGCGGGCCTACGAGCGCGCTTCGCCGACAAGCCGCCCGAGGCACTGGCGCGTGTCACGCTCTATCTGAACTCCGGACGGATGCGCCGCCGTGTGCGGGAGGTCTTCCTCGAAAGCGGCGCGCTCTATCTGCCGCGGCTGCTATTGGTGAGCGATCTCGGGGCAGATCCGCTCGCGGGTCTGCCGCTGCCCGTGCCCCCGCTGCGCCGCAAGTTGGAACTGGCCCAGTTCGTCGAGCAACTCACCCGCGCCATGCCTGAATTCGAAGCCGGCGCGAGCCAGTTCGCGCTGGCCGAGAGCCTCTATTCTCTCCTCGCAGAGATGAAGAGCGAGGGCGTCCATATCGACGATCTCGATCAGCTCGAACTGACCGAGACCCATGCCCGGCACTGGCAGGAGAGCCTGCGCTTCATCCGGATCATTGCGCGCTATTTCGACAACGAAGTCGAACTGGACCGCGAGAGCCGTCAGCGGATGGTCGTCGAGGCAGTAATCGAGCGCTGGCGCGAAAGCCCGCCTGCCGATCCCGTGATCGTCGCGGGCTCGACCGGTTCGCACGGGGCGACCTCGCTCTTCATGCAGGCGGTAGCGCGGTTGGAAAACGGGTCGATCGTGCTCCCCGGCTTCGACCGCGACATGACGCAGGCGGCGTGGGATAGTCTCTACTCCGGCCCATTTCCGCTCGAGGACCACCCGCAGTTCCGCTATCGCAGCTTGCTCGATAAGCTCGGGCTCTCGGCGGAGGACGTCGTCGATTGGGACGAGATCTCCGCGCCGGACCCGGACCGCAATCGCCTCCTTTCGCTGGCGCTGCGACCGGCGCCGGTTACCGACCAATGGCGGCGCGAAGGCGCTGGGCTGGGTCCGCTCGTTCCAGCCTGCAAGGGCCTGTCCCTGATCGAAGCGCGCGATCCGCGCCATGAGGCGCTGGCGATCGCGCTGGCCTTGCGAGATGCGGTCGAGCGTGGTGTCAGTTCGGCCCTGATCACGCCGGACCGTCTTCTGGCGCGCCGCGTGGCGGCGGCGCTCGACAGATGGGGCCTGGTGCCCGACGACAGTGCGGGTCAGCCACTGCAGCAGACAGCGGCGGGGCGCTTCCTGCGTCAGGTCGCGGAGATGCGGGCGCGTCCCGTCGGGATCGCCGATCTGATCGCGCTGCTGAAACATCCGTTGACCGCGACCGGTGATGCGGAACGCGGGCCGCACTTGCGCAACACGCGCGAACTGGAGCTTCGCCTGCGCCGCTACGGGCCCGCTTTCCCGGATCGGGACAGTCTCACGAAATGGGCAGTAAAAGACCCCAACTCACGGGAATCCTGGGCGCATTGGCTCTGCGATATTCTCGAGGATTTCGCCGCACCTTCTGCGGCCGCGCTGTCCGATCATGTGGAGCAGCACTTCCGGCTCGCCGAACGGGTCGCCGCCGGACCGAGTGCCGCGACCGAGACCAGCGAGCTGTGGCGCGAGGCCGCAGGGCGCGAGGCGCGCCGCCTGATGGAAGACCTGCGTAGCCAGTCCGGCTTCGGCGGGCATCTCGGCGCGCTCGATTACGCCGATCTTGTCAACCGGCACCTCCAGAGCGGGCTCGTGCGCCAGACGCTCGCCGCGCACCCGCTGATCGCGATCTGGGGGACGCTGGAAGCGCGCGCGCAGGGGGCCGAACTGGTGATCTGTGGCGGGCTGAACGAGGGAAGCTGGCCGGAGGCGCCAGCTCCCGATCCATGGTTCAGCCGGAAAATGCGGCTGGAATCGGGTCTATTGCTGCCCGAAAGGCAGGTCGGCCTGTCCGCGCACGACTTCCAGCAAGCGGTCGCCGGGCCGCAAGTAATCCTGTCGAGATGCGCGCGGGATGCGGAGGCGCAGACGATCCCGTCGCGCTGGCTCAACCGGCTTTTGAACCTAGTCGACGGCCTGCCCGATCAAGGCGGCACCGAGGCGCTGGCCGAGATGCGCGGGCGCGGCAAGCGCTGGCTCGACCTGGCGGACGCGCTCGAGACGCCGCGGATCACGCTGCAGCCTGCCAAACGCCCGTCGCCCCGTCCGCCGGTCGACGTGCGCCCGCGCGAATTGCCTGTCACCGCGATCGAGACCCTGATCCGCGACCCCTACGACATTTACGCGAAGCGCATCCTGAAGCTGCGAGTGCTCGATCCGCTGCGCCCCGAGCCCGATGCCTTGCTGCGGGGACAGGTGCTGCACCAGATCGTCGAAACCTTCGTGAAGACCTATGACGAGGCGGCCACGATCGAGGCGGCGCAGGCGCGTCTGATGGAGATCGCCGAGGAGGTGATGACCCGAGACATTCCGTGGCCCAGTGCGCAGCGCATCTGGCTCGCAAGGGTCCGGGGAATCGCAGAGACATTTTGCCGGGCCGAGGCCGAGCGGCGCGCGCAAGGCGCGCCCATGGTGATAGAGAAAAAAGGCTCTGTTTCACTGCAAAAGCCGATTTTCACTCTGACCGCGAAGCCCGACCGGATCGACATTCTCGAGGACGGGCGCGCGTGGATCTACGACTACAAAACCGGCACGCCACCTTCCGAGCGAGAGGTGATGGCTTTCAACAAACAGATGCTTCTGGAGGCGGCGATGGTCGGGCGCGGGGCCTTCGAGGCGATCGGACCGCGCGAGGTCGCGGGCATGTCCTATGTGCGGCTGGGCGGCGACGGCGCCACCACGCAGATCAAGGGCAAATCCGGGGATCGCAGCGAGACGCCCGAGGAGAGCTGGGAGAAATTCCGCAAGCTGATCGCGCGCTATTTCGAGCCGACGCAGGGCTTCACCGCGCGGCGCGCCCCGCAGAAGGCCCGCGCGCGGTCGGATTACGATCAGGTCTCGCGCTTCGGGGAGTGGGATGTCACCGATGAGGCCGAGGGGGAGGACGTATCATGACCCATCCGGCCAGCCTCAGACAGCATCAGGCGTCGCAACCGGACAGCTCGGTCTGGCTTGCCGCGAATGCGGGCTCGGGCAAGACCAAGGTGCTCACCGACCGCGTTGCGCGCATGCTTTTGGCGGGAACAGAGCCTCAGCGCATCCTGTGCCTGACCTACACCAAGGCCGCCGCGGCGGAGATGCAGAACCGTCTGCTCGGTTTGCTGGGCGGCTGGGCGATGATGGACGAGGCGAAGCTGCGCGAGAAGCTGCGGGCGCTGGGTGCCGACGAGGCGCTGTCGGCCGAGGATCTGGCGAAAGCGCGACGGCTGTTCGCCAAGGCGATCGAGACGCCGGGCGGCCTGAAGATCCAGACCATCCACGCCTTCTGCGCCGGGCTTCTGCGTCGCTTCCCGCTCGAGGCGAAAGTCTCGCCCGGATTCTCGGAGATGGACGACCGCGCCGGCGAATTGATGCGTGAGGATATCCTCGAGGAGATCGCGACCGGCCCGGATTGCGACCGGCTCGATGCGTTGCTGGGCGTCTATTCCGGTGAGGACCTGACCACCCTCGCAGCCGAAATAAGCCGGAATAGGGTCGGTTTTGCAGGCGATCTGGGCTTGCCCGATCTGCTGGAAGCCTACGATCTGCCGCGGGATATGACCGAAGAGGCGCTGCTCTCTGAGGTCTTCGACGACGGCGATCTGAAGATGATCCGCGACGTCGCGCCTGCGTTCCTTGCAAGCTCCAAGAACGATCAGCGCGTCGGCGCAGGTCTGGCGGCGGCGCGTACCCGCGACCTGGACGCTGTGCAGGCGCTGGAAGACGTGCTGTGCGTCAAGAAACCGAAGGAGGGCCCGCCCTATCAGCCCAAGCTCGACAAGGTCGCCACCAAGGCGCTCGCCAAGGCGCTGGGCGACGGCACGATGGCGGCGCTGTCCGATCTTTCCGAGCGCGTCTCCGAGAACCGTCCCCGCCGCCTCGCCTTCGTCGCGGCGAAACGCGCTCATGCGTTGCACCGGTTCTCGCAGGTCTTCCTGCCGCGGCTCGACGCCTATAAGGCCGCGCGCGGCTGGCTCGATTTCGACGATCTGATCGACCGCGCGGCGTCGCTCCTGGATGAGCCGTCGGTGGCGCAATGGGTGCTGTTCCGCCTTGACGGTGGGATTGACCATATCCTCGTCGACGAGGCGCAGGATACCAGCCCCCGGCAATGGCGGGTGATCGAGAGGATCGCCGAGGAATTCACCTCCGGCGAAGGCGCGCATAAGGGCGAGCGCACGCTGTTTGTGGTGGGCGACCGCAAGCAGTCGATCTATTCCTTCCAAGGGGCCGATCTTCAGCAATTCGAGGAAATGCGCGCCCATTTCGCCCGAAAATTCGCGGATATCGGTCGCGCGCTCGCGCCGCTGGAGCTGGAGCATTCCTTCCGATCATCCGCCGCTGTGCTGCGTTCCGTGGACCTCGCTTTCGCGCGTGGGGCCGAGCAGGGCCTGGGCGGGGCGCCCTCGCATATCGCCTTCCACGAGGCGCTTCCGGGCCGCGTCGATCTGTGGCCCGCGATCGAGTCGGTAAAGACCGATGACGAGGACGATTGGGAGAGTCCGGTCGATCTGACCAGCGCGGAATCTGCGATTTCGCAGCTATCGCGCATGATCGCCGCCGAGATTTCCGCGATGATCGCGCAAGGTGTGCAAATCCCGGATCACGAGGCGTCCGGCGGCGCCCGCCCGGTGCATGAGGGCGATTTTCTGATCCTCGTGCGGCGCCGCTCGGAACTGTTTTCCGAGATCATTCGCGCCTGCAAGTCGATCGGGCTCGCGGTCGCGGGGGCGGATCGCCTGAAGCTCGGTGCGGAGCTTGCGGTGCGTGACATCCGCTCGCTACTGAGCTTCCTCGCGACGCCGGAGGACGATCTGTCGCTGGCGGAGGCGTTGCGCTCGCCGCTGCTGAACTGGTCCGAGCAGGAGCTTTACCAACTCGCGCAGCCCCGGAAGGGCTATCTCTGGGAGGCGCTCCGCCGTGGCGAGATGCGCCCTGATACGCAGGAGATGCTGAAAGATCTGCGCGATCACTCGGATTTCCTGCGGCCATTCGAGCTGATCGAACGCCTGCTGACCCGGCATGGCGGGCGCGAGCGGCTTCTGGCGCGGCTTGGCCCCGAGGCGGAGGACGGGATCGACGAGCTGATCTCGCAGGCGCTGGCGTTCGAGCGCAATGAAGTGCCGAGCCTGACCGGCTTCCTCGGCTGGCTCGATGCGGATGACGTGCAGGTGAAGAGGCAGCTAGACGGGGCAGGGCGCGCGATCCGGGTGATGACGGTCCACGGCTCGAAAGGGCTCGAGGCGCCGATCGTGATATTGCCCGATACGGCGAAGAAAAAAGAGCCTAATCCGCCTAAAATCCTGCGTCTGGACAATGGTGTCGCGGGGCTGCGGCAGCCAGCGCCGGACGCGCCAGAGGCCCAGCTTTCCGCCGCAGGAAAAGAGACGACCGCCCGCGCGGAAGAGGCGCAGCGACTTCTCTACGTCGCGATGACGCGGGCGGAGAAATGGCTGATCGTGGCCGCAGCGGGCGAGGTCGGCGAGGGCGACGAGACTTGGTATAGCCGGATGAAATCGGGCCTCGAAGCTGCCGGGACAGAGGACGTCACGGGCCTTTCCAAACCGCTGCAAGAACTGGGCGAGTTCCCTCGCCACGCGACCGGCACATGGCCCGAAAACGCTGCGGCGCCAGCAGCCGCGGAGGAGGTCACGCGACTGGATCTACCCGCATGGAGCCTCAAGCCGGCAGCTGCCATCGAGCCCCCGCCGCGCCCGCTTTCGCCCTCCGATCTGGGCGGAGCCAAGGCTCTGTTCGGTGATGGCGAGACGATGGACGAAGACGAGGCGCTGCGTCACGGGCGCAACCTGCACCGGCTTCTCGAACATCTGCCGGAACGGCCGCGCGACCAGTGGGAAGACCTTGCCGAACTCTTGCTGTCCGAGGGCGAGGATGCGCTGCTTCCGGGTGAAATAGAGCCTGTTTTGGCCGAAGCGACCCGCGTTCTCGAAGCGCCGGGCATGGCGGCCTGGCTGGGGCCGGACTGTCTGGCGGAGGTCGAGATCACCGCCGCGCTGGAGGAATTCGGCGGCCAGCGGATTCATGGCTTCATCGACCGTCTGCGGATTGATGCCGAAGGGGTTCACATTCTCGATTACAAATCCAACCGCATCGTCCCCCCGTCGCCCGATCAGGTGCCCGACGGGATCGTGCGACAGATGGCCGCCTATCGCGCGGCACTGCGCCAGATTCACCCCGGACGAGCCATCACCTGTGCGATCCTGTGGACACAGGACGGAACGATCATGCCGCTCGCAGATGCACAGCTAGACGGGAGCTTGCGCACGCCCACTGTATCTTGACGCCGCCGGGGGCGGAACTTACCTTCCTTGCCGACCCAATATTCAGGAGGCTGACATGGCTACCGTTGCTGTTACCGACGCCACTTTCGATCAGGAAGTGCGTAAGTCCGACGTTCCCGTCGTGGTGGATTTCTGGGCTGAATGGTGCGGCCCCTGCCGCATGATCGGCCCGTCGCTCGAAGAGATTGCCGAGGAAATGTCCGGCAAGATCAAGGTCGTGAAAGTGAACGTCGACGAGAACCCCGACAGCCCGGCGACGCTGGGTGTTCGCGGCATCCCCGCCCTGTTCCTGTTCAAGGATGGCGAGGTCGTCTCGAACAAGATCGGCGCAGCCCCGAAAGCGGCGCTGCAAAGCTGGATCAACGAATCGATCTGATCTGCGGATCAGGTTTGACGGAAAAGGGCGCCCTCGGGCGCCTTTTTTCATATCGGCCAGCCGAAATGGCGCAGCCTTGCGCGAAGGCGGTCCTCGAATTCGGGGCGGCCTGCGTTGAGCGATTGGAGTTGCAGGAACCAGTAGAGGTATCGCGCCACCGGCGGCGTCTCGCGCAGTTTCTCGAAAGCGGTCTCGATCCCGTCGCGCGGCACCGATCCGGCGATGTGGTGGAAATCCGACAGGCCGAACAGGATCGCCGGTTTGCGCAGGAAGAACCCCTCCAGCGCGAGCGCGCTATTCTGGGTGGCGACGAAGCGGCAGCGGCGGAGCAGTTCGCGGGAACCGCCGGACTGGAAGCGAAAGCGTGGGTGACGGGCCGCGATCGCCTCCAGCGCCTCGATTTCGCGCGCTGTGTAATCCTCGTTCGGGTGCAGCGTGGCCACGACCGGGCCGGAATGACGGGCCAGCACCTCCTCGATCATCTGCACCGGGCTCACCGACTGGAACGAGCGGTGGTCCAGCAGTCGCCCTTGCAGCGGAATGAAGGCCAGATCCTCCTCATCGGACGGTTTTACACCGGGATAGAGCTTGTTTCGCGTGGAAAAGAAGAATTGCGCGGCGGCGTCTCCATCCACCTCATCGGCATCGAACGCCGCCTGAGCGACCGGCCAATCCCACCGCTCCGCCTCCCCCTCGACATGCCAGAACGCCCCCACATAGGTCCGTCTGCAGGTCAGCGCCCGCGCATGGGTCGGCGGCTCCATCCGGTAAAGCGCATAGCCTTCGCGGGCAGGGGCCGCCGCGCGCGCCTCGGGGCCGGTCCGATGCAGGCTAACGGTCCAATCCGCCGCCTCCACCGCCCCGATCAGCCGCTTGAAGAAATTGTGTTCGCCAGCCCGGACCTGCTCCAGAATCCAGTCATCGAGATAGATCGAAAGGTGCTGCGCGCTCATGCGGTGACGCTAGCCGCAGACTCCCGCACCGGCAAGCGGGGTTGCAGCCCCGGCCTGCGGGTTACATATCTTTGGCGCAAACGGAGGACTATTATGGCCGAAGAGAAATTCCCGGGCTGGCACGGCACGACGATCATCGGCATCCGCAAGGGTGGTAAAGTGGTGGTCGCGGGCGACGGGCAGGTCAGCCTTGGCCAGACCGTCATCAAGGGCTCGGCGCGCAAGGTGCGCCGCCTGAGCCCCGGCGGTCACGACATCGTCGCGGGCTTCGCAGGCTCGACCGCAGATGCGTTCACCCTGCTGGAGCGGCTCGAGAAGAAGCTCGAGGCTTCGCCCGGTCAGCTGATGCGCGGCTGCGTTGAACTCGCGAAGGATTGGCGCACGGACAAATATCTGCGCAATCTCGAAGCGATGCTGATCGTGACCGATGGCAAGGATCTTTACGTCCTGACCGGCGCGGGTGACGTGCTGGAGCCGGAACACGGCATCGCCGCGATCGGCTCGGGCGGCAACTTCGCCCTCGCCGCGGCCCGTGGGCTGATGGAAACCGATCTCGACGCCGAGGCGGTGGCCCGCAAGGCGATGGAGATCGCCTCCGATATCTGCGTCTACACCAATGGCAACCTGACGGTGGAGAGCATCGGTGGCTGAGCTGACGCGCGACGATCTGCGTGCGGCGGTCGCGGCTGGCCATATCAGCGAGGCGCAGGCCGCCTCGGTGATGGCGCTGGCGAGCAACCGCCTCGCCGGTCGCGCGGCCCTTCCCGCCGAGGACGAACCCTTCGAGCTGTTCAAAGGCTTTGCCGAAATCTTCGTGACCGTCGGCCTCGGCATCCTGATCTTCGGGTCGTTCGGCTTCCTCCTCTTCGCGGGCGGCAAGCTGGGTTACGCGATGCTGATCCCGTTGATTGCGTTGCTGGGGGAATATTTCACCCGCAAGCGCCGGATGGTGCTTCCCTCGATCCTGCTGACGCTCACGCTGGGAGGGGCAGTTCTGGCGAGCTTCCTCGGGATTCCAATCCTCGGGATGCGCTTTGTCACCCAAGACCCGAACTTCGATCTCGCACTGGTCGCGACCGCCGTGGCGCTGATCGCGTGGTTCCTGCGCTACCGGGTGCCGTTCTCGATGTTTCTTGTGGGGCTTTGCGGGCTGGGCCTGCTGCTGTCCTTCGCGAAGGGCTTCGATCCCGAGGCGCCGATCTCAAAAACGGTCGACCTGTTCGATCTGTCCAACGGCTCGGCGCTGTCGCTGGCGATGCTGGTCTTTGGGCTCTTGGCGCTCGCAGGTGGCATCTGGTTCGACATGCGCGACCCGCATCGGCTGGGTCGGCAATCGGCCTCGGGCTTCTGGCTGCACGTTCTGGCAGCCCCCGCGCTGGTCAACACGCTCGCGCTGACCTTCTACAAGATGGGGCCGGGGACGGGCTATGTGCTGCTGCTCGCCACGCTGGCTGTGTTCGCCGCGTTGGCGCTGATCATCGACCGGCGCTCCTTCTTCACGGCCGGGATCGGCTACATGATCTTTCTCAGCTTCTATGCCTTCGGCAATGCCACCGATCCGCGCAGCTGGTGGATCACGCTGATCCTGATCGGCCTCTTTCTCACCGCGCTCGGCTCGTTCTGGACCGAGCTGCGCACGCGCCTGATGCGCGCGCTTCCCAATTTCCCCGGCAAGCATCGCCTGCCGCCCTATGCCACGGAGTAATCCATGACCGATCTGACCCCCCGCGAAATCGTCTCGGAACTCGACCGTTTCATCATCGGCCAGAAAGACGCCAAGCGCGCCGTCGCCGTTGCGCTGCGCAACCGTTGGCGCCGTCAGCAACTGCCCGACGATCTGCGCGAAGAGGTCTATCCGAAGAACATCCTGATGATCGGCCCGACCGGCGTCGGCAAGACCGAGATCTCGCGCCGTCTGGCGAAACTGGCCCGCGCGCCGTTCCTGAAGGTCGAAGCGACGAAGTTCACCGAAGTGGGCTATGTCGGCCGTGACGTGGAGCAGATCATCCGCGACCTGGCCGATGTCGCGATGGTCCAGACCCGCGAGTATATGCGCGAAGAGGTGAAGGCGAAGGCGCATCAGGCCGCCGAGGATCGCGTGATCGCCGCGCTCGCCGGCACCGATGCGCGCGAAAGCACCCGCGAGATGTTCCGCAAGAAGCTGCGCGATGGCGAGCTCGACGACAAGATCATCGAGCTCGATGTGGCAGATCAGTCCGGCGGCATGCCGCTCGGGATGATGGGCGGTCAGCCGGGCATGGAGCAGCAGATGCAGGGGCTTCAGGACCTGTTCAAAGCCTTCGGCGGCAATCGCACCACGCGGCGCAAGATGACCGTCTCGGAAAGTTACGAGGTGCTGATCTCGGAAGAGGCCGACAAGCTTCTGGACGACGAGACGGTGAAGACCGCGGCACTCGAAGCCGTTCAGCATTCCGGCATGGTCTTCATCGACGAGATCGACAAGGTCACGGCGCGCTCGGATGCGCGCGGGGCCGACGTCTCGCGCGAAGGCGTGCAGCGCGACCTGCTGCCGCTGATCGAAGGGACGACCGTTTCGACCAAGCTCGGCCCGGTGAAGACCGACCATATCCTGTTCATCGCCTCGGGCGCGTTCCATATCGCAAAGCCGTCCGACCTGCTGCCTGAATTGCAGGGTCGTCTGCCGATCCGCGTGGAGTTGCAGGCGCTGACCGAGCAGGACTTCACCCGCATCCTGTCGGAGACCGACAACGCGCTGACCCGGCAGTATCAGGCGCTGATGAAGACCGAAGAGGTCGAGGTCGCCTTCACGGAGGATGGTATCGCGGCGCTCGCCCGGATCGCGGCAGAGGTCAATCGCTCGGTCGAGAATATCGGCGCCAGAAGGCTCTATACCGTCATGGAACGCGTGTTCGAGGAGCTGTCCTTCACCGCGCCCGACCGTGGCGGACAAAGCGTCACCGTCGACGCGGGTTTCGTCGAGAAAGAGCTCGGCGATCTGACCCGCGACACCGATCTGAGCCGCTACGTCCTCTAGGGCACTGGCACCCCGCGCGCGCTCTGGTATCCTCCTGCGGGATGATGCAAGGCACGGGCGATGGCGCGGTTTCTGATCGTAATCTTGATGCTGAGCTTGGCCGCCTGCGCACCGCGCGGGCGGCTTGCCTATCTCGATCACCCGGTCGCCGATGCGCGGTCTATTTTCGTGGGCTCGACACGGGCGCCCGATCCACAGACCGGCCAGCCCTTCGGCACCGCGCGCAGTCAGCAGCTGCGGCTCGCGCGCTTCGACGTCGCCACGCCGCCGGATCGCAAGGTGGCCGAGATCGCCTATCCGATGACCGACACCTCGCCGGTCGACCCGGACAAGCAGTTCCTCGTCTCGCAATCCGAGATCGACATGCCTCGATCCGCCTTCCAGTCGGAGCTGCGCACGGCGCTGCGCAAACATGACGGACAGGCGGTGTTGTTCGTCCACGGTTTCAACAACTCCTTCGCCGAAGGCCTGTACCGGATGGCGCAGATGGGCGCGGATTTCGATCTGCCCGGCGTGATGGTGCATTACTCCTGGCCGTCGCGGGCGAATGTGCTGGGCTATGCCTACGACCGGGACTCGGTGCTCTTCGCACGCGACGGGCTGGAGGAATTGATCGACGATCTGAACGCGGCGGGGGCGAAACGCATCCTGATCGTGGCGCATTCTCTGGGCTCGGAATTGGTGATGGAGGTGCTGCGTCAGGAGGCGATTGCGCATAAACAGGGTCGATTTTCGACGATTTCCGGGGTGGTCCTGATCTCGCCCGACATTGCGGTGGATGTGTTCAAGACGCAGGCCGACGCGATCGGCACGTTGCCGACGCCGTTCATAATCTTCACCTCCTCGAAGGACAGAGCGCTGCAGCTGTCGGCGCGGCTGACGGGCAAGCGTGACCGGCTCGGCAATCTAGAAGATGTCTCCCGCATCGCACGCTACAGGGTGACGGTGATCAACGTCTCGGCCTTCAATACCGGGGACGGCCATTTCAACGTCGTCACGTCGCCCGCGCTGATCCGGCTGCTCGACAGCGCGCAGCAGGTGGCGCAGGTGCTCGAGGTGGAACAGCTGGGACGCACGGGGCTGGGCGATGCGGTGGTGCTGACGGTCGAGAACACGACGCAGATCATCCTCGCGCCGATTTCGGGCGGTTAGCGCATTCGCCGCAGATAGACGTAATAGGCACCCGCGCCGCCATGTTTCAGATGCGCCTCGTTGATCTGCATGACGGCGGGCGCGAGCGGCATCATCCGCAACCAGTGCGGCACCTGGTGGCGCAAAACGCCGACGCGCCGTGGGATCGGGCCGTCATCGTCGCCCCGCTTGCCCTTGCCCGTGATCACAAGCACCAGCCGCTTGCCGTGGCTTTGCGAATTCAGGATGAAGCGGATCAGTTCGGGATGCGCTTCGGCCAGAGTCAGCCCGTGCAGGTCGAGCACCCCTTCGGGTTTCAGCTTGCCGCGGGTCATCGCCTTATGCGCCTTGCGGTCCATCGTGACCGGTTGGCGCGCAAGATGCTCGCCCGGCTCCGGGGCTAGATCGTGACGGCTGGACGAAGGCTTTGCGTGCTGACCCAGCTCGAAGCTGCGTAGACCTTCGGCCTTCGGTTTCGGCTTGGGTTTGGGCGCAAGAAAAGACTCTAATTCGGCTCGATCGGCCTTTTTGGGGCGGTAATTCTCGGTGGTCGCCGCCACGCGATCCCAAAGCGCGCGCTCCTCGGGGCTGAGTTTGCGTTTGCGGCTCATGCGCGCCTCCGCAAGCCGATCATCCGGCCCTTGGTGTTGATCGCGCCTGCGATGCGCCCGGCATCCGCGCCGGTGCCGATGAAGAGATCACCGCGTCCCGCGCCCTTGATCGCAGAGCCCACATCCTGCGCCACCATCAACCGCTGCCCGAAGCCGGGGCAGTCGATCCAGACCGGGCTGCCCAGCGGTACGATCTCGGGGTCCACCGCGAGGCTGCGTCCTGCGCTCACCGGACGCCCCATCGCGCCCAGGGGGCCGGTATCGCCCGGGACATCCAGCACCCGGAAGAACACGAAAGACGGATTGTGGTTCAGCAGCTCCTGCAACTGATCGGGGTTCTCGGCGGCCCAGCGTCGGATGAACTCGGGCGTCATCTCCTGGGCCGGGGCCGCGCCGCGCGCGATCAGCTCCTTGCCGATGGAGCGGTAGGGATGCCCGTTCTTGCCGTCGAAGCCCAGCCGCAGGCTCTCGCCATCCGCAAACCGCACCCGTAGCGAGCCTTGCACCTGCGCGAGATAGGCCTCGATCGGGCTCTCGAGCCAGACCAGCTCGCGCCCCGCCAGCAGATCGCCCGCGGCGATCTCGGCGCGGGTGTACCAAGGCGAATTAGACCCTATTTCAGCCGGTTTCGCATAAAGCGGCCAGGCGAAGCGGTCGGATTTCTCGCGCGCGCCGGGCAGTTCGGGTTCGTAATACCCAGTGAAATGGGCAGCGCCCTCTGGCGCGATTTCATAGGGGGCGAAATAGGTCTCGAAAGCGGCTCGGGCGTCGTCCAGCCCGGCGGTGTCCATCCCGTAGAGATCGGCCGTAACGCAAAACGCCGCCCAAGCGGCGGCGTGATCGTCCCGGGCCCAGCCGGGAATATCTTCGAAGGACAGCACTGGCCTCAGCCGCCCGTGGCGACGAGCTGCCAGTTCGGGTCTTTCGCACCCATCTTGCGTGCGAAGGTCCAGATGTCGCGCTGTTTGCGCGGCGTCTTGGGATCGCCCTCGACGACCTCACCCGAGGCATCGCGCGCCACCGAAATGATTTCTGCCCCGAAGCGCACGGTCACCTCTGCCTCGTTCGTGGAATGGTCGAAATCGGCATTGCTCAGCACCAGTTCGCGCAGGCCGAGGAATTCCGCCTGAACGTCGAGGCCCTTCTCCTTGCGCGCTTCCACGGCACCTTCGAACGCCTCGTAGACTTCGGGCGACAGGAAGGGGCGCACCTTTTCCAGATCGCCGGTCTCGAAGGCCATCAGGATCATCTCATAGGCGCCACGTGCGCCTTGCAGGAACTGCGACACCGAGAAGCTGGGCTCGACGCGCTTCATCGCGGCCAGCGCCACGGCGGAGGTCGAGCCTTCGGGAACATGATCGATGATGTCGTGATCAGGCCCGCCCTCGATCACGTCGAAGTCACGCTTCGGTGCGGGCGTCGCGGGCGTTTCCGGCGCGATCGGCTTTTCATAGCCTTCACGGGTCCCGAGCACGCTTTTCAGCTTGAAAATCAGGAAGATCGCAATCGCCGCGAGGACGATAAGCTGAATGACGGCACCGGACATCGAGACCCCTGTGTTTGGCTTCGTGTTTGTTTCTAGGTCAATCGCTACTTATGTAAGGCGTCAACCAGTTCAAGTCCACCGGCGCAGCTTGCCGGAAGACGCGATAAAAGAGGATGCCATGTGGATCTTTCTGGCCTTTGTGGCCGTGCCGCTGATCGAGATCGGTCTGTTCATTCAAGTGGGCGGGCTGATCGGCCTTTGGCCGACGCTGGGGATCGTGTTGCTGACCGCGATCGTCGGTACGTCGCTGGTGCGTCGGGAAGGCGCGCGGGCGCTCGACGATCTGCGCAGCTCGCTCAATGAATTGCGCGATCCTTCGCGGCCGCTGGCGCATGGTGCGATGATTCTCGTTGCCGGGGTGCTGCTGCTGACGCCGGGCTTCTTCACCGATACGGTCGGTATCCTGCTGCTGATCCCTGGCATTCGCGACGCGCTGATGAAGGCCGTGGGCAGCCGGGTGAAGGTGCAGCGCTTCGAGATGGGCGGCGCCTACCGGTCCAACCAGTACGACCCCCGCCGCGATGCGCCGCGCCGTTCGCGCGATCCGGAGATCCTCGACGCTGACGAGGTCGAGGAAATGACCCATCGCGACCACCCGAACGGCAAGCCCTCCGACGGGCCGTCCGGCTGGACGCGTCATTGAGAATTGAGGCTTCTCCCAGCCGGTGCTAAACCTCGCACAATTAATTTTGGGAGAGGTCGATGACTGACGAAGCAAATGGCGAGACCAACGGCGCCGCGGATCCGCAGCAAGAGCAACAAGGGCTCCGCATGAACATCCTCGCGCAATTTACGCGCGACCTGTCATTCGAGAACAATGTCGCCACCAAGGGCGTGCAAACCAGCGACATCCAGCCCGAGATGCAGGTGCAGGTTTCGCTCGACGCCAAGAAGCGCAGCGTCGAGAACCAGTACGAGGTGATCACCAAGTTCAAGATCACGGCGAACAACAAATCCGACGGGGCGACGCTTTACCTGCTCGAGCTTGATTACGGCGGCATTTTCCACGTCGAGGGCGTGCCGGAAGATCAGTTGCATCCCTTCCTGCTGATCGAATGCCCGCGCCAGCTGTTCCCCTTCGTGCGCCGGATCGTCTCGGACGTGACGCGCGATGGTGGCTTCCCGCCCTTCAATCTCGAGATCGTCGATTTCGTCGCGCTTTATCGCAACGAACTGGCGCGCCGTCAGCAGACCGAGGCGCCGACGACGGCCTGATCCGTCAAGCAGGCCTGGGGCGCGTCATCGTGCCTCAGGGACAAGCTGACGCCGTGACTCTGTCCGGTCACGGCTCTATTTTGCACTGCGTGACCCGCCTGCAAGCCGGGCGGGATCACCGGATGCAAAAGAGGACTCATGGGCCAGATTCAGGCATGGATCGGGGGCGCGCTCGCCCCCGTCGACGCGATGGACGCACATCGCGAGGGGCTCCGCCACCGGGCGGTCTCCATTTTTGTCATGGATGGCGAAAAGCTTCTTCTGCAGAAGCGCTCGACGCATTGCCTGCAAGCCCCCGGCCTCTGGTCGAATACCTGCTGCAGCCATCCCGATTGGGGGGAGCGCCCCGAAACCTGCGCGCGGCGGCGGCTGCGCGAGGAATTGGGCATCGATGGGCTCTATCCCGCTCATGCAGATCGTATCGAATACCGCATGGATATCGGCGACGGCCTGATCGAGCACGAGGTGACCGACATCTACATCGCCTATGCGCAGCGTGGCCTTACCGTGACCCCCGATCCAGAGCTTGTCTCGGAGACTCGCTGGCTAAGCCTTTACGATCTCGGTGCGGAGGTGAAACGCTATCCCGAGCGGTTCTCGCGCTGGCTGCGGTTCTACATGCAAGAACATGTCTCCCGCATTCTGCCCGCACTGATCTGCTGAGCGGCGGGGATTTCTGCCGATCACCTTCAGATGCTACGCGGAATTCCGCGCTTGCCCTAGCTTTCACTTCGCTTACCTGTAACTCTGCTTCCGATTGGGCGGGGGCATGAGTAATGGGACCGAAGACCATCCGAGTATTTCATCTGAGCGTGGCGGCGCTTGCGATCCTCGCGACCCCGGCACTCGCATATTCATTGAAGTTCAATACTCCCGGCGCATCCGACGATCTGCGCAACACGATCAAGGGCGCGTCGCTTCTGGCGCAATCCGCAGACGACAAGAGCAAGGACGCGCAGGACGTGCTTGCCGAGGCGCGGGCCGACTACAACCGTATCGTTTCGGCGCTGTTCGGCGAGGGGCACTATTCCGGCACCGTGTCGATCAAGCTTGACGGGCGCGAGGCGGCCTCGATCCCGCCGCTCGATGCGCCTTCGACGGTGAACAACGTCGTCGTAACCGTGACGCCCGGCCCCGAATTCACCTTCTCGCGCGCCGATATCGCGCCGGTCGCGCCGAAAACCGATCTGCCCGAGGGCTACAAGGTCGGCAAGGTCGCGAAATCGGGCGTGATCGTCGATGCCGCGAGCGCCGCCACGACCGGCTGGCGCGATGCGGGTCACGCGAAGGCCGAAGTCTCCTATCAGAACATCGTCGCGGATCACCGTGCCAATCAGTTGGCCTCCGATGTGCGCCTGGCTCCGGGGCCGCTGGTAACCTTCGGCCGGCTCGAGACCTCCGGCAACAAGCGCCTGCGCACGAAACGCCTGCGCGAGATAGCGGGCTTCCCCAAGGGCGAGGTCTATGATCCGAAGAAGCTCGATCAGGTCCAGTCGCGGCTGCAGCGCACCGGGATTTTCTCCTCTGTCGCGATTACCGAGGCGAAGACGCTCAACCCCGATGACAGTCTCGACGTGAATCTCGCCGTGGTCGAGCAGAAGAAACGCAAGATCGGCCTCGGCGCGGAACTCAGCTCCAGCGACGGGCTCGGCCTCAACGGCTACTGGCTGCATCGAAACCTCTTCGGCGGCGGCGAGCGCTTTCGCGTGGATGCGGGCATTTCGGGCATCGGCGGCGCGACGGGCGGCACGGATTACTCGATCGGCGCGCGGATCGACCGCCCGGCCACCTTCAACCCGGAAACCAGCGCCTACATCACCACCGAGATCAGCCAGAAGAACGAAGAGGATTACACCGAGAACGCCTTCGATATCGGCTTCGGTCTGACACGGATATTCAACGACAAGCTGACTGGCGACGTCTCGATCAATTACGGCTGGTCCAAGGTGACCGACGATTCCGGCGAGACCTATTTCCGGCAGGTCTATCTGCCGACAAAACTCACCTGGGATGATCGCGACAACGCGCTCGACCCGACCAAAGGTTATTACATTCAGGCCGGGCTGACGCCTTTCGTGGGGATCGGCGGCGATACCGGCACCGGGGCACAGGTCATGGGCGATCTGCGCGCCTATAAGGGCTTCGGGCAGAACGATCGCTTCGTGTTGGCGGGCCGCGTGCAACTGGGCGGCGTCTACGGCTCGAACCTCGAGAACACCCCGCGCGACTACCTTTTCTACTCGGGCGGCGGCGGCACCGTGCGCGGCCAGCCCTACCAGTCGCTCGGCGTTGAAGTGCTCGAAGGCGGTACGCTGAAAATCGGCGGCACCGAATTCGTGGGTTTCCAGGGTGAAGCGCGCATCGGCATCACCGACAAGATTGGCGCGGTCGCCTTCTATGACTACGGCTATGTCGCAGGCGGCGGGCAATCGGGCTCGCAGGCAGGCGCAGGTCTCGGCCTGCGCTACAAGACGGGCATCGGCCCGATCCGTCTCGACGTCGGCTTCCCGGTCTCGGGCGGCACCGGATCGGGGGCGCAACTCTATATCGGTATTGGGCAGGCCTTCTGATGAAACGTTTCGCCATCCTTCTCGCTTTCTGCCTGACGCCTCTGATGGCTGCGGCGCAGGACAACTCGCCGCAAGCTGCGGACGGGGCAGGGGCCGCGACAGAACAGCAGACGCAGCGCGACCGCTCTTACCTGACGGGGCTGATCGAGGATAACCTCTCGGGCGCCGGGCGCACCGTGCGGCTCGACGGGTTTTCGGGCGCGCTGAGTTCGCGCGCGACCTTCGATCAGTTGACGATCTCCGACAAGGATGGCGCATGGATCACGATCAAGGATGGCGCGATCCAATGGAACCGCTCGGCGCTGCTGACCGGCAAGATCGAGATCGATGAGCTCTCCGCCGCCGAGATCGACCTGCCACGCCTGCCGACATCCCAGAGCAGTTCGACAGCCCCCAGCCCGGAGGCCAAGCCCTTCCAGCTTCCCGACCTCCCGGTCTCGGTGAAGATCGGCAAGATCGACGCGCAGAAGGTGATCCTCGGCGAGCCGATCCTCGGCCAGGAGGCGACGGTGAAGGTCACCGGGTCGATGTCGCTCGCAGGCGGCGAAGGCAAGGCGAAGCTCGATATCACCCGGATCGACACCAAGAAGGGCAAATTCTCCCTCACCGCGTCTTACGACAACGGCACCCGCGATCTAGGCCTCGATCTGCTGGTTGATGAGGGCAAGAACGGCATCATCGTCCAGAAGATCGGCCTGCCGGGCAATCCGGCGATGACGCTTGCAGTGTCCGGAAGCGGGCCGCTCGACGATTTCACCTCCGACATCGTGCTGAGCACCGATGGCCAGCAGCGTCTGGCGGGGCAGGTCTCCATAGGCAGCAAAACGCCCGACGGCGCTCCGGCGGGCAGTCCGCCGGTCACGACATTCTCCGTCGCGCTGGGCGGCGATATCCGCCCGCTTCTGCCACCCGATTACCACGAGTTCTTCGGCAACGAGGTTGCGCTGGTCGCGGATGGCACCCGCACGGCTTCGGGGCAGACTACGCTCAACACGCTCGATCTTAAATCGCGCGCGCTGCAGCTGAACGGCTCGGCGCAGATCGGCGCGACCAACATGCCGGTGAAATTCGACCTGAAGGCTGACCTCGGACTGGGCAACGGGCAGGAAGTGCTGCTTCCGATCTCGGGGCCGAAAACCTACGTGCAATCGGGCAAGCTGGACCTCGGCTATGACAAGGCAGAGGGCGACGGCTGGAAACTCTCGGGCCGCCTGAACCAGCTGCGCCGCGAAGATGGCACAAAGATGCTGACCGCGAATCTCTCGGGCTCGGGCCGTATCCGGCAGGCCTCGCCACCCTCGGTCGGTGGCACGGTTCTGCTGGGAATCAACGGGCTGGAGCTTTCCGACCCGAAGCTGAGCGCGGCGGCCGGCAGCGCCGTAACCCTGCGCACCGTGTTCTCGTGGCAGCAGGACAAGCCTCTGCGCTTGTCGCAACTGGCGCTGAAAGGCACCGGTTACAGCCTGAATTCGAACCTGACGATCGACAATATCAGCGAAGGTATCACCGTCGAGGGCGCGGCGCAGATCGACCATTCCGACCTCGCGATGCTGTCCGATCTGGCGGGGCGCAAGCTCGGCGGTTCGGCGCGGATGACGGTCGCGGGGAAATACACCGTCCTCAGCGGCGCCTTCGACGCCAATCTCAACCTCGTCGGTCAGGACGTCTCGATCGACCAGCCGCAGGCGGATCGTGCGCTGGCGGGTCGGTCGGAGATCGCGATCTCGGCCAAGCGCGACGAGACCGGGGTGACGCTGGATTCGCTTAACGTGCAGACGCGGGCGGGCACGCTTCAGGCGCAGGGCACGCTGGCCAGTCAGGATGGCAAGTTGACTGCCACGCTCGACACCAACGATCTTTCGGTGCTGGGCGGCGGCTATCGCGGCGCGCTGGCGGCCGATGCGACGGTGACGCTGAACGGAGAGCGCTACGGGGTGACGCTGAAGGGCACCGGCAAATCCCTCGCGATCGGGCAGCCCGAGGCCGACAAGCTTCTGGCCGGCACAACCAATCTCGACCTTCAGGCGAGCTACGCCAACGGCGCGGTCGAGGTGCAAAGCCTCAAACTGAGCAACCCGCAGCTCGACGTCTCGGCGAAAGGGACGGCGGGCGAGAGGTCGCGCAAGATCGACCTGAACGCACGTCTGGCGAATGCGGCCCTGTTCGCGCCGGGCTTTCCGGGGCCGGTGACGGTGTCGGGCACGGTGGTCGATGACGGCAGCGGCTATCAGCTGAACCTTTCGGGCACCGGCCCGGGTGGCACCGATGCGAAAGTCTCCGGCCGCGTGGCGTCGAATTTCGGCGATGCCGATCTTTCGATAACCGGACAGGCACAGACCGCGCTCGCCAACAGCTTCATCGAGCCGCGCTCGGTGCAGGGCCCGCTCAGCTTCGATCTGCGGCTGAACGGCAAGCCGGGGCTGTCGGCGCTGTCGGGCACGGTCTCGGCGAATGGCACGAAGGTCGTTGCTCCGAACCTCGGGATGGTGCTGGAGGATGTGAATACCCAGGTGCAGCTGTCGAACGGCGCCGCGCAGCTCGGTTTGACCGGGCGGCTCGGCACGGGCGGGCAGATCACGGTCAACGGGCCGATCAACCTGTCGGCGCCCTACAACGGCAACCTGACGATCCGTTTCGACCGCGCGCGGTTGAAGGATCCGGAGCTTTACGACACGCGCGCGTCGGGCACGATCACGATGGACGGGCCGCTTGCGGGCGGTGCGAAGATCGCCGGGCGCATCACGCTGAGCGATACCGAATTGCGGGTGCCGTCTTCGGGCGTCGGCGGCGGCGCCTCGGTCCCCGCCGGGATCGAGCATGTCGGCGAAAGCGGCGCGGTGCGCCAGACGCTCAAGCGCGCCAACCTGCTGAACAACGGCCAGAGCGATGCGAGCGGCGGCGCCAAGGCTTCGGGCCCGTCCTATCCGCTCGACGTCACCATCGCCTCGGAGCGCGGCATCTTCGTGCGCGGCCGCGGTCTGGATGCGGAACTTGGCGGCTCGCTGCGGGTCTCGGGCACCACGTCGAACGTGATCCCGATCGGGCAGTTCTCGCTCGTGCGCGGACGGCTCGACATTCTCGGGCAACGCTTCACGCTCGATCAGGGCCGGATCGCGCTGCAGGGCGCGCTGGTGCCCTATATCGACTTCACCGCGACCACGACGCAGAACGACTACACGATCTCGATCAACATTCAGGGACAGGCGAACGAGCCGAAGGTGACCTTCACCTCCTCTCCGGAGCTGCCGCAGGACGAGGTTCTGGCACGGCTTATCTTCGGACGATCGATCGACAATCTCTCGCCTCTGCAGGCGGCGCAACTGGCCTCGGCGGTCGCGACGCTCGCCGGCAAGGGTGGCGAGGGGATCATCGGCAAGCTGCGGAAGAATTTCGGGCTGGACGATTTCGACGTCTCGACCGATGCGCAGGGTAATACCCAGCTCAAGGTCGGGAAATACCTGTCGGACAATATCTATACCGATGTCACGGTGGGCGGCGACGGCACCTCGCAGATCAACCTGAATCTCGATGTCACCAAAAGCCTCACCGCGCGCGGCACCGTCGGCTCCGACGGCAAGAGCGGGATCGGCCTCTATTTCGAGAAGAACTACTGAGCGATAAGTTTCACTTCATTTCCGCCCCGGGAAAAAAGTGAAACCCATGACTACTCGCCCCCGGGCTCGGCGTCGCCTTCGATCGCGTCGCGCAATTTTTCCTGCGTGCGGCGCTTGCGGAAGGCGGTGAGTTCGGCGTTCAGCGCAGCCCCCATCAGCACCGAAAAGGCGCTCAGATAGAGCCAGATGAGCAAGGCGATCACCGCCCCGATCGAGCCGTAGATCTTGTTGTAATTGCCGAAATTCGACAGGTAGAAGGTCAGCCCGATCGAGCTCAGCCCCCAGAGCGCCGTTGCCAACACCGCGCCGAGCGTCAGGATCGGATCGCGCTTGCCCACCGTATTGGGACCGTAGCGATAGAGGATGCCAAGCGCTGTGAGCATCAGCAAAAGCATCGCCGCCCAGGGCAAGCCCGAGAGCAGGATCTTTGAATATTCGTGGAACGGCAGAAAATTGATGACGATGGGCACGACGACGACCGTTGCCATCGCGGCCAGCATCACGCCGACAAGCGCGATCGTCATCAGGTAGCCCATGATGAAGCTCCAGATCGTCGCGCGGGGCCGCGTGCCGTGGATCACGTTGAGCGAAAGCACCAAAGCCGCGACGCCCGCGCGGGCGGAGAACAGGGTCACGGCGGCCGAGAGCACGACGCCCAATCCGATTGATGCACGCGGCCCGATCAGCCAACTCTGGATCTGCTCGTTGAGCAGCCCATAGGCTTCGGGCGGTATGAAATCGTCGGCCACGTTTAGGTAGGTGCGGATTACCGTCGGATCGGCAAAGGCGCTCCACAATGCGATCGTTGCGGAGATGCCGGGGAAGATCGCGAGCATGGAATAGAAGGCGACCCCCGCCGAGACGAGGGTGATATTCGACTCGAAAAGCCGCCCGAACAGGCTGACCGCGAATTTCGCCGTTTCTCTCACGCGCCACTCCTCGTTTCACCCACCATCGCGCAAGCCCCGCGTGATCGCAACGCGCGGCCCGCGCTTTGCTGAAAGCTGTTGCGCCACAGGCGCTTGGCGTCGGGCGGGCGGGGCATGCCTAGGGCGAGGGGGAGGCGAAATGCGGAAAACAGGGTGGACTAGGGTCTATTTTGGAGCAGGGGCCGCCGGTGCTGCTGGCGCCCCGCGCGCCCCCGGCAAATGGCGGCGCGCCCGTTCACGCAAACGCGACATTGTCACAAAAGGGAATCACTTCGCCGTTAGGAGCGTCGTGAACGCAACTAGCCAAGGGATCAGCCATGTCGCTTCGCACCACCCTCCTCCAAGCCACCGCAATTGCCGTGCTGCCGCTCGCGGCGCATGCCGGCGATATCTCCTTCTCGTCCGTTCCTTTCGCCAAGGACGACGCGGCCAAGCGTGAGGCGATCGCCTCCGACACGGTCACCGTCAACGGCAAGGACTACAAGATCGGTTATCACGTGATGGCGCGCTCGGGCGACAAGATCGGTGACAACACCTTCGCGCTGCTGACCGACAAGGACGGCAAGCCGGTCAAGTCGGCCGACGGCTCCGAGCACATCTCCGAATCCGCCGATTTCACCTCGCTCCTCCGTCAGGGCGACAAGCTCTACTCGGTGACGCATTTCGAGTCGCGCCCCGGTGCGATGTATCTCAGCGAAGTCAGCCAGGATGCCGATGGCAACCTGAAGCTGGTCTCCACCAAGCCGATCGACTTCTCTGAATATCACGGTCTCTGGGTGCCCTGCGCGGGTTCGGTGACGCCGTGGGAGACGCATCTGGGTTCGGAAGAATACCCGGCCGATGCACGCGCGATCGAAGCGGCGACCTCGCTCGACGAAATCGACGACTACGACTTCCCGATGGTGCGCTATGCGGGCGTGAACCCCGAGGGCATGTCGCTCGAGCAGTTCCGCGACGCCTACAAGCCCTATCGCTACGGCTATCCGACCGAGATCACCGTCTCGGAAGACGGGTCGGCCAAGGCCGACAAGCATTTCGCAATGGGCCGCGTGGCTGTCGAGCTGGCCTATGTCATGCCCGACCAGAAAACCGCCTACATCTCGGATGACGGCACCAATGTCGGCCTGTTCCGCTTTGAAGCCGACAAGGCAGGCGACCTGAGCGCCGGGACGCTTTATGCGGCCAAGTGGAACCAGACCTCGGCAGAAAATGGTGGCGCGGCCGATCTGGAATGGGTCGATCTGGGCCATGCCGACGATGCGACGATCCAGAAGGCGATCGAAGCCGGTACCCAGTTCTCGGATCTCTTCGAGACCGCCGAGATGGGCGAGGACGGTTCCTGCGCCGATGGCTTCTCGGCTTCTAACGCCGAAGGCAATCCCGAGTGTCTGAAGGTCAAGGACGGCATGGATGCGATCGCCTCGCGTCTGGAAACCCGTCGCTACGCCTCGATGAAGGGCGCCACGACCGAGTTCCGCAAGATGGAAGGCATCACCTACGACGCCGACAAGCATCAGATGTATCTGTCGATGTCGGCGGTCGAGAAGGGCATGGAAGACGGTGCCAAGCAGGATCTGGGCGGGATGAACGCGATCAAGCTGCCGAAGAACAAGTGCGGCACGGTCTATTCGCTCTCGCTGGACGACAAGTTCACCGCGACGAAGATGATGGGTCTGATCTCGGGCAAGCCGCTCACCGAAGAGCACAAGGTCAAGGCGCAGGACGCAAGCTGCGATCCGGCGCATGACATGTGCGGCGACACGGCCGAGCTGAACAGCTGCGATATCAACGGCATCGCGAACCCGGACAACATCACCTACATGCCGGGCTACAACACGCTGATCATCGGTGAGGACACCGGCTCGGGCCACCAGAACGACGTGATCTGGGCAATGAACACCGACACCAAGGAGCTTACCCGCATCCTGTCGACGCCCTACGGTTCGGAAACCACCTCCACTTACTGGTACCCGAACGTCAACGGCCACGGCTACCTGATGGCGGTGATCCAGCACCCCTACGGCGAGAGCGACGAAGACAAGCTGACCGACCCGGCGCAGGCGCGTGCCTATGTGGGTTACGTCGGCCCGTTCCCGCAAATGGATGACACCGTGAAGACCCAGTAACGGGCGCTCGCGAGACACTTCTGGCGAGGCCCGGCGGAGACCCGGGCCTCGCCTTTTCTTTCAAGACTGAGGACGGACGGATGCTGCGGATTTCGATACTGGCGCTGCTGAGCATGACCACGATGGCGGGGGCGGTCGATCTGAAGACCACGGTGCTGGACAATCCGACAGCCTATATTCCTCCGCAATGCTATACCAAGACGGAAGACAAGGCGGGCGAGGTGCATAACCCGTGCCAGACCTGTCACACCTATCCGCGCCATCCGAATTACGTGCGCGATGCCGATCTGCAGACCGAATATGCGTTTCCGGGCCCGGCGCTCGAGAACCCGTGGCGCAACCTCTTCGTGGATCGCCGCGCCGAGGTGGCCGCGACGAACAGCGCGGAAATCCGCGCCTATGTGCGGCAGGACAATTACCACGATGCGGCGGGCGGGATCGCCTTGGCCGCCAAGCTGGCCGATCCGCCCGCGGATTGGGACGTGAATGGCAACGGGGCGTGGGACGGCTATATCCCCGACGTGCAATTCGCCTTCGACGACGAGGGCTTTGACCGCAGGCCCGACGGTAGCCTGACCGGCTGGCGCGCCTTCGCCTATCAGCCGCTGCCCGGCACGTTCTGGCCGACGAACGGCTCGACAGACGACGTGATGATCCGTCTGCCGGAGGCGTTCCGTCAGAATGCCGACGGGGTCGAAGACATTGCCACCTACAAGACCAACCTTGCCATCGTGCAGGCGCTCATCACCCGTGCCGATGTCGCGATCGAGCCGACAGATGAGGCCGCGATGGGCGTCGATCTGGACCGCGACGGTGAGATGGGGCAGGCGGAGGTGGTGAAATTCGCCTTCGCGCCGCTCGACGGGATCACGATGCATTGGGCGGGGCGCGCGGGCGTGGACGGCGCGGAGCTTGCCGCCGGGCTTTACCCGGAGGGCACCGAATTCGTGCATTCCGTGCGCTATATCGACCCGACCCCCGAGGGCATCCAGATGGCCGCGCGGCTGAAAGAGCTCCGCTACATGGTCAAGACGGATTGGGAAACCTATGCCGATCTGGAAGAGACCGCGTTGGCCGAGCTGAAGGAAGACAACGCCTTTCCGGATCGCACCAAGCAGTTCTTCGGCAGTTCCGAAACCGGCGTGCCCAACACGTTCGGCTGGCGGCTGCAGGGTTTCATCGAGGATGCGACGGGCGATCTGCGCCCGCAGAGCTTCGAGGAGACTGTGTTCTGCGTCGGCTGTCACGGCACGCTGGGCGTGAACGACGACTCCACCTTTGCCTTCGCCCGCAAGCTGGGCAAGGAGGCCTATCGCGGCGGCTGGTATCACTGGACGCAGAAGGGACTCGCGGGCACCCCCGACCGAACGCGCGCCGACGGCAGCGGCGATTACGCCCATTACCTGAAGAGCAACAGGGCAGGGGACGAGTTCCGCGCCAATGCCGAAGTGATCGAGGCGTGGCTGAAAGCAGGCAAGCTGCCGCCCGAGAAAGAGGCGGCCCTGGCCGAGGATGTCGGCCCGCTGATCCTGCCTTCGCCGGAGCGTGCCGATGCGCTGAACGCAGCCTACCGGATGATCGTGCGCGACCAGAGTTTCACCCAAGGCCGCGATGCGACCATCGCCCCGGTCGATGGCACGGTCTGGCGTGAATTGGAGCAGGATCAGCCGACAGGCATCGAGGAAATCGCCCAGCCGTGGTATAAGCGCCGCTAATCGGCAGCAATCTGCGCCGGCCGATTGCGTTTTTCGCCGTCAATTGGCAGTGTTCGCACAAATCGGGACATTTTTTCGGGAGCGCCACCATGGCAAAAGTCATCCGCCAACTTTCCGCAAGCGCCGCCATCGCGGTCGCTGCTGTCTGCACCGCGGCGAGCGCGCAGGCAGAAAGTGGCGTGACCTTCACCATCGGTGCGGGCGCGCGCTATGCGCCGTCCTATTTCGGCGCGGATCACTACGACACCAAGCCCACCGCGAAGGTGAAGCTCAACAGCTTCACGCTGCAGGGGATGCGCTTCGGCTCGGACGATCCGAATTACGAAAAGCTGGGCCCGAACGTGCATGGCTCCTTCCGGCTCGTCGGCGGGCGCAATTCCAGCGATTATTCCGAAATCGCGGGTCTCGACGATGTCGACACCTCGCTCGAACTGGGTCTCGGGCTTGGCTACCAGGCGCCGCAATGGGGCGCTTTCGCGGATATGCGCTACGGCGTGGTCGGGCATAACGCCGTCGTCGCGGAAATCGGCGCCGATTGGAAGCCGATCAAGACCGACAATTTCAAGCTGAGCATCGGCCCGCGCATCTTCTATGGCTCCGGGCTCTACAACCGCACCTATTTCGGCATCAGCCCGTCGGAATCGACGGCGAGCGGTCTGGCAGCCTATTCGCCCGATGGCGGCCTCGTATCGACCGGTCTGGAACTGTCGGCGACCTATCAGCTCGGCAATAACTGGGCGGTGGAAGGCAAGCTGAACTACGACCGCCTGCAGGGCGATGCGGCGAACAGCCCGATCGTGCAGCAGGGCTCGCGCGAACAGAGCTCGGTCTCGCTGATGCTGACCCGTCGGGTGACGTTCCCGTTCTGATCGGGTCCCTTCTGATCGGGACAAAGCTTCCTACGAGTCACGTGAAGCCAAGCCGCATGGGTCGCCCGTGCGGCTTGCTTTTTCGGGGCCTCGCTGACGCAGCGCTCAGGGTTTTTGCGATGAGTGGTCAGGTCCTCTATTTCCGGCTCGGCGCGGAAATCGTGCGCCGAAAGATGGGCTGGACGGAGATCGGCGAATCGGAAACCGCACAGATATCCCGCGTCATCGCCGACAATCTCGACGCGACCTGGCGCAGGCGCGCGCGAGCGCGGCGCCCGGCGCATGAAAAAGGCCGCCCCGGTGGGAGCGGCCTGAAATATTCCTAGCGTCTTCGCACTTACACCGGCGGTTTGCCTTTTACCGCACGGGCGACCATGGCCACCACGAACAGGATCAGGAAAACCACGAAGAGGATCTGTGCGATCCCGGCAGATGCGCCTGCGATGCCGCCAAAACCGAGCGCTGCGGCAATCAGCGCGATAACGAGAAAAGTCAGAGCCCAACCAAGCATGGGTATTCTCCTTCGGATGTTGCGTACATTAGCGCTGAGTGCTGCGCCTTCATGGCATCCAAACGTGCGCATTTCACGAAAGTTCCATTACCCTGGGTCAGTGATTCCGAGGAACATCCAACGCTTTCCGGCGTTTGGGGCGCGATTCATGAGCTCACGAAAAAGGGAGATGGCGACATGGAAATGAATATGACTGGCCTCGGTGGCTTTTGGGGTATCGTCCTACTGGCACTCGATATCTGGGCGCTCGTTTCGATCATCGGGTCGAATTCCAGCACCGGGAAGAAAGTGCTCTGGGCGCTTCTTGTCTTCTTCCTGCCTCTGATCGGTTTCCTGATCTGGCTGGTGGCCGGGCCGCGCGCTTCGAAATGACGAAATCGGGTGTGGTGGAGGCAGCGGCCGTCACGGAACCGCATTCCGCAACCCGCGTTGGAACCACAGAAATCGCGGCGAGAAGTCGCGACATGTTTGGGAGAGGTCGATGAATTACCACGATACCGAGAATTCTGACGGCCACGAGGGCCGCGGGACGGTGAGCGATTTGCTGAACCGCGTGATCGAGCAAACCCGCGAGATCGCACGGACCGAAGCAGAATTGGTGCGCGCTGAAGCGGCCCACCGGGCTGGTCTGGCACGCAATGCCGCGATTCTCGGTGGGGTCGCCCTGGTTTTCGCCCTCGGCGCGATCTTCCCCCTGACGCAATCCGCCATCTACGGGCTGGAATGGGCCGGCCTCGATCGGGGCCCCGCGACGCTGATCGTCGGCGCGGTGCTACTGATCCTCGCCATCCTCGCGGCGCTGATCGCCGCGTCGAAGCTGCGCAAAGTGTCGAGCCCGCCCACCCGTCTCAAGGAAAACCTGTCTGCTGACGCGCAGGCGCTAAAGGAGAGCTTCAAATGACCGAGAAGAGAACCATTCAGGACATCGAGAACCGACTGCGCCAAGACCGCGCCGATCTCGCATCGACGCTCGGCGATCTGACCGCGCGTATCGCGCCGGATTACCTCTCCGAGCAGGTGTCGCAGGCCGTGCGCGATTACGCCGCGCCTGCCGCCCGCAGCGCCGAACAGGCCGTGCGCAAGAATCCGGTGGCCTTCGCCCTCGCCGGCGCCGGAATCGCATGGTTCCTGCTGCGCCAGCGCAACTCGGAGAGCATCGAGGAAGAAGATCTGGTGGCCGATGCCGATCCGCTCGTGATGCCGAGCGACGCGGGTGCCGACGGCTGGATCGACGAGATCGATACGCTGCGCCATGACGCCTCGGTCCGTCTCGAAGATCTCGAAGCCGAGCAGCGCAGCTCGACCGACAAGGCGCGCGACTTCGTCAAGGAGCGCTCCGAGGTGATGCAGAAATTCGCGAGCGACCTGCGCAACACACTGTCCTCGGGTCTGAGCGACCTCAACGAGGATGCGCGCGATCGCGTGGTGCGGGCCCGCGAAAGAGCCTATTCCGCCCGGATTCGCCTGCAGGACGGGGCGACCCATGCCGGGTCGACCAGCAAGCAGATGGTCAAGGATCACCCGCTGATCGCTGCCGCTATCGGCTTCGCCGTCGGGGCCGCGATCTTCAACGCGGTGCCCAAGCCGGACGTCAATGTCAGCCGCCGCAGCTTCGGGCCGCGCGCCAACCGCCTGTTCAACGAGGCAGAGCGTCTGTACCGCGACGAGAAGCGTCGTGCGGGCAAGGTGGCCGACCAGTTCACCGATGAACTGAAGCGGACCGCCCGCTCGGTGATGAGCTCGGCCGGTGACGAGGCGCGCAGCGCCGCACGCGATTTCGGCGATCAGGCGATGGCTGCCGGAGAGCAGCTGATCGACCGCCTCTCGCGCCAGTTGGCGGAGGAAGCCAATCGCGCGCTGCGCGATGTCGGTCAGTCGCTGCAGAAAGGCGAAGACGAGGTCCGCGCCGGGGCCCAAGAAGCCAAGGATGCCGCGCGGGCAAAAGCCGAGGATGTGGCGTCCAAGGCCGAGGCGAAGACCCACGAAGCGGCCGAGAAGGTGAAGGCGAACCATTCTTCGTCCTCTTCGTCGAGCACCTCGTCGACTGGTTCCGGCTCGTCCGGCGCCGGCTCGACCGGCGGGGGCAGCGCGTCGTCGTCGAGTTCGAAGGCCACCCACTGAACGGTGGGGCAGTATGCAGAAAGGCCGGGCATCGCGCCCGGCCTTTTTCTTTGCGCGGTTATCGGCGGGGATGCGAGACCGAGGCCCAAAAGAAAACCGGCGCCGCGATCTCTACGGCGCCGGTTTGCATGTTTTACGCTGTAACAGGGTCTGTTTCTGAAGATCAGATCGAGCTGGACCAGGTGTCGACTTCGCGCTCGGCGTCTTCCTTGGTCTTACCGTATTTCTTCTGGATCAGGCCGACCATCTGCTCGCGATGACCTGCGGCCTCCTGAAGTTCGTCGTCGGTCAATTCGCCCCAGTTCTCGCGGGCCTTGCCCTTCATTTCGTTCCAGTTGCCTTTTATTTGATCCCAATTCATGGCGTCGCTCCTTTCAAGATGAAGACGCGGGTTCAGGCGTCTTTCATCAACGTTTCGCCGGGGGCGATGTTCCTCTGCACGGCAGCACAAAAACAGGGAACCCGCTATCGTCCGACGGCGTTAGATCGCGAAACCAAGAGGGAAGTAATTCTCGAAATGCATCGCCTGGAGACCCTGTCGCGCATCGCCATGATCGTGATCGCTGTAATCGCTGTCGTGGCTGCGCTGAGCCAGGTGGAAAGCCTACTCGCGCCCGTCGTGCTCGCGCTCGTCGTGGGGATCGTGCTTTCACCGATTTCCGATGCATGGGAGAAAAGAGGTCTGTCGCCTGTCTGGGGGGCGCTTACCTCGCTCGTGATCTCGCTGATGATCGCCGTGCTGCTGGTCCTCGTGATCCAGCCGGTCGTCTCCGAACTGATGCGACAGGCGCCGAAGGTGATGGACGACATGCGCTCCACCATCATTCATATGCGCCACATGTTCCAAGGCATCCAGGACGCCTCGAAAGAGGTCAGCGACGCGATCACGCCGGCGACGGATGGCGCCAAGGATGGCGGCGGCAATGGCGACAAGAGCGCCGTGCCGGATGCCAAGGATCTCGTGATGCTGGCGCCGTCCATCATCGCACAGGCGCTGATCTATGTCGGGGCGCTGTTCTTCTTCCAGCTTTCGCGCGGCGAGATCTACAACTGGATCGCGAAGCACCTCGCGGAGCCTTCGAGCCGCGGCGCTACGGCTGCACGGTTGCGCAAGGCGGAGACACGGGTGTCGCGCTACTTCCTCACGATCACGGTGGTCAATGGCGGTCTCGGGCTGGCGGTGGGCGTCGCGATGCAGCTGATCGGGCTCCCGAACGCGCCGCTTTGGGGGCTTGTGGCCTTCCTCATCAACTACATCCTTTATCTCGGCCCCGCGGCGCTCATCATCGCGCTAGGATTCGCAGGCGTGGCCACGTTCGACGGGGTGCGCGTGATCCTGCCGCCGCTGATCTATATCGTGCTGAACGCGACCGAAGCCCAGTTCGTGACCCCTGCCGCGATCGGGCGGCAGATGCGCCTCAATCCGCTTCTGGTGTTCCTGTCGCTGACCTTCGGGATCTGGCTCTGGGGGCCGCTGGGCGGGATCGTGGCGATCCCGCTGCTGCTTTGGGCGCTGGTGCTGACGAACAGCTTGCCCGACCCGAAATCCGAGCCGGAGCAGAAGCTCGAAGCCGACTGAACCGGCGGGTCGCGGCGACGGATCAGACCATTTCTTCCGGAATGAACGGCAGTTTGCGCGCGATCTTGCGCGCGGCCTCCACGTCATAGGGGAGCACGAAGCCCTCGCGATCCTCGGGGGCTTTCGTGGCATTCGCGCGGGCCAGCTCCGCCCAGGCAGAGACTGCGCGCGTCGGGTCGAAGAAGGCCTCTTCGGGCGCGGGCGGCAGCCAATGGCGCATCAGGCGGCGACGCATGGCCGGGATGCCGTCGTTGCGGCGCAGATAGACACCCGCCTCGCTGTCCCAATGCAGCGACCGCGCGTTGAGATTGGCCGAGGTGATCAGCGCGGCGTCCTCGTCGAAAATCGAGACCTTCGCATGGACGTAAATCAGCGGCGCGCCGCCGGTGCGCAGCGCCCCCTCATCACCGGGGTCGGCAAGGCAGGGCTCTGCCGGGCAGCCGATGAACAGACGATTGCCGAAGGCTTCGCGGAGCGTATCCAGCGCGCGCACCTGAAGATATTCGCCATAGCGCACGTCGCTGGTCGGGCGATCGGCCAGCATCAGCGTTTCGGGCGCGGCGGGCAGGATCAGGATCAGGTTGAGATTGGGGTTCTCCCGCGCCGCCCGGGCCAGGTGGTGCGCCAGAGTGCGCGAGCGGAAGAACTGACTCTCGAGATAGATCAGCTTCTGCGCCCGCGCGATCAGCATCTCATGCGCGTTCTCGATCTCGGTCCGATAGAACTTCGGCCCGATGCGGAAGGTCGCGAATTTGCGCCGCTGCGACAGGGTGCGCAGCAGGCGACGCGGCGGTTTGGCGCGGTTTTCGCCGGAGCAGCTTTCGTGGAAGCTCTCGAGATGGGCCTTCGCCTCGGCGACGACGGGGCCGGTCATCATGAGCTGCACATCGTGCCATGTCATCTCGCCGTCGCGCTCGTGCACGGGGGTGTCGAAGCGCCGGTTGTCGAGATCCAGCCCGCCGATATAGAGCTTCTTGTCGTCGAACACGGCGAGCTTCTGGTGGTGTGTCGCCGGGAACAGCTTCGGCGGCGTCGCGACGAACTTGCGGCGGATTTTGCAATCCGATCCGGCCTCAAGATATTCCCGCAGACCCGGCATGTCGCGCATCGCGGTCAGCCGCTTGGCCTCGTCCATGTCGTTGAGCCACGACGTGTGCTGCCCGAGCTTGTGATAGACATAGGGCCAGAAGATCGTACGCGGCACGATGCCCGATTGCGCCGGGTGCATCAGCGCGCGCAATTTCAGCTTCGCCTTGGGACCGCCCGCCAGTTCGCGCGCGGCGCAGAACATGCGGATCGACGACCATGTCATCCGGTGAAGATCCGGCTTTGCGCAGGGGTCGAAATCGGTCAGGTCGATCTGTATCCTCACGCCGCGCTTCAGCATGTGAATGATCAGGTCGAACCACGTCTTGCCGATCGCGCGCCCGCGGTCGGATTTCAGTGTGGTGTTGAGGTCGAAGACGCGGAATGAGCAATGAATGGAATGACGCGCGTCGAGAAAGGCATCCTCGAGCACGGGATAGGCCTCTGCTGCGGTCAAAAGCAGCTTTACGCGGCTCTCGGCGTGAACTCCGGCTTGTTTAAGACGTTCCATGCGGCTCGTTGGGTTGAACGGCCGCGAGGGTGACCTGTGGTCGCCGCGGCTGGTATCTCATTCAATGGCTCTCATCAGAAACTGTTTCGGGCGTCTCGGATTTCAAGCGTTCTTCGTGACGCAATTCGCTCTCGACGAGGGGGCGCAGTACGAACGCGGCGCTGAGCATATACTCGTCTTCGTCGGTCTGGATCTCGATCGAGCCGCCCAGCTGCTGCACGAAGGCGTTCAGTAGTTGCGAACCGAGCCCGGTGCCTTCGACGGCCTCCAGCGGCGGGGCATCCCTATCGACGGTATTGCGCACGCAGAGCCGCGCCTGCATCCCTTCGAGTCTGCGCAGCGAGATGTCGAGCTGCGGTTTGCCGTCGCGGGCAGAGGCGTATTTCATCGCGTTTGTCATCGCTTCGGTCAGCAGAAGCGAGAGGGGCACAGCCTGATCGGGGGTCAGGTGGATGTCGTCGATATTGCAATCGACCGCGATATGGCGGCCCGGCCCGGTCGCGAGCCGGGTGATCTGGCGCACGATGTCGGGCAGCAGTTCCTGCGCCTGAATGTCGGTGAGGCCTGAGGTCTGGTAGAGTCCGCGGTGGATCGTGGCGAGCGAGATGACCCGCTCCTGGAGCGATTTCATAAGCCCCTTGGCTTCGGGCGTGCGCGCCTGCCGCATCTGCATGTTGATGATCGAGGCGATGAGCTGGAGGTTGTTCTTCACCCGATGGTGGACCTCGCGGAGCAGCACTTCCTTGTGGTGCACCATGTCTTCGAGCTCGGCCTCGTCATGCAGGATGGTTTCTGTCATCCGGTCATAGGCCTCGGCGAGGTCGCGGATTTCCGACGGTGCGGTCGACAGATTGAGATTGCCCACGATCCGGCTGCCGGTGGCGAAGCTGGAGATCGCGCTCGACAGTTTGCGGACATGGCCGATCACCAGCTTCTGCATTGCGAAGTAGGCGACCAGCAGGCTCGCCATCCACATCAGGGCCGGGAACAGCACAGGCGAAATATCAGCGAAGGGGCTCAGCGCCGAGGCCGCCTGTGCGGGCCAGCTGCCAAGCGCGTAGAGCTGGTTGGGCACCAGTTCGACGACGGAATAGACCCGTTCTATTCCGAGGTTGGAGTCTCCCGAGAAAGTCACCGCGCCATTGCCCGCCAGCAGTTTCAGAGAGCGGTCCACCGGCAGGTGCGACTGGGTGTTCGAAAGCCCGTCCGAGGAGGTCAGGATCGTGCCTTCGCGGTCGAAGGTCATGATCACCAGCGGCCGGTCATCGGCGAGCTTCGGTCCATCCTTGGCCAGCGAGAGCGAGGAGTGGCTCATCGAGATCGCGATGATCCCGATATGATCGCCCGCCGCGTTGTAGACCGGATGGGCCACGCCGAGCACGGAGGTACCCGACACCGGCGCATCGCGGTTGACGTAGAAGCTGGTGCGGTCCGCAGTCAGCATCTTCTCGAAGACGTCCTGGTTCTTGAAGTCGTAACTCTTGCCCGAATTCGAGCAGGTCATCTTGCCGCTGTCTGGGATGAAGGAGACGAGCGAGAACTCCGGAAAGGCCCCTGAGATCTGCCGCATCCAGTTCGAGCAGGCCTCGGCATTGCCCACGAGCGGCTGGACCGTGCTGGCGAGGACGCGCGCGGCGTCCTGCGCGTGCTGGATCACCCGCGTCTCACCGGCGACGGCGCGCATCGTCTCGCCCATGAGGGCGGCTTCGGACCGCGCCTGCGCTTCGCGCACGACCGAGGTCGATTGCAGCACGGCGATGATCAGCAGAGGGAAGAGAGCAACCGCCAACATGAAGGCGAGGCGCACGCCAAGCCCGTCGAAAAACGGAATGACGCCCCGTTTCCTGGCTCGGAACGGGGCGTGATCACTGTAGTGCTCGTCGTCTGCCGCTTTCGCGGCTTCCGAATTCATGCGGCGGCAACTCCGGATTTGCCCATCACGGCGAGGGAATTTCGATCCGTGCCGGACAGGATATCTTCACCTTCCTCGAGCCCGAGCATTTCCGCAAGCCGGGCGCGTGCGCGGTTGGCGCGGCTTTTCACCGTGCCCACGGCGACGCCCATCATGCCGGCAGCTTCTTCGTAAGAGAAGCCAGATGCGCCGACGAGGGTCAGCACCTCGCGATGTTCCGGGCTGAGCTGATCGAAGGCCTCGACGAAATCATTCATCGCGAGACGTCCGTCATGCGCAGGTTTCTCATAGAGCGATGCGGCGTGAATCCCTTCAGGGTCAGCGACCTCGCGCTTGCGCTTGCGACGGTCCGAATAGAAGGTGTTGCGCAGGATCGTGAAGAGCCATGCGCGCAGATTGGTGCCGCGTTCGAACTTTTCGATATTCGACCACGCCTTGACGATCGTGTCCTGCACGAGGTCGTCGGCCGAGGCCGAGTTCCGGGTCAGCGACAGCGCGAAGGCACGCAGGGCCCCGAGGTGATCGGGCAGCTCCTCACGCGGATCGCGGGCTTCGCTGGAGGCATTGGCTTTCGACGAATTGGTGTTGGAGGGCGAAGTCATTTTCCGCCCTCCTTCGCCTTGAGTTGCGCCAGCAAATCCTTGAACCGATCCGGCACTTCTTCCTGAAGCGCCTCCTCGTAAACCTTCTTCAGGTTTTGATTGATCTGGTCCCTGATACTGGACTTAGGCTTTTCGTCTGCCATATCACTATACATCCGGTTTCGATCCCACTCATTTTGCACGGAACCGAACGCGGGGCCAGAGAGTTTGGTTCCCGAAAAAACGCAAAAGGGGGTTTTCATGTCCGAAGACATCGCCGGCACCATCGGAGCCAACCTGCCGTATTTACGGCGTTATGCCCGAGCGCTTACCGGCAGCCAGGACAGCGGCGACCGTTACGCCGCGGCTACGCTCGAGGCCATACTCGAAGATACGTCGCCTTTCGAGAACAACGATCCGAAGCTCGCATTGTTCCACGCCTTCCACCTGGTATGGGCCTCCGCGGGGGCGCCGCTGGGGGAGCCGGACAACCGGCTTTCGGCCCGCGCGCAGGATCACATGTCGACGCTGACGCCGAACACCCGTGAGGCGCTTCTGTTGCATTCGATCGAAGGGTTCCGCATCGAGGAAATCGGCACGATCATGCAGGTCGATGCCGAAGAGGCGAAAGAACTGATCGACATCGCGATCCGCGAGATGGAAACGTCCGTCGCGGGTAAAGTGATGATCATCGAAGACGAAGCGATCATCGCAATGGATATTCGCGCCATCGTCGAGGATATGGGCCACCAGATCACCGGCATCGCCCGCACCCGCACCGAGGCTGTGGAGCTTGCCGCGACCGACAAACCGGACCTGATCCTCGCCGACATCCAGCTGGCGGACAATTCCTCGGGGATCGATGCGGTGAACGACATTCTCGCGCAGTTCGGCAACGAATTGCCCGTGGTCTTCATCACCGCCTTCCCGGAGCGCCTGCTGACCGGCGAGCGGCCCGAACCGGCCTTCCTGATCACCAAGCCCTACACCGAGAGCCAGGTGCAGTCGGCGGTCAGCCAGGCGATGTTCTTCTCCTCGACGGAGACGCTCGCGGCGTAACGGCCCGTTCAAAGCTATTTCTCGAGAAAGGCGGCCCCGGCAGACGGGGTCGCCTTTTCCTTTGCCGCATGTGCCTTTGCGCAGGCGATTGCGCGGGCGATGCCCGCCGCAACGCACCAGAATGTGAAGTCGCGCTCCTGCAACCCGATCTCGCCCGTGCCGGTTCTTCCTCTGAGACAGACTGACGAAACCGTTCACAACGAAGGAGCCGCACATGACGAATATCGTGATTACCGGCGCATCCGCGGGCGTGGGGCGCGCCGTCGCTCGCCGCTTCGCTGCCAAGGGCAACCGCATCACCCTGATAGCCCGCAACAAGGCGCGGCTCGAGACGGCGGCGCAGGAAATTCGCGAGAAGGGCGGCGAGGCGCTCGTGCAGCCGCTCGACGTCGCAGATGCCGATGCGGTCGAGGCCGCGGCGGTCGCCGCTGAAAGTGCCTTCGGTCCGATCGACGTCTGGATCAACGTCGCGATGGTGACGGTACTCTCGCCGGTGTCGCAGATGACCCCGGAAGAGTATCGCCGCGTGACCGAAGTGACTTATCTCGGGACGGTCAACGGCACGCTCTCTGCGCTGAAGCGGTTCCGCCAGCAGGGCTGGGGCACGATCGTGCAGACTGGCTCGGCGCTCGCCTATCGTGCGGTGCCGCTGCAGTCGGCCTATTGCGCGGCGAAGGCGGCGATCGTGGGCTTCACCGACAGCCTGCGCACCGAGCTGATCCACGAGAATTCCGACGTGAAGATCACCGTCTGCCATCTGCCGGCGGTCAATACGCCGCAATTCGACTGGGCCCGCAGCAAGCTGCCGAACCGCCCGCGCCCGGTCGCGCCGGTCTTCGAGCCGGAGCTGATCGCCGACGGCATCCATCACGCGGCCTACCATCCGAAGCGGGAATACTGGCTGGGCTTCTCGGCGGTGAAGGCGATCCTGTCGGAGAAGCTCGCGCCGGAACTGGGCGATCTCTACCTCGCGCGCACGGCGGTGTCCGGGCAGCAGACGGGCGAGGCTGCCGATCCTGATCGGGCCGACAATCTCTATGACAGCGTCGACGGTGACTGGGCAGCGCGGGGGCGCTTCTCCGACGAGGCGAGCGACAGTTCCCCCGCGATGGCGCTGTCCGAGCATGGCGGCTCTCGGCTTGTCGCGGGCGGCGGCGCGGCGCTCGTCGCCGGGCTGATGCTGGGAGCGATCTTCGCGGTCTCCCGTCAGCGGGCCTGACGGTCGCGACAAGGAAACGAGAAACGCGCGCCCCGGTGGCGCGCGTTTTTGTTCTCGTGTAGGTGGCAGCGAGATCAGTCCTTCACCGCGCCCCGATACGCGGTAATCGCCGCGATCATCCCGGCATGGGACAGCCCTTGCGGGAAGTTGCCAAGCTGCGCGCCGCTCTCCGGGTCGTGCTCTTCCGACATCAGTCCGAGATCGGTCGTGGCCTTCAGCATCCCCTCGATCTGGCTCCGCGCGTCATCAAGCCGCCCGGCCCTCACGAGGTAGTCGGCGGCCCAGAACCCGCAGACGTTGAAATGGCCCTCGATGCCGGGCATCCCGTCTTCCTGCGCGTCGTAGCGCCGCAGATGAACGCCCGTGCCAAGCCGCTCACGGATGGCGGTGTAGGTCGCCGCCATCTTCGGGTCGTCTGCGGGGATCACCCCGATACGTGGCATCAGCAGAACGCTTGAATCGAGCCATTCCTCGCCGATCGCACCGGTGAAAGCGCCGATCTCCTCGTTCCAGGCCTCTTCCCGGATCAGGGCTTCGATCGCGGCGCGCTCCGCCTTCCACAGCCGCGTGTCGGCATTGATCACGCCGTTCTCGGCCAGCGAGATCACCCCATCCAGCGCGCCCCAGCACATCGCCTTGGAATAAGTGTGGTGTCGGCGCGGATTGGGCATTTCCCAGATTCCGTTATCGGGCCGTGTCCATTGCGAGACCACGACATCGGCGAAATTCGCGAGCCGGATGCCTTCGCCCGGATGCAGCTCGCCGCCGGCCTCGACATAGGCGCGCGCGGCCATGATCATCGAACCATAGGCGTCGAGTTGCAGCTGTGTCGCAGCGCCGTTACCCAGCTGCACCGGGGCCGAGCGGCGATAGCCCTCGAGGGTCTGCAAGCTCGAGATCGAGACGTTGCTGTCGCCCCGCACCGTGTAGAGCGTCCCAAGTTCCGGCGCCGTTTCGCGTGTTGCTGCCATCAGCCAGCGGAAGAAGGCGTCGGCCTCGTCGGTGAGGCCCTGATCGAGAAAAGCGTGCAGCACGAAATAGGCGTCGCGAAGCCAGCAATAGCGGTAGTCGTAATTGCGGATGCCGCCGATCACTTCCGGCAGCCCCATCGTCGGCGAGGCGATCACCGCGCCGGTGGGGGCGTGGATCAGAAGCTGCAGCGCCAGTAGCGAGCGTTTGAGAGCTCCGGAGAAAGGCCCGTCGCCGAAATCCGTCTTGGACTGCCGCTTGCGCCAAGCCTCACGAGTTGCGGCGAGCGCCTCTTGCGCCGCCTGCATTCCGCCGACATGGCCGTGCCCGCCTTGCGTGACGGTGAGGGTAACATAGCCGCGTTCCCCGGTGGCGAGGGTACCGCGCCCGTTCAACCGGCCGGAGCCTTCGATCTCCAGTTCTATCGAGCTGTCGATCAGGATGATGTCACCGTCTTGGGTAAACTGCCAGCTGCCCGGGCCGCGCCGGATGAACTCGGGTGTGCTCAGCGCGTAGTTGCAGCGCGGGGCGATGCAGATTTCGACGTCTGCCGCGCCTTCGGGGGCCTCGAAAAGACGCACGACCGAGCGCCCGAAGCTCGCCGCTTCTTCGAGCGAGTCCGGCAGGTTCATGAAGTCGGTGACCTTGAGGCCGCCCGCCTCGGACGCGTGGGTGGTGGTCAGGATCGGGCCGTAATCTTCATAGACGCGTCGGGCGGTCGTCTGACGATCTGGATCCGGCACCGGACCGACATAGAAGGTCCCGCCGCGAAACTGGTCGAGCAGCCGCCCGAAGAGCGGGTCGCCGTCGAAATCCGGCCCGCAGAACCAGTCGATCGCGCCGTCCCGGGCCACCAGCGCCGCCGTGCGCGTATCCCCGATCACCGCGTAATCGGAAATCGGGAGATAGCCGCGCCGGCCCTCCAGAAAGCGCAGCGGCGGGCTGTCCGGGTCGGGCTGGGTCTTCGAGGATGTGCCGGAATCGGGATCGGTGCGTTCGGTCATGCCATGCCTGTCCTTTGACGGTTTTCCGGGCGTCGCCCCGGAGATATATCGCGCCCCTCTCAGGGATCGAACGGACGCGCCGCCCCCCAGTTCCTTGAAAAAACCGTGTGCGTTCGTGTGCTCTCGCGCCGCTCAGATCCAGTAGCGGGGCCATTTCTCGGTGTTGCGCGCATTGTTCACGAGGTAGGCCAGAAGCACGAGGATCACTGCGCCCGTCAGCACCGGCGTCAGAAGAAAGCTCCAGCCGAGCGTGTGGCCCTTGAGAAGGATGACCAGCGGATCGGCCCCTGCGGGCGCGTGGACTGTGCGGGTCAGTTGCATCGCGACGATCGCGATCGTCACCACGGCTGCCAGACCGATCGCCCCGTGCAGATCGGCAAGGTGCTGCGCCGTAAGCCCGATGGCGCTTGCGAGAACATGCCCGCCGATGACGTTGCGCGGTTGGGCGAGCGCCGTGTCGGGCGTCGCGAAGAGCAGCACACAGGTCGCGCCGAAGGGCGCCATCAGCAGGTCGACCCCGGCGTGACGGGTGAGCCCGGCAAGGATGGCGATGCCGAGGAAGCTACCCGCCGTCGTGGCCAGAACTTGCCGAAGGCTCGGAAGCTCCGGCAGGCGATGGGGCGCGCGATGGCGTTCGAGTAATCGTTTCAGCATTGACGGTCCTGTCGGGCTGGCCTTCAGAACCCGAACCCCGGACCGTCTGCCCGGTTTCCTTCGCCCGCGTCACGTCGCAGTGAAAGGGCGCGATCCGTCAGGACGCTTTGACCAATGCCGGCATCCGCGCGAAGCTCATCGAGATGTGGCCGCGCCTCATATGGCCGAGCGCGTCGAGATCGCCGAGCCGCAGCGCGCGCAGCATGTCGCGCAGCTCGTTGTTGTAGATCTCGATCTCCTGCATTAGGTCGATCTGCGAAGCCGTGACCTGCTGCAGCCAGATCCGCGCCGTGCGGAAATACAGCGCCGCCGACATCGTCCGGAGCGGTGCATTCGCGGTCAGCTCCAACAAGGCGAGGAAGGTATCGCGGTCGAGCTCCGAGAAGGCCCTGGCGGTGGGTGCATCGACCAGTTCGCGGCCGCGCTCCTGAAAGGTGACGAAACGCGCGATCAGCGCGGCGCTGGGCGGCACCGGATCGAGGCTCGTCTGCAGCACAGCGAGTTCGCGCCGCAGCCGGAAGACCTGCCCAAGCTCGGTGTAATCAACATCGGTGACGAAGGTGCCGACCCCATGCATGGAGCGCAGCATCCCCTCGTCCTCGAGCCGCGCCAGCACCCGACGCAGCGGAGTCCGCGAGATGCCAAATTCTGACGCGAGCGCGGTCTCCGACAAGCGCATTCCCGGCGGGTAATCGAGCAGGCAGATGCGGCTGCGAATTTCGTCGTGAATGAGATCGTAGCGGTCGCGGGCGCGGAGCCGCTCCGGATCGGTTTGCCGGGGGATCATGGAGATGTCGTCCATCGAGTTCTGTCGTCTGTTCGCGCAAAGCCATGATCTGCGGCGGAGGCGCGCAGGTCAATCCGCTTGGCCGCGTCCTCCCCCATGGGGCGTTTCAGCCGCAGATATTGCGGAGAGCCGGGCGGCGCAATCGGCACGAAACGACGGCCTTCGGCGGAACCGGCGCACACACATGCGCGTTCAATGCTCAAAGCTCCGGCATTGGTGCACAACATATGCGTTTAGCTCTTTATCGGCCTACGACATCTGCTTTTTGCCCCAGTATAATCAATGCGATCTGCTTGACACTCCGGAGAAACTCATAGGTGTTGTGTACATCAATCGCGGGAGGCTTGGGCTTCCCGTCAACAAGAACCAACGGGAGAGACGCATGAAATCGATCTTGAAATCTGTCGCCGCCGCCGGCATCGGCATCGCGCTGAGCGCAAGCGCCGCACTCGCTGGCCCCCTGATGGACCGTATCAATTCGGGCGAGCCGATCCGCATCGGCTTCGCGAACGAAGTTCCGTGGGCCTACCCGGGCGAAAACAACAAGCCGCTGGGCTTCGTGAACGCCTATGTTCTGGGTGTGCTCCACGAGATGGGCTATGACAACATCACCCCCGTCGTGACCGATTGGGGCGGGTTGATCCCGGGCCTCAACGCGAACCGCTTCGACATGGTCACCGGCGGTCTCTACATCCTCAACTCGCGCTGCCAGAACGTCGCCTTCTCTGAGCCGATGGCGAAAGTCGGCGATGCGTTCATCGTGCCCAAGGGCAACCCGAAGAACCTGAACAACTACGAACAGATCGCCAAGGCTGGCGCGACCTTCGTGACGGGCGCGGGCTATAACCAGGTGGAGTCCGCCAAGAAGGGCGGTATCCCGGATAGCAACGTGATGACCGTGCCGGGCCCGACCGAAATCCTCGCCGCCGTGAAAGCGGGCCGCGCGGATGCAGGTGGCGTGACCTACTTCACCGCGCAGAACCTTGCCGATCAATCGGACGGCGCGGTCGAGGTGTCGGACGTGAGCCAGCTGCCTGAATGGACCCAGAACTGGGTCGGCATCGGCTTCCGCAAAGCGGATCAGGACTTCGTCGACAAGTTCAACGAAGCCCAGAAGAAGTATCTCGGTTCGGACGCGATGATGAAAGCGGTCGGCGAGTACGGCTACTCGAAAGGCAACCTGCCGGGCGACAAGACCTCGGCTGAAGTCTGCAAGATGCGCTAAGCGCAAATGCTGAAGACATGGACGGGCCTGTGCATGGCCCGTCCATTTTGACATTCACCGCCGGGGCGGGACGGGAATGAGCTACATAGAATTCTTGAAAGAGTACGGGCCGCGCTTCTGGGACGGCACGCTCGTAACGGCGGGGCAGTTCTTCCTGGCCTCCGCTCTGGCGATCGTCATCGCGCTCGTCGCAGGGCTGATGAAGCTCTCGCGCAACGGGCTGATCCGGGGCATCGCCGTCGTTTATATCGAAATTTTCCGCGGCACCTCGCTACTGGTCCAGCTTTACTGGATCTTCTTCGTGCTGCCGCTGTTCGGACTGACCCTGCCGAAATTCACCGCGGGTTTCGTCGCGGTGGGGATGAACCTCGGGGCATACGGCGCCGAGCTGGTGCGCGGCGGTATCCAATCCGTGCCGAAAGGGCAATGGGAGGCGGCCTATGCGCTGTCGATGAGCCCGATGAAGCGGATGTGGCGGATCATCCTGCCGCAGGCGTTCGTCAACATGCTGCCGCCGTGGGGCAACCTGCTGATCGAACTGCTGAAGAACACCGCGCTGGTCGCGCTGATCTCCGTGTCGGACCTGATGTTCGAGGCGAAGCAGATCAATGGCTCGACCTTCCTCTCGGCGCAGACCTTCGGGACGGCACTGATCGTGTACTACATTTTCGCGCGCTTCATCGTGACGCCGTTCATGCGCTGGCTCGAGCTGGTCATGCGGCGCAAGCTGGGGAGGGCCTGATCCATGGGGTTCAACTGGAACTGGGAATTCACTTGGGAAATCCTGCCCAAGCTGATGCATGCGACGCTCAACACGCTGATGGCGGCGGGTCTGGGCTATGCGATCGCGGTTGTGCTGGGCATGGTCTTCGCGCTGGCGCAGCGGACGCCCTACTGGGCGCTGACCAAGGTCGTTCGCGAATTCATCGAGTTCATCCGCTCGACCCCGCTGATCCTGCAGATCTTCTTCGTCTATTACGTCGGTCCGCAATTCGGCCTGAAGCTGGGGCCGTGGACGGCGGGCATGATCGCGATCGGTCTGCACTATTCGGCCTACCTGTCGGAGGTCTATCGCGGCGGTCTCGACGCGGTGCCGAAGGGCCAATGGGAGGCTTGCACCGCGCTGAACATGTCGACCCGCGACACCTATTGGCGGATCGTGATCCCACAGGCCATCCCGCCCGCGCTGGCGGGGATGGGCAACTACCTCGTGGGGATCTTCAAGGACACGCCGATGCTCTCGGTGATCGGGGTGGCCGAACTGATGCACACAGCGAACGCGATCGGCTCGTCGAGCTATCGCTATCTCGAACCCTATACGCTGGTGGGGGTTATCTTCCTCGCCATCTCGCTTCCCACCGCTGCCCTGATCCGCGTCTTCGAGGATCGCGTGCGGCGTAAACTCGGATTGAAATGATGGAAGATCTTTCGAACTATCCGCTCGAACTGACGGGCGACGACGTGCCGATGGTGCGGTTCCTGAAAGTCACCAAGCGCTATGGCGATCTGGTGGTGCTCGACCAGCTCGATCTCGATGTGGCCGAGGGGGAAATGGTCACGATCATCGGCCCCTCCGGCTCGGGCAAGACGACCGTGCTGCGGATGCTGATGACGCTCGAGACGATCAACGAGGGCGTGATCTACGTGGACGGCAAGCCGCTGACCCATATGGAGAAGAACGGGAAGCTGGTGCCCGCGGACCGCAAGTATCTGCGCAAGGCCCGCAGCCAGATCGGCATGTGTTTCCAGCATTTCAACCTTTTCCCGCACATGACCGCGCTGGAGAACTGCATGGAGGGCCCGGTGCAGGTGCTGGGCATGAAGAAGGCCGAGGCGCGCGAACGGGCCGAGGAACTGCTGGAACTCGTCGGCATGTCCGACAAGCGCGACCAGCACCCCTCGCGGCTCTCGGGCGGTCAGCAGCAGCGCGTGGCGATCGCGCGCGCGCTGGCGATGCGCCCCAAGGTGATGCTGTTCGACGAGGTGACCTCCGCGCTCGACCCGGAGGTGATCGGCGAGGTGACGAACGTGATCCGCTCGCTGGTGGAGAAGCACAATCTGACGATGCTGATGGTGACGCACCAGATGGGCTTCGCGAAGGACATCTCGGATCGGGTCTGCTTCTTCTACGACGGCAAGATCGAGGAGCAGGGCGCCCCCGAGGATCTCTTCGGCAACCCGCAGAAAGAGCGTACGCAGCAATTCCTCTCGGCGGTGAAAGAGGCCGACTGACGCGTCTCACGATGTCGCGCAATGGCCTTTCCGAAAAGGCCATTGCGTGCGTCGACGTCTCGTTGCCTTATGGGCTTGGTTCCATCGCAGCGAGGGTCCGACATGCCGATCACTATAGAGAACCCTTGGCGCGGCGACGGGCTCGACCCGGACGGCGTCATGCCAATTGCCGATGCGGCGGGCGTGGCCAGCCTGCTTGCGCGCTGTCCGGCACATCACGAGACCCCGCTGCACGCGGCGCCCGAGATCGCGCGGCTTGCCGGGATCGGCAAGGTCTGGATCAAGGACGAGCGTGTGCGCATGGGGCTCGGCAGCTTCAAAGCGCTGGGCGCGGTCCATGCGATCGCCCGGGAGGCTGCGGCGCGAGCGGAGAGCGACGATCTTCAGACAGCTCTCGCTGGCGAGACTTATGTCGCGGCCAGCGCAGGCAATCATGGCCTCTCGGTCGCGGCAGGAGCGCGGATATTCGGCGCCCGCGCGATCATCTATCTGGCCGAGACCGTGCCTGAGGCCTTCGCCGCGCGGTTGGAGGCACGCGGGGCGGAGGTCGTCCGGGAGGGTGCGGAATACGAGGCTAGCATGCAAGCCGCCGAGCAGGCGGCTGCCGAGAATGGCTGGACGCTTTTGTCGGACAGCTCGTGGGAGGGCTATGTCGATCTGCCGCTGCGGGTGATGGAGGGTTACACCCAGCTTGCGGCGGAGGCCGTCGCGCAGATCGACGCGCCGCCGACGCATATTATTTTGCAGGCCGGGGTGGGCGGTCTCGCGGCCGCCGTCGCGGCCCATGCGCGGCTTGTCTGGGGCGATGCGCCTCAGATCATCGTGGTCGAACCCGATGCGGCCCCCGCGCTGGTCGAGAGCATTCGCGCAGGCCATCTGGTGACCACGCAAGGGCCGGTCTCTGCGATGGGGCGGCTCGATTGCAAGACACCGTCGATGGTGGCGCTGGCGGGTTTGTCGCGCGATGCGGATCGCTTCGCCACGATCACCGAAGCCGAGGCGCAGTCCGGCGTCGATATCCTCGCCGCGCACGGGCTGGCCACGACGCCTTCGGGCGGCGCCGGGCTGGCGGCTCTGCTTGCCGGGCTGTCGCTGGGACCGGAGGCGCGCGTTCTCGCGATCCTCAGCGAAGGCCCCGAAGATGGCTGAGCGCTCGCTCATCTTTCCGGCCAAGGAGTATCGCACCCGCGTCGGCCGCCTTCAGGCCGAGATGAGCGAACGGGGGCTGGATGCGCTGTTTCTGACCGCGGCTGCGGATATCTTCTACGTCACAGGCTTTCTGACCCGGTTCTGGGAGAGCCCCGCGCGCCCGTGGTTCGTGATCGTTCCGGCCAGCGATGCGCCGGTCGCGGTGATCCCCTCCATCGGGGCGGAACTGATGGGCCGCACCTGGATGACGCAGATCCGGTCATGGGATGCACCCGATCCGAGGGATGACGGCGTGAGCCTGCTTGCCGAGACGCTCTGCGATCTGCTGCCCGAGAGCGCGCGGATCGGCGTGCCCATGGGGTTGGAGACGCAGCTGCGGATGCCGCTCGCGGATTTCACGCGGCTTGGGGAGCGTATCGCGCCGCGCCGCTTCATCGACGGCACCGCCGCGATGCAGCGGGCGCGCGAGATCAAGAGCGCGGCGGAGATCGAGAAGATCCGCAGGGCCTGCGCCATCGCGGGTCGCGCTTTCGCCCGTGTGCCGGAATTCGCGGGGCGGGGGCGTCCGCTCGACGGGATATTCCGCGCCTTCCAGTCCGCGCTGCTGGAGGAAGGAGCCGATTGGGTCAGCTATGTCGCCGGGGCGTCGGGACCGTCGGGCTATGACGATGTGATCTCGCCTGCCGGGCCCGCGCCGCTGCAAGCGGGCGATGTGCTGATGCTGGATACCGGCGCGGTGCGCGACGGGTATTTCTGCGATTTCGATCGCAATTTCTCGGTCGGTCCGGCGTCGGATCCGGTGCGGCGCACCCATGCCGCGCTCTGGGAGGTGACCGAGGCGGCGATGGCGCTGCTGCGGCCCGGCATGCGGGCGCATGATGCGCATCGTCTGCTGGTCGAGGGGCTGGCGGCGCGCGGTATTGAGGCGGGCAGCGGACGCCTGGGCCACGGGCTGGGGATCACGCTGACCGAATGGCCCTCCTTCACCCCGCGCGACGACACCGAACTGCGCGAGGGCATGGTGCTGACGCTGGAACCCGGCGCTTGGGTCGAGACCGCGCAGGGCCCGCGCCGCCTGTTGGTCCATGAGGAAAACATCGTCCTGCGCGCGACCGGGGCGGAGCTGCTGTCGCCGCGCGCGCCCGAAACCCTGCCGGAGCTGAGCTGATGGCCGATTTCCCCTATCGTCTTCGCGAAGACGCCACGCCCACGATGGGGCTGATCGTGCTGCGCGTGGACGAGACCATCGAGGACGAGTTCCGCCGCTACATCCCGCCGGACGACGCGCGGATGCATGTCACGCGCGTTCATTCCGGCGACGACCTGACCCCGTCGAGCATTGCCGAGATGGAGCGCGCTCTGAGCGGTGCTGCGGCGCTGCTGCCACCTGCGGCGCAGTTCGACGTGGTGGGTTATGGCTGCACCTCTGGCGCGGCGCTGATTGGGCCGGGCGAAGTGCGGGCGAATGTCATGGCGGGCGTCACGACGCGGCATGTGACCGACCCGCTGAGCGCCGCGTTGGCCGCGATTGCGGATCTGGGGCTGGAGCGGGTGGGGATCGTCTCGCCCTATGTCGCTTCGGTCGCGGAGCCTTTGCGGGCGGCCTTCGTCGCTGAAGGGATCACCGTCCCCGCGACGCTCTCTTTCGGCGAGGAAGCGGAGGCGCGCGTGGCGCGGATCGACCCGGCCTCTATCGCGGAGGCTGCGCGGAGCCTTGCGGGGCAGGCGCGTCTGGACGGGATTTTCCTGTCCTGCACCAACCTACGCACGCAGGGGATCTTGCCGGGGTTGAGAGCGGAACTCGGGACGCCGGTGCTCAGTTCGAACCAGGCGCTTGCGTGGCACATGCGAAAGCTCGCAGGGATCGCGGCGCCGGGATGAGACAGGGCAGTTGAATGGCTGGCCGGCCATCCGGTCGGTCGCGCGAGGGAATGAATGGTCCGCTGCGGAGACTTCAGCCGCCGGACCTTGCCTCCACCGGCGCGCCATCTTCCAGCGTTTCGACCGGATAGAGCACGACACGGTCGCCTTCGCTCAGACCGTCCAGAAGCTCTGCATAAGTGCCATTGTCTGTCCCGATTTCCACGTTCTCTTCCCGCGCGCGCCCGTCTTCGACCTTGAAGACAGCCCAGCCGGTGCCGCGCCGGAATAGCGCACTCGACGGCACCCGCAGCGCATCGGGGTTCTGCCAGACGACGATCCGCGCGGTCACCTGAAAACCATGGCCCAGCCCCGCCCGTTGCGCGGCATCGCCGGTGAAGGCGATGACCACGCCCACCCGCTGTTCCTCGACGCCCAAGGCCGAAACCTTCGTGGTGCCTGACGGGTCGATGCGGACCACCTTGCCTTCGAGCACGTCCGGCCCGCCCCAATCGGTGATCTCCACCGGATCGCCGAGGCGTACGCGCACCGCATCGCGCGACAGAAGATCGGCCACCACCTCGAGCCCCTCCGAGATGTCGCCGATCTCCATGATCGGGGAGCCGGCCGAGAGCACGGTCTCGTTTTCCTGCAGAATTTGCAGCACGGTTCCGGTCGCGGGGGCATAAAGGGGGATCGGCTCGGCCCCGTCGCTGTTGCTCGCGGCGGCATCGTTCTGCAGCACGGATTTTGCGGAGGCCAGCGCTGCCTCGCGCATCGCGATGGCGGCTTTCGCGGCGGCTTCCTGTGCGGCGGCGTAATCGGCGTTGATCTGATCGCGGTCCAGCTTGGACTGGCTGATCGTGCCGGAAAGCGCGAGCCTCTGTGACCGCGCGAGATCGCTATCGGCCTGTTCGCGCATCGCGACGGCGGCGCGGTAATCGCCTTGAGCCGCGCTGAGCGCGGCCTGCGCTTCGGCGAGCGCGGCCTCTGCCTGTGCCCGGCTGCGGGCATCCAGAACGGCGGGCAGGGCGGGGCGCATCCGGGCGACGACTGTCTCGTTCGCGACGACATGATCGCCGACATGGATATCGAGCCGCTGTAGCCTGCCGCTGACCGGGGTCGAGACCGTGTAGCTTTCGCTGACGCGGGTCCGGCCATCATCTTCAATGACGAGCTTCATCGGACCGCGCGTAACCTCGCCCATGTCGACGGTCTGCGGCTGCGGCCAGAGCAGCGCGGCGATAGCGCCCGCCGCGATCAGGCCGATCAGGATGAGAATGAGCCATCTGGTTCGGGGTTTTGGTGTCACGGGTCAGTCCCTCGCCTTGAGCGCCGAGATCATGTTCAACCGATCCAGCGCGCGGCGCAACATCAGGATCGAGGCCAGCGTCGCCGAGACTACGACCAGCACCGCGGTCGCGATGCTGGGTAGATCGAAGCTGACACTGACCCGGTAGAGTTCATTGGAGAAAACCCGCGCGATCAACTGGGCAAGTGTCCAGCCGAACCAGATCCCGACCGGGAGCGCACAGGCCACGAGTACAGTGATCTCCCCGGCGAGGATCAGCGTCACTTCCCCGCGGGTGAAGCCCAGTACCCGCAGGCTCGCCAACTCATGCGCACGTTCGGAGAAGGCGTTGCGCGCGGCGTTGTAAACGATGCCGAAGCTCAGCACGAAGGCGATCGCGCCGAAGACGAAACGCATCTGCCCCGCGCCCTCGTCGGCAATCTCCCTGAACGCGGCGAGACTGTCGGATTTTATCGAGACGCCCGCGACCTTGGGGCGCGCGCGCAGCTCGTGCAGAAGCTCCGGCGACGGTGCACCTTGGGTACGGATCGAGACCGAGGTGATCCGGTCCGCCTCACCCACGGCCCGGGTCAGCGAGTCGAGGCGCATATAGGCCGGAGCGCCCAGCAATGTGTCGGAGATCGCAGCGACGGGCAGCGAGAGGGTCCGCTTGCGGCCCTCGGTGACTTCGGCGGTGAGGTTTTCGCCCGGCTGAAGTTTCAGCACATCCGCGAGCCCCCGAGAGATCACGACGCCCTGCGCGGGCAGGGCGATCGGCTCCAGATCGGGCCGCAGCGCGCGATTGAGCTGCGCATCCTCCGACAGGCCGGTCAGTTCGCCGCGATGGGTGATGACGCCGTTGCGGAAGAGGACCGGCACGTAGCGCGTCGGCTCGGCCTCCAGCACGCCGGGAAGGTGCGCAATCTCATGTGTCACATCGCGCGAGACGGGGTGGATGAAGCTCACCGTCGCGTCGGAGCGGTCGGCAAAGCCGAAGGTGACGTCCATCGTGTGATCGAAGCCCGAATAGATCATCAGCATCGCCATGTTCAGCGCGAGGCCCGCGGCCACGCCCGCGATGGTGCCGAGGCTGCGTACAGGTTGCCGCGTGATCTGACGCAGGATCATCCGCCCAGGCTGGTCGAGGAATTTCGTGACGATCGCGAGGAAGCCGACCCTGCCATGGGTAAAATCGGCCGGGGCCGGGGGGCGCATCGCCTCGGCGGGCGTCAGGCGGAACACCGTGCGCAACGCGATCGCCGCCCCGAGCGCGGCGGCGATCAGCGAGAAGGCGAGGCCCCCGGCGAAGGGGCCGGGATGCATCGAGAAGACGAGGTAGGGAAATTTGTAGAATTCCATGTAGAGACCGGTCAGAGACCGCCCAAGCATCACGCCCAGAGCCGATCCGAGCAGCGCGCCGGCGAAGGCGATCATCAGTGCCATTTCGAGGTAATGTCCTGCGATCTCCGCCCCGCTGTGACCGAAGGCTTTCATCAGCCCGATCTCGCGCCGCTCGGCCTGCACGATACGTGTGATCGTCACATTGAGCAGGAAGGCCGCAACTGCGAGAAAGATCGGTGGCAGGAACAGCCGCGACTGGCGCAGGCCCTTTAGTTCTTCCTCGATGAAGCGCGCAGAGGTCTGCTGATCCTGAACGAAGCCCGCGCCGCCGCCATAGGGCGCCATCAGCCTGTCGAGATCGGCGAGCACCGCCTTGCGCGGCCGCTCGCGCGTGGTGAGCGCCAGCACCTCGTTGAACGCCCCGTCGAGATCGAGCACGGCGGCCGCTGCCTTGCGCTCCATCCAGATCACGGCGAAGCGACCGTCGTTGGGAAAGAATTCGCCCGGCGCGGGCATGAACAGGAACTCCGGCGCGCGGGCGAAACCGACGACCTGCAAGCGCTGGTGACGGCCCTCGACGGTGACGCCGAGCGTATCGCCAAGCGCGGTCCCGCGCGCGGCTGCGAATGTGTCGAGCAGCACGACCTCGTCGCTGCGCCCCGCGATCGGCTTCCGGCCCGCCGTCATCAGGATACCGTTGAGGCCTGCGGGGCCGGGTAGCGACAGGACACGCGCCTGTATCGGCTCGCCCCCGTCCGCATCGATCCGGCCGAAACCGCTGACTCGCCCTTCGGCGGCCAGCACGCCGGGAATCGCGTTGACTTGTTCCATCATCGAGCTGGGCGCGCGGGTGAGCGGCTCGAAGACCTGCGCAAGCCGGTGCCGCTCGAAATAGGCGTCGCGGGTGACGGTGAGCGTATCGGTCAGCCCCGCCATCATCACCTGTACCATCACGCCCAGAGCGACGACCGCCGAGATCGCCAGCGCCTGCGCCCGGATTCGCCAGAGGTCGCGGAAGAGCTTGCGATGGAGAACGGTCAGGGCCATCGGCTTACCATTCGATCTCGGCGGGGTCGGCGCGGGTCTCGTTGACGATCGTCTCGCGCAGCTGGCCATCGGTGAAATGCAGTACGCGATGCGCCATCGCCGCCGTCGCCGCCGCATGGGTGACGATCAGAACGGTCGTGCCCAGCTCGCGGTTCACATCGTTGAGCACCTGCAGCACGCGCCGCCCCGTCATACTGTCGAGCGCCCCGGTCGGCTCGTCGCAAAACAGCACCGCCGGACGCTTCGCGATGGCCCGCGCGATGGCGACGCGCTGCTGCTCGCCGCCTGACATCTGCGCCGGGAAATGGTCGAGTCGTCCCTCCAGCCCGACCAGCCGCAGCGCTTCGCCCGCGTCCATCGGATCGTGCGAAATCTCGGTCACCAGATCGACATTCTCGCGCGCGGTGAGGCTGGGCATCAGGTTGTAGAACTGGAAGACGAAACCGACATGGCTGCGCCGGTATTGCGTCAGCGCCCGGTCGGACATTTCGGTCAGGTTCTGATCGCCGAACCACGCCTGGCCCGAGCTTGGTCTGTCGAGCCCGCCGATGATGTTGAGAAAGGTGGATTTGCCGCTGCCCGAAGGTCCGAGCAGCACGACGACCTCGCTGCGCGGAATTTCCAGGGTCACGTCTTTGAGGGCGTGGACCGCGGCTGGTCCCTCGCCATAGGTTTTCGACAATGCTTCGGTGCGAAAGGCAGGCTGCACGCTCGGCCTCTTCAAACAGATTGGGCGCGTCACCCGTCCCGGATCAGATCACAGCTTCTTCAGGCAGTCAAAATTTGTCGAGGCTGAGGGAGAGTTGAGGGCGTCCGCGTGGTGTTCGCGCCTCACCGGTCGAAGGCGACGTTTCCGTTCGTCGGGAGTCACGCGCTGAGGCCGTGGACGAAGAGATCAATCTCCAGCGCCAGACCGAATTCGAATTCGTTGAGTTCGGGGCCAGTCCATTGATGCTCTTCGAGATGGTCGAGGAAGTCGCGGCGTTTGCGTTCGTCGTCCGGTCCCAGCGACAGGGTCTCGGCAGCGCGCAGCAGGTCGATCCGCTTGTGGACCTCGCACATGGCGGAGAAGGCTTCCATCATCACCGCTGCCAGACGCGGTTCCTCCTGCCACGACTGGCCGCCGAAGACCTCCTGCACGACCCGATTGCCGGAGCCGAGGCAATCATAGGCGACGCAGCCTGCCATGCCTTTCTGGGTCAGTTTGTCGTGAATCGAGCAATCGTGCCCGCAAAGGTTCCCGCAGGGCTCTCCGGGGTTCTTGCTGAAGGCGAAATCCTTGCCCTTGTCGAAGGACAGCACCACGCAACAGAGCGCCGCGCATTGGGAACAGTCGGTCTTGAGGCGGTCGGTCCGGGGCATACTGGCCTTCGCTTGGCTTGACCTCTCAGCGAGGTCGTCGGGCCGTCGTATCCCGCGAAACGGGCCTGAAATGCAAGGGGCGCCCGGGGGGGCGACCCGAAGGTCCGGCAGCGGACAGTGGTCCGCCGCCGGGCCGGTTCAGCTCAAATCGCCTCGATCGCCTTTGCCAGCATGTCGCGCACGTCGCCTGCGACCGATTTCAGCCGGGGGTTGTCGATCGCCATCATCGAGGCCGCCGGGTCGATCGCGCAGACGAGGATATCCGCGCCGTCCTGCCGCAAAATGACGTTACAGGGCAGCATCGCGCCGACGTTCGGCTCCAGCTGGATCGCCTGATGCGCCATCTTCGGGTTGCAGGCGCCGAGGATCATGTAGCCGGCCATGTCCTCATCCAGCTTCTTCTTCATCGTGGCCTGCACGTCGATTTCGGTGAGTACGCCGAAGCCCTGCTCCTTGAGGGCCTCGCGCGTCCGGGTGTCGGCCTCTTCCAGTGTGGTATTGGTGAGGCGTTTGTCGATGGTGTAGCTCATTGTCTTGGATCCTCTGATGTTGAGCGGTTCAGGATTCGACCGGGTAGTCCTGCGCGGACCATGCGCCGAAGCTGCCCGGCACAGCGGAGACGTTCTTGAACCCGGCGCGGTGCAGCAGGCTCGCGGCGACGCTGGCGCGGTAGCCGCCCTGACAATACACCGCATAGTCGGTGGAACGGTCGAGTTCGTCCATCTCGTCTTCGAGCGTGCCGAGGAAATGGTGGATCGCACCGGGGATTCGGCCGCCGTCCCATTCCTCGTCCTTGCGCACGTCGAGCGGGGTCAGATCGCTGCCCTTCAGTTCCTGCACGGTGACCTGCGGGATATGCGCGAGCGGTCGTCCGGAGGTGCGCCATGCCGAAATGCCGCCATTTAGATAGCCCGCGAATTTCGTGAAGCCGACGCGCCAGAGCCGCAGCACGGCCTCGTCGATCTCGGCACTCGTTTCGCTAACAAGCGCAATCGGTTTGTCGGGATCGAGCATCCATCCGGCCCAGACCGACAGGATCGGCTGCAGCCCGATATTGAGCGAGCCTTCGATGAAGCCGCCGCCGAAGGCGAGCATGTCGCGGATATCGACCAGTTGCACGTCCTTGTCGGCGATAAGCGCCTCGAACTCCTTCGGGCTCTTGCCAATGCAGCGCGGCAACCCGTGCATTACCTCGGGGCCCGCCGCATTGATCTTCTTGAGGCGCGGGTAATGCGTGGGCACCGGCGGAGCGTCCTTCGTCATCGCCTCCTTGAAGGCCTCGAGATCGGTGATCCGGGCATATTGGTTATGGGCTTTCTCATAGGCGATGCTGGTCGACATCCGGTCGCCGATATTCGGCCCGCAGGCCGAGCCCGCGCCGTGGCAGGGATAGACCAGAACGCCCTCGGGCAGCTGCATGTAGAAATCCTGCGTGGTGCGGAACAGCGCCTCGGTCAGTTCCTCGGTCTTGTCGTCGCCCAGGAGGTCGGGGCGGCCGACCGAATCCACGAAGAAGGAATCCCCGCTGAGCACGCCCCAGGGGTCGTCATTGTCCTTCTCGTAGAGCAGGAAGGAGACGTGTTCGGGCGTGTGCCCCGGGGTGTGCCGCGTCTCGAGCGTGAGTTGCCCGAAGCTGAACTTGTCGCCGTCGCAGATGCCCTCATGCTCGAAATCATATTCGGCGCCGCCCTCGACGCTGACGCAAAGCTTGGGCGTGCCATCCAGCCGGTCCACCAATTCGCGCGCGCCTGACAGGAAGTCGGCGTGGATATGGGTCTCGAATACATGGGTGATCGTCAGTCCGAGCGCCTTGGCGCGCTCGATATAGATATCGCAATCGGGGCGGGGATCGACGACGGCGGCGGTGCCGCTGCCAGTGTCGCCCAACAGGTAGGAGCACTGGGCGATCCCTTCCGCGAGAATCTGTTCAAAACGCATGGTCATGTCATCTGCCTCCGAATTTCCGTCAGTTCGGGATTGCGGAAGGAATGCGCGGGGGGCGGTTCATGTTCCAAAAATTGAATATGTATCCTGCCGGTCAGGCATAAAGTTGCGATAGGAGCGTGACCCCATTTCCAGAACCACGCGCGCTCATCGCTCAGAGGCCCGAGAGAGCGGATGATTGATCGCCCCTTTCGCCTGCCCGGGGGCCGGAGTTTGCTCGCAGCGAGAGGCATCAAGGTTTCGGAAAGCGTATGTCCACTCGCAGACCGCGCTCGAGGTTCTGCAGGCGCAGCTCACCGCCGTGAATCTGGGCGATGGCGTCGACGAGGCTCAGGCCCAATCCGCTGCCCTGCGTGTTTCGGCTCCGGTCGAGGCGCACGAAACGTTCGCGCACCCGTGCCAAATCTCGATCCGGGATACCGGGGCCGTTATCGGTGACGCTCAATGTGATGTGATGGCGGGTCTCATGCACGCCGATCGAGACCCGTGCCGGGGACGGGCTGTAGCGAAGCGCGTTGTCCACGAGGTTCACGAGCGCCTGGAACAGAAGCTCGCGGTCGCCTTCGATCCGGACGTCGTCGGGCAGATCGAGCGCCAGTTCCTGCCCTGCATCCTCCGCGCCAGCGCCGAGCATCTCCGCCACATCCTGACAGAGCTGCGTGAGGTCGATCGAGGCGCGCGTGATCTCGACCATTCCGGCTTGCATCCGGGACAGGCGCAGGATCGCGTCGAAGGTTTCCGAGACCTGATCGAGATCGCTCAGCGCTTTTCCGATTTCGCCGCGCTGCGCCAGCGGCAGCGACGAATCCAGCGCCACCGGCTCCAGCCGCAGCCGCAGTCGGGCGAGCGGCGCGCGCAGGTCATGGGCGACATCGGTCGAGACCTGCCGGATCGACGCGATCCCCGCCTCCAGTTGATCGAGCGCCTGATCCACGCTTTGCGCAAGACGCGCCACGTCGTCATCGCCTTCGTCGCGGATACGTAACCCGTGGCGACCTTCGCCCACCGCGTGCAGGACCTGCTCCATCCGGTCGATGCGCACCTCGTTGCGGCGCGCGATGAAGACCGCGAAGCTGATCGACAGCAGAAGCGCGAGCCCGAGGCCCCAGCCGAAACTGGTGGCGAGGATTTCGCCCTGCTCGCGGAGCCACGCATCGTCGCGCCCCGTCATCAGCCAGCCCGAGGGGAGCCGCATCCCGAAGGTGACATAGCCCTCCGGGACATTCGCGCCGGGCGGATCGAGGAGCGTTACGTCGGGCCCCGGTTCGAGATGGCGCGCCCCTTCGAACTGGGTTGCGACGCGAACATTGCCAAGCGGTTCGGAGCCATCGGCCGGCACGAAGGTCACGATATTCGCGCCGTCGCGACTCGTCGTCATCCGCGCCGAGATCTGCTCGCTCAGGTCCTGCAAGTCGGCGCCGCGGGCAGAGAGGGCGAGCGCCTCGGTATCGGCGCGCACCTCGCCTTCGAGGCGGCGGCTCATTTCCTTGGATTGTAGCGTGTAGGAGACCCCGCCCGCGACCAGTGCGGCAAACGCGAAGACCGTCGAGATCGCGATGGCAAAGCGCATCGACCATGTGAACGCGCGCATCACGAGGCCTCGAACACGTAACCGATCCCATGCAGCGTCGTTAGGTAGGGGGTCGCGAAAGGCTTGTCGATCTTGCCGCGCAGACGGCTGATATGAGTCTCGACGACGCTGCTTTTCGGGTCGAAATGAATGTCCCAGATCGCCTCCAGCAGGATCGTCTTGGTCTGCACCCGGCCGGGACGTTCCATGAAGTGCTTCAGGAGCATGAATTCCCGCGGCTGCAATTCGATGCACTGGCCTTCGCGCCACGCCTCCCGGGCGAGCAGGTCGAGGCGCAGATCGCCCTGCACCAGTTCGGTCACCTCTGCCTTGAGGGCAGGGCGGCGCGCGATCGTGTCGATCCGCGCGAGCAGTTCGACGAAAGCGAAAGGCTTGACCATGTAGTCATCGGCCCCTGCGCGCAGCCCGGCGACGCGATCTTCGACGCTGCCCATCGCGGTGAGCAGAATCGCGGGCGTGGCGATCTGCGCGGCGCGCAACGCCTTGAGCAGGGCCAGCCCATCGAGCCCCGGCATCATCCGGTCGAAGATGAACAGGTCGTAGCTCTGCGCGGTGGCTTGGGTCAGCGCTTCGCGCCCGTCGCGGAGCAGGTCGACGGCATGACCTTCACCGGTCAGCCCCTTGCGCAGGTAGTCGCCGGTCTCGGCATCGTCTTCGGCAATCAGGATCTTCATCGCACCATCTTTCGATAACGGACCGGCATTGTCACGGTCGGCCCCGCTACGCCTGTGCGATTTCTTACAAATTCGTAAGATGGGAGCAAAACGCTTCGTCCTTCTGCAGGCGATTGCTGGCGGCATCGGTGCGGATGCATCGCAAGCAATGAGGACCTTATGCGAAACCTGCTTCTTTCCGCCGCGCTCATCGCGGTGCCGGTCGCGTCATTTTCAATGGTCGAAATGGCCATGAATACGGGAGGGCCGGGCGCTTCCGCGGCGCAAGCTGCAAGCCTCGGCGATATGAGCCCTTACGAGACGATCGTGAGCGATACACAGACGCTTGCCAAGAAAGGCGAGTTCACCGCTGCGGAGAAACGCATCACCGATCTGGAGACCCTTTGGGACAAGAACGCGGCCAAGCTGCGCAAGGCCGATCCTTCCGCTTGGGGCGTGATCGACGGTGCGGCGGACAAGGCTTTCGCCGCGCTGCGCACGAAGTCGCCGGATTCGAAAACCGTGATGGAGAGCCTTAACGGCTTGCAGACCGCGCTTGCCGATCCGGTGCCCTCGGAAGTCGGGGCTGTGCAGAAAGTCGCGGGCATCGCGGTGACCGACAAGACCGGCCATGCGCTGCCCTGCGAGGCGATGATCGGGCAGTTGCGCGACACGCTCGGCGGCAAAACCGCGCCGCAAGCGGTTTCCGACCTTCAGGCGAAAGCGCTCGAGCGCTGCAACGCCGACGACGATACCCGCGCCGATGCGTTCTCGGCGCAGGCGCTGGCAATGCTGAACGACTGAGGCGCAACATGAGCTATCAACAGACTTTCATCTACCCCGACGAAGAGTTGACCAACCCGGTCAGCCGCGTTCCCGAGGTCACGCCGGGGTTTTGGCTCATCAAACTGATGGCGGTGACGATGGGCGAGACGGCGGCCGACTTTCTGGCCGTCAATCTCGGTTTCGGCCTGACCGCGACGACGATCCTTATGACTGCGATCCTCGCCTTGGTGATCCGCTGGCAATTCGCGCAGCGCCGCTACGTGCCTGCAGTCTACTGGTCGGCGGTGGTGCTGATCTCGATCGTGGGGACGCTGATCACCGACAACATGACCGACAATCTCGGGATTCCGCTGATCGACTCGACGATCGGGTTCACCATTCTGCTGGGCGCGACCTTCGCGGCGTGGTTCGCCTCCGAGCGCACGCTCTCGATTCATGAGGTCTACACCGCCCGGCGCGAAGGGTTCTACTGGCTCGCGATCCTGTTCACCTTCGCGCTTGGCACGGCGGTCGGCGATCTGATCTCCGAGCAGTCCGGGATAGGCTATCTCGCGACCGGCATCCTCTTCGGGCTGATCATCGCGTCGCTCACCGTGGGGTATGTCACCTTCAATCTGGGCGGGCTCTGGGCGTTCTGGCTCTGCTATATCTTCACCCGCCCGCTGGGTGCGTCCTTCGGCGATCTTCTCTCGCAACCGACCGATTATGGCGGGCTGGGCTTCGGCACCATTCCCACCAGCCTCGGCTTCCTCGCCGTCATCGCAATCACCGTCGCCGCGATGACCGTGAAACGCAGGCGCATCTGATTCCCTTTCCAGATCGTACGCCGCGTGGCCCTCCGTCCCGTCCGTCCGGGGCGGAGGGTTTTTCGTCTGGGCCAAGCCGGTAATCCAGCTTCTCACCGATTTGTAAGAAACTGTCGAAGTCGATCCGGATCGCGACGGGCAATTTCCTCTCAACATCAAAAGGAGGTGCCCAGAGATGCAAACAGACACACTGGCCGTGAGCACGCGGGGACTTACCCTGCGCTACGGCGATTTCACCGCGCTCCAGCCGCTCGATCTCGATATCGGACGTGGCGAGATCTTCGGATTTCTCGGCCATAACGGCGCGGGCAAGACCACGACGATCCGGCTACTGACGACGCTCATGGAGCCCAGCGGCGGCACGGCGAGCGTTGCCGGGTGTGACCTCGCGCATAACCGCATCGCGCTGCGCCGCGCCATCGGCTACCTGCCCGAGAACGTCCGCCTCTACGACACGCTCACCACGCGCGAGAACCTGCGCTTCTTCGCGGCGCTCTCGCGGATCGAGGATGCCCGCGACCGCGTCGAGGAGGTGATGGAGTTCCTCGGCATCACCGATCTCGCCGACCGCCGGATCGCGACCTTTTCCAAGGGGATGCGCCAGCGGGTCGGCTTGGCCCAGGCCATCGTCCACCGTCCGCAGGTCCTGTTCCTCGACGAGCCGACCTCGGGGCTCGACCCGATGGGGGTGCGCCAACTGCGCGAGGTGCTCGAGCGGTTGAACGCGCAGGGCATGACGATCTTCATGAACACCCACCTGCTGAGCGAGGTGGCGCGGTCGTGTTCCTCCATCGGCGTTCTTTCGCATGGGCAGCTGGTCTTCCACGACACGATCGAAACGGTGAACGCGCGCTACGGCTCGGAAGAGGCCCTCGAGGAGCTTTACCTCTCGGTGGTGCCGGATCGCGAGGTCGCGGCATGACACCTTCCACGATCCTGCGCCGCCACGCGCTTGCCACGCTTGCACGCGAGCGGACGATCGCGCTGGTGGCCGCGCTGTTCGCCGCGCTGGTGCTGGTCTCCGCCTATCTCGGCTGGTCCGCGACCTCGACGGTCGACGCAATCTACGCCAGCGCCACGCATTGGTTCGAAGCCAATGGCAAGCCGGTGCCGCCAAACCCGGTTACGCAAGGCTCACCGCTGGCGCTGCTGCGCAACCTCACGATCTATATCAGCCTGATTGGCGCCTTTTCGGCCATCGTGATCGGCTACCGGATGGTCGAGACCGACCGCCAGGCCGGCGTGCTGCCGCTGATCGGCGCGCGCCCGCTGGAGCGGCTCGATTACGCGCGAGGCAAGGTCTCGGCACTCGCTCTGGCCGTCGGCGGACTGGCCGCGCTTGCGGGCGTAGTGGGCGCCGCGACCCTCGTCATCCTGCCTTCGGTTCATCTCGCCGCAGGGGATTGGGCGCGGCTGGCTGCGTTCTTCTCTCTGGGCTGGCTCTACATGATGACCTTCGGGCTGATCGCGATCGGTGCTTCGGCGCGCGCGCGCAGCGAAACCGTGGGTCTGATGGTGCCGACGGTGGTGTGGCTGGTGCTGACCTTCGTCTGGCCTGCGCTGACCGGAAACATCCTGCCCACCGCTGCGATCAACCCGATCTCGGCCCTCGCACCCGCCCCGCAATCCGCGATCTTCGACCTCTCCGCAAACCTGCTCGGGCCGTTCTCGCTGGCCGAAGCCTACAAGTATCTCGGAGCGGAGCTGATGGGTTACCTGCCCGACGGTCTGCCGCCGCGCGGTCCCGTGCCGCCGCTGGTCGTGATGATGCTCTTCGCTGCGGGCTCCGGCCTCTATGCGCTGCGTGGCTGCCTCAAGCTCGACATGACGAAGGGAGGCCCCGATGCCTGATCTATCCGCAATCTCCACCGTTGCGCTCAAGGACGCGCGGATCGCGCTGCGCGACCGTTTCCTGCTCGCCGCGACGCTGGCGCTCGTCGCCGCCGCACTGATCTCGCTGATCACCGGGACGGTCGCGATGCGCACCGATGTCGCCACCTACATGGCCGCGAAACAGCAGCTGCTGGCGCTCGGCAAAAGCCTCGGTTCGATCGCGGCGCCAGAGTTCTATCCGCTGAAGCTGATGCGCGGGACGATCGAGCAGATCGAGATCATGGGCGCCGTGATCGCGCTGATCGCGGGCTACCGCGCCGCCGTCGAAGAGCGCGGACGCCAGACGTTGGCGCTGATCCTGACGCGGCCGCTCTCGAACTGGCAGTTCCTCGCCGCGAAGCTGCTGGGCGGGGCCGGGCTGATGGGGGCGGCGCTGGCTTGCGTCTTCGCGCTCTGCGCAGTGGTGCTCGCGCTCGGTTCGGGCATTGGGATCGGGGCGAATGACCTCTTGCGCCTTGCGATCACCTGGGGGGCTTCGACGCTCTATCTTAGCGCGATCTTTGCGGTGGGCTTCGGGCTGAGCCTCTGGCTGAAAAGCCCGGCGAGCGGGCTGCTCTACGCCTTCGCGCTGTGGCTGCTGGTGGTCCTCGTCGCGCCGCAGATCGGCGACACGATGGACCCGGACAATCAGGTGGCTGGCGGCGTCTTCGCGCAGCTTTCGATCCCGAAAGCCGAGCAGACCAAGATCAAGCAGGGCTTCGCCACCTACGAAACCATCCGCAACGGGATCGAGGTCTCGTCCGTGACCAAGCATTACGAGCGCTTCACCTTCGCGGTGCTCGGAATCAAGGACATCTACACCGGCAAAGCGCTCGGGCCGATCTGGGCCGACAAGAAGGGCGATGCCTGGTTCCTCATTCTCTTCACCCTCGGTCTCGGCGGGCTCGTCCTGCTGCGTCCGATCCGTGCCGACCGTCTGACCAAGGAGACCTGACGATGAACAAGACCCTTTCCACCCTCACCGTGCTGCTGATGCTCGCCGCTGGCGGCGCTCAGGCCGCGCAGACCGATACCGACAAGGATGGCGTGCCCGACATGGCCGAACCGCTGCTGCACACCGATCCGCAAAACCCCGATACCGATGGCGACGGGCAGAACGATCTGGCCGACAAGGACCCGGTGGTCGCGCAAAGCCCGATCCAGCCCAGTGGCACTGCCGCGCCGTTCCATATCGGAGAGTTGCTGGTCGAGAACAACGTCGATCCCGCGACCCATACGGACGCGCCCGATCACCTCGAGATCCAGCTGGTCAATGACAGTGCCAAACCGCTGAGGGGCTTCACCCTCTTCTACACCATCACCGACGCCGATAGCGGCGCGAAGGAGGCCTACATCCTGCACCCCGACGTGACCGTTCCCGCCAATGGCTCGGCCCGCATCCATGTCGATGACAGCGGCAAGCCGGGGCATCTGCGGGCGAACCCGAACTCGATCTACACCACTGCGCAATCCGCGAAACAGGTCGAGGTGAGCCTGCAGCTTCCGGGCTCTGCCGCGGTGACGCAGGGTGTCAAGAAAGACGCCGGCGGCGCCGAGCAGGCGGATTGATCGCCAACCATCGCAGAGCGGCCCCGCATCCGGGGCCGCAACGGAGACAGAGGCGATGAAACTTCGCGAAATCGCGCGGATCGTGGGCACCGTATTGGTCGGGACGCTCGCGGCGCTGGTGCTCTATTTCGGGTATTTGCAGGTGACCGGAAATTTCCACACCGTGGTGGCTGGAGAGTTCTATCGTTCGAACCAACCGACCGCCGCGAGGCTGAAGGCCTACAAGAAAAAGGACGGCATACGATCGGTCCTGAACCTGCGCGGAGCGCATCCGGGACAGGCGTGGTACGATCAGGAGAAGGCTGCGGCAGAACGGCTTGGATTGGAATTGATCGACTTCAAGATGTCCGACCATCAAACCCTCAGCCCGATCCGCCTCGCGGCGCTCGAAGGGGCGATGGCGCGGGCGCCCAAGCCCGTTCTGGTTCACTGCAAGGCGGGGGCGGATCGCACCGGGCTCGCTGCCGCGCTTTACCTTTTTCTTCAGAAGAAGCGTTCGCCTTCCGAGGCGGGTTGGCAGCTCTCGTTTCTCTACGGCCATATAGGCGTGCCGTGGCTCTCGAGAGCCTGGCCGATGGACGAGACCTGGATGGCGGTGAATACTGGCGACCGCGTGCCGGCTGTTGCGTGGCGTGGGTCGTGACCGCGGCGATTAGTCCAGCGAGCGCTGCGGTTGACCCGCAAGGGGCTTCTGTGTCAGGCACGCGACCTTTCATGATCCACCTCGGCGCGCGCGCCGGGCCCAGCCTAAGGAAGGACATATGGCACTCACCCTGCGCCGCAACCGCGACCGCGATCTGGCCCCCTTGGCAGCGATGCTGTCGGACGCCGAAATTCCCCTGCTCAATCCCAATGCGAAAGTTCCGTTCGACGAGATGGAATGGCATCGCAAGTGGCTTGGAGAACATCAGGACGTCTCGTTCTACCTTCAGGATGAGACGGGGCGGGATGTCGGTTTCTTCGCGCTGCGCGAGGGTATCGGGCCGGAGGTGCGGCACCTGACCTACGTCTATCTCGTCGAAGAGGCGCGTGGCGGGGCGGCTGCAGAGCTGACGGGGCACGTGGAACAGGCGGCGCGAGACCTCGGCGCGCTGTCGCTGACCCTGAAGGTGGAGCTCGATAACGCGCCGGCCTTCAACGCCTATCTCTCGGCCGGCTACGAGGAACTGTCCCGCCGTCAGGGCATGGCGACGATGCGGTTGGATCTGGAGGAGAGGCCCGCCGAATAAGCGGGGCTTCCGACGGGTGTGGCGCAAGATGAGAACCGTTGGGTCGCGGTCCTCCAGGTCGTTCAGGCCGTCGCTTCGCGATCCAATTTTACGCGCGGTCCGCGGCTTTCGCCTGATAACCTCCGAGCTTAGTTCTCAGGGCGCGACCGTCGCAACCTGAGCAGGCGGATGCATCGCGAGCGTATTTCAAGCGTTGGTGGCTCTGCTGCGGGGCGATGAATTGCCCCGAGGCGCTTTCGGATGGACATGCGCGTTCCCGGAACCAACGAGCCTGCTGCGAAAGATCCTCGAACTCTCCGGGCGCGTAACACTCATCGAAGCTGAAGATGAGGGAAACGTGCGCCGATCCGCGACGAATACGACAAGCAAGGCGACCGTCTTCTATGACGGGGCGTGCCCGCTTTGTCGTGCCGAAATCGGGCTCTATCGCGAAGCGCCGGGGGCGGACGCTTTGGAGTTCGTCGATCTCTCCGACCCGGGCGCGACTCTGCCCGACGCTCTGAACCGGGACGACGCGCTGGCGCGGTTTCACGTGCGGACGCGGGATGGGCGTCTCGTCTCGGGGGCCACCGCGTTTGCAGAACTCTGGGCGCAACTTCCGCGCTGGCGTGGTCTGGCGCGCATCGCGCGATGGCCGATTGTCAGGACTCTCCTCGAACTGGCCTACCGTATCTTTCTGAAGCTGCGCCCCGGTATCGTCTGGCTCTTCGTCAGGCTGACGGGGCCGCGCGCCCGATGAGCGTGATGCCGGTGGATCAGCCAAGGGACTTTTGGCGCGTGGGGTTTCTCGCGATGGCGCTCGCGACGGCGAGCATCCCGATCTACATCCACCTGCCGAGTTTTGCGGCCACGCGACTTGGCCTGTCGCTCGGTCAGGTCGGGGCGATCCTGCTGCTGATCCGTATCGTGGATTTCCTGCAGGATCCGCTCTTGGGGTGGATGACAGACCGCTGGGCGCAGTACCGCTCGGGGTTCGCGGCCCTCGCGATGGCGCTGCTGGCGGCGGGCTGTGTCGCGGTCTTTTCTCTGCCAGTGCAGGGAAGTCCCGCGCTTTGGCTGACCGGGGGGCTTGTCGTCGCGTTCACGGGGTATAGCCTCGGGACGATCCTGATCTACGGCCAGAGCGCCGCTTTCGCCGGATCGGGGCGGACCCAGTCGCAGCTGAGCCTCGCCGGCTGGCGCGAAACCGGCGTTCTGATCGGGGTGACGCTCGGCGCGATCGCGCCGGCGCTGCTTTCGACGCTCCACGATCAATCGGATGGCTACCGGCCTTTCGGCTGGCTGATCGCGCTGTTGTCGTTGATCGCGGTCGCGTTGGCGCGGCCGCTTTGGCGCAAGACGCAACTCGCCTCGACGCGGTTGAACTGGCGGGGACTCATCGGGTCAGGCGCAGGTTGGCTCTTGCTGCTGGCCTTCGTCAACAGCCTGCCGGTGGCCGTGACATCGACGCTGTTTCTGTTCTTCGTGGGGGACCGGCTTGGCTTGCCGGACTTGGCAGGACCATTTCTTATCCTGTTCTTCATAGCCGCCGGGGCGAGTGCCCCTCTATGGGGACGTCTCGCCAGACGGTTCGGCGCCCGCCGGGTGCTGCTGGTCGCGATGGTTCTTGCAATCGTGAGCTTCGTCGGCGCCTTCAGCCTGCCGACCGGGGCCGCTTTACCGTTCGCGGCGATCTGTATCGGGTCCGGTGTCGCGCTCGGAGCGGATATGGTGATTCTATCGGCGCTTTTCGCGTCAGCGCTGTCGCGTGCGGGGCTGCAAGCGGGGCAGGCGTTCGGGATCTGGAATTTCAGCGCCAAGGCGACTTTGGCGATCGCCGCCGGAACCGTGTTGCCGCTGCTTCAATATTTCGGATACGAGCCCGGCGCAGGCAACACCGGCGCGGCGCTCTCGGCGCTCAATGTCAGCTATGCGCTCGTGCCCTGCGCGCTGAAACTGGCGGCGATCGCGCTCGTGCTCGGATTGCCTCGCGACATTCTCGACAATTCGAGCTGATGCGGAGCGCGCGCAAGGCAGAATACGATCTAACCCTCATTTGTTCGACGCCGAAGCGACCCCGATCGGATCAGGGCTACTCCGGCGACGCATCGTCAGGATCAGAGGCTCAGGACCAGGGGGTCACGAGGTATTTCTCGCCGGTCTTCATTTTCCGGTAATCGGTCACGGCCTCTTTCGTCAGCATCTCGTCGAGATTGACGCGGGTCTTGTAATGGCTCGCGAAGGTGGTCGTGAGATTGTCGCGCACCCGCTTGCGCATCCGCGCGACGGTTTCTTGCCCGGCCGATTGCAGGAACGGAAACAGCAGCCAGCCCGAGAGCGTCCAACCGAAGCCGTAGCTCGGCGAGAGGGTCGTCGGGCCGGTGTCGAGACGTCCGTAAATGAACATCCGCTTCGGCTGGTTCGAGCCGTAGCGCGAATATTCCGTCATCCGGCTCACCGCGACCTGCTCCATCGCCTTGAAGGCGTTGTCGACCGCATGGCCGCCGCCGATCGGATCGAAGCCGTAGAAGGCTCCGGTGTCGTCGATCGCATCGCGCAGCTGTTCCATGAAATCGTCATTCGACGAGTTCACGACATGGGTGGAGCCGATCTTCTTGAGCAGATCGACCTGATCGTCCTTGCGAACGATATTCACCAGACCGAGACCGTCCTCCTGACAGATGCGCGTCAACATCTGTCCGAGGTTCGACGCGCCAACCGTGTGCAGGATCGCATCCTGCCCGTCCATCTTGGCGTTCTCGACGAAGCCGAGCGCGGTCATCGGATTGACGAAGGCGCTCGCGCCATCTTCGGAGGAATGATCGCCCAGCGGCAGGCACATCTCCGCATCGGCGATGCAATACTGGCTGTAGGCGTTGCCCGGCACGCAGGAGACGCGCTGCCCCATAAGCGCTTTCGCCGCGTCGCTGTCGCCGGTTGCGACGACCGTGCCTGCGCCCTCGTTGCCCGCGGGCAGCTTCAGACCGTGCCGCGCTTTCGAGCCCGCGTTGAACGGCTCGGGCATCTTGGCCACGAATTTGCCGGGGGAATACGCGGCGTTCTCCATATCCGCCGCGCCCACGAGGATGGCGAGGTCTGAGGGGTTGATCGGAGCCGCCTCCATTTTGACGAGAACCTGATTGCCGGTCGGGTCGGGGAAATCCACGTCCTCGATCGCGACGGTGAGTGTGCCGTCCGCCTCCAGCGTCGTGAACAGTTGTTTGCCAGTGGTCGCCATGTCGATCTCCAGATGCCTGATTTGGGGTGAAAACTCGGGTCGGGTCGCGAACGGAGCTCCGGGAGATTGCGCCCGCACCGTCCGCGCTTGCCTTGCCAGATAGAGCGGGGCGCCCGCGCGGCGACCGCGTGCGACGCGACGTCTTGTCGGTTCGCGTGTCCGGCATTGCCGCGAGCGACTGGCGCATATCGGTGGCCCGCACATCTGTGCGGGGGGATTTGACCGGTGAGGCCCGCGAAAGCCTGCGCTTCCGCGAGGGGCGCTGGAACTCCTGCCCGCGGCGAAAGTTGGCCCCTTTGAAATCGAAGGAGTCCCCATGTCAACGATCACCACCACCAACCCCGCAACGGGCGAGACGATCAAGACCTATCCTCTGATGAGCGAGGCCGAGGCCTTCGAGAAGGTCGAGGCCGCGCACTCCGCCTTTCTGGATTGGCGCGCGCGGACGCCCGCCGAGCGCGCGCCCTACCTGACCAAGATCGCAGAAAAGCTCCGCGAGAACGCGGATGAGCTGGCCGCGCTGATGACGCGCGAGACCGGCAAGCTGCTGAAGGACGGCAAGGCCGAAGTCGAGATCTGTGCCGCGATCCTCGACTATACCGCGAAGACCGGCCCCGACGCGCTGGCCGACGAGGAGCGGACCCACGGCACAGAGGGATCGCGCGGTGTCGTGACCTACCAGCCGATCGGCGTGATCTACTCGATCCAGCCGTGGAACTTCCCGCTTTACCAGCCGATCCGGGTGCTCGCGGCGAACCTGATGGCGGGCAATGCCTGCGTACTCAAACATGCCAGTATCTGCACCGGCTCGGGCCTGCGCCTGCGCGACTTGTGTATCGAGGCAGGGCTGCCCGAGGACCTCTTCCAGGTCATTTTGATCGACCACGACACCAGCGACAAATTGATCGCGCATCCCAAGGTGCGCGGTGTGACCCTGACCGGCAGCGACAGCGCGGGCCGCCACGTCGGAAGCGTCGCCTCGAAGTCACTGAAGAAGACCGTGCTGGAGCTGGGCTCCAACGATGCCTACCTCGTGCTGGAAGATGCCGATATCGAAACGGCGGTGAAATTCTCCGTGATGGGGCGGCTGTACAATAACGGCGAAACCTGCGTCTCGGCGAAACGGTTCATCGTCGCGGACAAGGTCTATGACGCGTTCGTCGAGGCCTTCGTGGAGCAGATGAAGTCGATCAAGATGGGCGATCCCACCAAGGACGACGTCCAGCTTGGTCCGCTTTCGAGCGACGACCAGTTCGCGATGGTCAAGGAGCAGGTGGAACAGAGCCTCGCCAAAGGGGCGAAGGCGCTTTGCGGCGGCGAGGTCCCGGATATCACCGGCGCCTACTACCCCGCGACGGTGCTGGTCGATGTGGCTCCCGGGATGCCCGCCTATGACGACGAGATTTTCGGCCCCGTCGCAGCGGTGATCCGCGCCAAGGATGACGAGGACGCGATGCGCATCGCCAATGACAGCCGATATGGCCTTGGCGGCGGGATCTTCAGCAAGGACAAAGACCGTGCGCTCAAGCTCGCTCGCGATCACTTCGACACCGGGATGGTGCGGATCAACTCTTTCGGGACTGCCGATCCGAACATGCCCTTCGGAGGCGTCAAGGATTCGGGCTACGGCCGCGAGCATGGCGGCTTCGGCATGAAGGAATTCGTCAACGCAAAAGCGGTGTTCCTGCCATGATCACCCTTCACGCCCTGCACTATTCCCGCGCGACCCGGGTGCTGTGGCTGCTCGCCGATCTGGGCGAGCCCTGCCACCGGGTCGATTATCAGCGCACCGAGAATTTTCGCGCGCCGGAGGCCCTGTCGCGGGTTCACCCGCTGGGCAAGTCGCCGGTGATCGAGGACGGCAACCGGATACTCGCGGAATCCGCGACGATCCTGCGTTACCTCGTCGCGAAATACGGTGACGAGACCCATACGCCGCCGCGTGGTACGCCGGAATTCTGGCAGCACGAAGAGCTGCTGGATTATGTCGAAAGCTCGTTTGCCGAAGTTGCGCTTCGGGCGGTCCTGCCCGCCTTCCGGGGCAAGCCGGTGCCCGCAGAGGCGCAGGCGGCGCTCAATTCCCATCTCAATTTCATCGGGCGGACGATCGGTACCGGGCCAATGCTCTTCGGTGAGAGGGCGATGTTGGCCGATATCCAGATGTCCTATGTCATCGCCTTGCTGGCGCGGCTCGATCTGCTGGGAGAGCATCCCAAGGTCGGCGCCTACTGGAGCGCCCTGCAGGCGCAGCCCGGCTACATCGCCGCCGTCAAGGCCGCAGGCCCAATGGCACCGCCGGGCTGACACTCCGGGCAGCCCCGATCCACTCATGCGAAATAGGGCAGCGCGACGCCTCTCGCGCTGCCCTTCATCTTGTGCCGGGCGCAACACCGCGATCCGGGTTGAGCGCGCACGACCGATCTCGGGATGTTGAAGGTCTGCCCCGAGAAGTCCTCGCAAGGGCGGCGGAAAAACTGCTACTCGCTTGCACAGGCCGATATTCTCGTGGAGGTGTTCTCTACCGCTGCGGTCGGCGACGGTGAGGTTTGGCGCAACAGGAGACAGCGATGCAGGAACTGACAGCCTTCGGCCCGGATTTTCCCTTTTCCTACGAGGACTGGATCAGTCACCCCGCGGGTATCGGTACGCTGCCCAAGGATGTGCTGGGCGCGCCGGTCGCCATCATCGGCGCCGGGGCGGCCGGGGTCATCGCGGCCTACGAATTGATGAAGCTCGGTCTGCGGCCAGTGGTCTACGAGTCCTCGCAATTCGGCGGGCGGTTGCGTTCGCAGAGCTTCGAAGGGACGGACGGGGTCGTCGCGGAGCTTGGCGGGATGCGCTTTCCCGTGTCCTCGCGGGGGTTCTACCATTACGTCGATCTTGTCGGATGCGAGAGCCGCCCCTTTCCGAACCCGCTGACGCCCGCCGCCGGATCGACCGTCATCGAGCTTGAAGGCGAACGGCATTTCGCACGCAGCCTCGACGACCTGCCCGAGGGGTTCCACCAGATCGCGCAAGCCTATGACGAAGCGCTGCGCAGTCAGGCGGCCTTCCCCGACCTGCAAGCCGCGGTGCGCGCCAAGGATGTGGCCGCGATCAAGGCGATCTGGGATCCGCTTGTCAAAGATTGGGACGAGCGCACCTTCTACGATTTCGTTGCCCATTCGGAGGCGTTCCAAAAGCTCGATTTCTCCCATCGTGAGATTTTCGGTCAGGTCGGGTTCGGCACCGGCGGCTGGGATTCGGACTTCCCGAACTCGATGCTGGAGATCCTGCGGGTAAATCTGCTCGGGCTTGACGATGACCAGCGCTATATCGTGGGAGGGGTGGAGTCTGTCCTGCATCGCCTGTGGAACGCGGCGCCGGCCTGCGCGCATTGGCCCGAGGGTACGACGCTCGCGAGCCTGCATGGCGGCGCGACGCGCAGCCGGGCGACCGCGCTGAGCCGCGCCGGAGAGATGATCCGGCTGCGCGACCAGTGGGGCAACGAGGACGACTATGCCGCGGTGCTCGCGACGTGCCAGACGCACTTGCTGACGACGGCGATCGAGACCGAAGAGGACCTGTTCGATCAGAAGATGTGGATGGCGCTTGACCGGACCCGCTACATGCAGGCCGCGAAGACCTTCGTCATGGTCGACCGGCCGTTCTGGAACGACATCGACCCGGAAACCGGCGAACCGCTGATGTCGATGACGCTGACCGACAGACTGACGCGCGGCACCTATTTCTTTGATAACGGGCCCGACCGCCCCGGCGTGATCTGCCTCAGCTACGCCTGGATGAGCGACGCGCTCAAGGTGCTGCCGCTCAGTGCGGAACGCCGGGTCGAGCTGTCGCTGCAGGCGCTTGGCAAAATCTACCCCGGCGTCGACATTGCCTCGCATATCCGCGGCCAGCCGATCTGCGTGAGCTGGGAGGCGGACGAAAACTTCCTCGGGGCTTTCAAGGGCGCGCTGCCGGGTCACTACCGCTACAACCACCGCATTTACGGCCACTTCATGCAACAAGGCATGGCGGCGAGCCAGAGGGGCGTCTTCCTCGCCGGGGACGGTGTCAGCTGGACTCCCGCCTGGGTCGAGGGCGCGGTGCAGACATCGCTCAACGCGGTGTGGGGGATCATGACGCATCTCGGCGGACGCAGCCCCGAGGAAAACCCCGGACCCGGCGATCTCTATCCCGAGCGCGGGCCGATCAAGCTGGCCGATTGAGCCTCAGAACCGACTGCCCCAATGCGGGTGGAGGTCGTCGATCACCAGCGGATGGCGATGGGTGCGTTGGCCCTGCAGATGCGGGTGATCCGGCGCGAGATTGTCGTGGCGATGCTCCAGCGAGACCGGATCGCCGGAGGGCCAGACGCGCAGCGCGACGGCCAGCCCGAGCAGCGCCACGCCCGAGAGACCGAGCAATGCCGGGACCGCGCCGAACTCCGTCATCAGCCAGCCGGAGAGCGGATAGGTCACCAGCCAGCAGGCATGGCTCAGCGCGAAGTGCGCCGCAAAGAGGGCCGGGCGGTCCTCGGGATGCGCGGAGCGTCGCAGCAATCGGCCCGACGGAGTGAGCACGGCCGAATAGCCCAAGCCCGTCGCCAGCCATGCTGCGAGAAGCAGGGGCCAGCTCAGCCCGGCCGTAGAGATTGCCAAGGCAAGGCCGAGAAGCGCGCCGATCATCACGCCTGCGCCCGACAGCATCACCGGGCGGTCCGCTATGCTTTCAAGGATACGGGGCAGGCCGAGGGCCGCCAGCATCGACCCCGCCCCAAAGGCGAACATCGTCCAGGCCAGATCGCTGTCCGACAGGTGGAGCCCGCCGCGTACCAGCACAACCGAGTTCACCAGCACCATCGCACCCGCCGCAGCGGCGGCGAGGTTCACCGCCAGAAGTCCCCGCAGCCGTGGCGTCGCAAGGTAGATCCGGATGCCGCGTGTGGTCCGGTCGTAGATGCCGCGCCGGGTGACCGCCTGCGGGCTCGGCAGGATCACGGACACAACCAGCAGCGCCGAACCCGCGAACCCCGCGACCGTGCCGAGAAACAGGCTGTTATAGCTCATCACCGCAAGCAGCAGCGCCGCGAGCGTCGGGCTTACGATATTCTCGAGGTCGTAGGCCAGGCGCGACAGCGACAGCGCGCGAGTGTAGCGCTCTTCTTCCGGCAGCACATCCGGCAGCGTCGCCTGAAATGTCGGGGTGAAGGCGGCGGAGGCCGATTGGAGAAGGAAGATCAGCACATAGACTTGCCAGACCTCGGTCACGAACGGCAGCGCCAGCGCCGCGCAGGCCCGGACGAGGTCGAGCGTGACCAGAAGCGACCGCCGATTCACCCTGTCGGCGAAGGCGCCTGCCACCGGTGCGATCCCGACATAGGCGACCATCTTGATCGTGAAGACCGTGCCCAGCACCATCCCCGCTTTGTTCCCCGCCAGATCATAGGCCAGCAGCCCGAGCGCAACCGTGGCGAGCCCGGTGCCCAGAAGCGCTACGATCTGCGCGGCGAAGAGATGGCGATAAGTTCTGTCAGCGAGGATGGCGAGCATGGGCTCAGGAATAGCGTGAAACGGTCCTGCGTTCCATGCGATCCGTCGCGATCCCCGCGCGCAGCCCGGTCATTCTTCGAGCGCCTTACGGCGGGCCTGATATTCCTCGGGGTCGATTTCCCCCTTCGCGAGACGTTCCTTGAGAATGTCGAGCGCGGTGTTCTGGCTCCGGCCCGGTCCGCGTTCCGTGAACCAGCGCACGGCAAGTACGGCAAGGAGAATGAGTACCCCCCAGAATACCACCATCATGCCGACACCGAAGAAGCCGTAACCGTCGCCCCACATCATGGGATGACCATAATATCCCTCTCCATAGCCGCTCGGAGCGTCGGCGAAAGCCACGGCCGGGGCAAGGGGTGCGAGAAATGCAGTGAAAAGAGAAAGTTTCGTCATAATCGCCTCCACGGGTTCGTTTCCGCCTCGATACACCTCTGACGAGTTCGCGACATTGAGGCAGATCAACGGCGCGCTCGGACGGTCCCTTGCGCACGGTTGGTTTATCCGGTGAAGGCGAGCTGTCGGTAGGCGGCCTTGGCCATCGGCCAGAGTGCAGCGCTGCTCAGCGGCGCGGAGAGGGCGAAGCCGTAGCCGCCGTCGACCCAGACGAGACTCGCGACACCATCCCCTTCGGTCAGGCGAAATGCGGTCTCTCCAGTGGAAAGCGCGGTGACATAGAGCGTCAGGCGCGCGCCTGCTTGGGTTTCATACATCAGCTGCGCGGCGGGACCCTGATCGGCAGGCAACAGGCGTCCGCCCACGAGTGTGTAGCCCTGCGCCGACAGGTCCGGGGCGACCAGCTTGCGGTCGAGCCGTTTCGACAACCACGCCATCAGGTGCGCGCGCTCCTGTGCTGCGACCTCGACCGGGTGGACGACCTCCACCGAATAGACCGCGTGGGCGACCTGCGCCTCGCGGGCGAGTTCGGTCAGCGGAGCGCGGGGGGATCCGCCGCCCTGCCGCGCCAGTCCCCAACCGGCGCCAAGCCCCGCTGCGAAGAGCGCGATAGCCGCCGCTACCCTCGGAACCCAGCCTGCCCCCACGGGCGCAGCGAGGCGCAGCCGCGCAGGGATAGGCGCGGCGTGGACCGGCGCGAGGGCTGCGCGCAGCGCGTCGCGATCGGCGCGCATCGCGGACAGCCGCTGCGCCAGCGCCGGATCCGCCGCGAGCTTGGCCTGCATCCGGGCGCGATCTTTGGGAGCGAGCCGGCCATCGAGATAGGCGTGCACCTCCGCCTCGTTTCGCATGATGGGATCTGCATGGGGATCGGTCATTTGAGCCTCCGCAGATGGGGGTGGCGCGTGCGATCGGGGCGGTCATGGCCAGTCATCTCGCGCAGCGCCTCGCGTCCCCGGGCGAGGCGCGACATCACCGTACCCTTGGGCAGGCCAAGAATCCGGGCGACCGCCTCGTAGCTGAAATCCTCGACTCCGACCAAGAGAAGTACCTCCTGCTGCTCGATCGGCAGGCGAGCGAGCGCACTGAACACGTCGCCGAGAAAGACGACCGTTTCGGCATCCGCATCGCGCCCAGCGAGCCCGTCGGGATCGAGCGCCCCGCCCTCCGGGCGGCGGATGCGACGGCGATGCGCATCGTGGTAAAGGTTCCGCAGGATGCGAAACAGCCAGGCCCGCAACTGGTCTTCCGAACGCAGCAGGTGCCAGCGCGTCAGCGCCCGCGCGAGACAGTCCTGCACAAGATCGTCCGCCGCGTCGCGCTCACGGGTCAGCGCGAAGGCGAAGCGGCGCAGCGCGGGAATCTGCGCCTCGATCAGGTGGCGGGTGCGACGGGTCACATGGGTGGGCCTTGTTCGACCGGGCGGCGTCAATGCGATACCGCCCGGGGATTGCGTCAGGGCTGAGCGACTTTCCACGCGCCGTTGGCGACGCCGTCACCGGTCACGTCGCCCGGCTTCATGTCATTCTTCCAAGTATACAGTGGTTGGCCCTTGTAAGCCCATTGCTTCGTTCCGTCGTCGCGGGTGATCACGCTCCAGTCGCCCATCGCCTGATCGTCGGCGGTGGCCATCAGCGGCGGCCAGTTCGTGGCGCAGGGCCCGGTGCAGGCGGACATCCCCTCACTGTCCTTGGCGAAGGTATAGAGCGTCATGCCCGCGGAATCGACGAGCGTCGGCCCCTTGGCGGTGTCGGTGACACTGGCGGGATCGGCTTGCGCAATGCTCGCGGCCAGCAAAACGGCAGTGGTCAGCAGAAAACGTTTCATCTTCCTCTCCTCTCGGGTTTGGGTCCTGTAGGGAAGAAGACGACCCCGGCGCGGAAATAATCCCGGCCGGGGCAAAAAAATGCGAATTGTAAGATGGGCCTCAGGCCAGACGGGCTTGTAAGCTGCGGCTCTGCCAGCGCAGGATACCTGCGACCGACGCCCAGTAGACGATCCAGCCGCCCAGCGTAGCGGCGTCCGGCGCGGCACGGTAACCGGTCAGCGCCGAGATCAGCCCGCCAAGACGGCCCCCGTCATCGAGCAGCGTACTCATGTCCCAGAGCGGCGCGCCGAAGGGCAGGATGCCCGCCGAGACGAGATCATCCACGCCGGTGGTGAAGAGCGCAGCGCCCAGCAGGAGCAGCATCACCTCGGACACCCGGAAGAAGCCGCGCCACGGCAGGAACTTCGCGCCGGCCCGCAGCAGCGCATAAGTCGCTCCGGCCGCGGCCACACCGACCGCGATCGAGGCGAGAACGCCGGTCATCTCGCTCTGCTTCGCCGCGGCGAGCGAGCCGTAGAGGAAGACTACCGTTTCCGAGCCCTCGCGCGCTACCGCCGCCATCGCGAGTAGGAAAACCGCCCACCAGCCCTGACGTATCGCGGCGGCCTTCAGCCCGGCCTCGAGATCGCGTTTCAGCGTGCGGCCGTGGCCGCGCATCCAGACCACCATCTGCACGATCAGCCCGGCGGCTACGAAGACCATCACCGTCATCAGGTCCTGACGGACCTCGGTCGACAGCAGTTTCGAGAAGCCCAGCAGCGTCAGCGCGAAGGCCAGCGCCAGCGCCAGCCCGGTCAGAACGCCACCCCAGAGGAAGCGCGCCGCGCGTCGCCCGGCGCCTTCATGTGCGAGCCATCCCGCGAGAATGCCGATGACGAGAAGCGCCTCGACGCTCTCACGCCACAGGATGAAGATGATCTGTCCGTCCATGACATTCTCTCGTGGGTTGGTGGGTTACTTGACGACGATCGTGCCCTTGGCGGTGTTTTGATCCTCGTGGAATTCCTCGACGAAGGGATAGCTGCCCGCCGGCAGCGCCCGCAGTTCGATCGTCGCGGTCTGACCCGGCGCGATGATCTTCTCGATGCGCAGGCGCTTGCTCTCGAACTCGGCTGCGGTCTTGCCGGTATTCGAGACGGTCAGCGTCACGGCGGTATCCGCGGGAAGGTCGATCTGCTGCGGCGAGACGACCCCGTCGGTCAGGGTAATCGTCGGGATTGTCTCGTCCGCCACGGCCAGCGCCGGCGCGCAGGCGAGCACGAAAAGCGCGGGAAGAATGCGTGAAATGCGAGTCATGGTGTTCCTGCTTGTCTGTTCGGTGTCCGAATAACCGACAAAAACACTTGGGTCAAGAAATCCCGATTAAAATGCTATGGATTTTGGCTCGGGAAAGCGGGTGGGCGCTGAGCCGTCTGGCTCTTCTGTTCGCGGGCAGCCGATAACAGACCATCGGCCATAGGCGCCGCGATGCGTTTTTGTATTCATTTCAAGAATACGGGCCTCTCATTGTGAGGCCCGCTCGTTGCGGGCGACAAGGGACAGGCCGGTCCCACGCAAGAAACGCAGGACACATTTAGCGTATTCGTTCAGGGTCGCGCGGGGGGGAGGCGGTCCTTCTCGACGTTGAGAAGCGCTTCGACCTGCGCGCTGACCTCTGCCGCGGGGAGGCCGGGAGGGATCGCCGGGAAGTAGGCCACAGTGATGGTGCCGCCGGTCTTCGCGTCTTTGCGCCAGACATGGCCGGCATTATGCGCGACGGGGACGATCGGCAGGCCGAGCTTGCGATAAAGCGCGATAAGGCCGGGCTGGAACTCGCAGCGATCGTCCACGCCGACCCGCGTCCCTTCCGGAAAGATCAAAATCGAGCGGCCCTTGGCGGCCTCTTCGCGCGCCTGAGTGATCATCCCGGCGAGGGCGCGTCCGCCCGCGCTGCGGTCGATCAGGATCATCGGCGAATGTTCAAGGTACCAGCCGAAGATCGGGATACGCCGCAACTCGTGTTTCGCGATGACGCAGACATCGGGCACGAGCCGGTTGAAGGCCAGCGTTTCCCAGGTGGATTGGTGGTTGCAGACGTAGATGCAAGGGCTGTCGAGATGCTTGTTCTCGAGCCCTTGCTCCTGCACGCGCAACCTGAGAACCCCGCGTGCGAGCGCGAAGACCCCGCCGGTCCAGAACCGGACCGCGGCGCGCACGAGCCGCGGTCGCCGAGCCAGCGCGAGGACCGGGATCATCGGGGCTTGCAGTGCAGTCCACGTACCGAAGAGCGCGTCGAAGAGCTTCGAGCGCAGGCCTTCCAGCCGAGGCGCCGATCTCTCCCGATCCTGTCGCGCCCGCGGCGCCGTATGTGGTGTTTGATCAGGCTGCAATCGAATGATCCAAGGTTTCCAATGGCAAGAATCCGGCAGTGGTTGCGGCACCAAGGAAGGCGCTGCGCGCGTCGGCCACGGTGCCCAGACACTCCATTGCCGCTTCGACGCGGTCAATCGCGCGGCTCTGCGCGAGGTCGCTGACCGGCCATTTCTTGCGCAACCAGTAATGCACCTGTTCGATGGTGCTGAAGGACTTGACGTCGCCTTTCGGCGACACGACGAGGGAGATGGGTTTGCCCCAGTAAATTTCGATCAAGGTTCGTATCTTTCCAAGTGTCCGTGACAGCACCGATTTCAACGGTCGCGCGATCACGGAGGCATAGGCGGGCGAAGCCGGCGCTATGCGGTGAATTGGGTTGGCGCGCGTTGGCGCGCTGGTCTGGTATTCCGAGCGGATCATGACGTGTCGGCTTCGATGCGCGAAGGTCACGATCCGGCCCCTTCGGTACGCGAAGCTCTCCCGGAGGTCGCGAGGGGCGGAAATAGCGGTGGCGACCAAGGTCAGCTCGATATGGTGGCTGAGGGGTTGGTCTGCTCGAACGGCGTCACGCCACGATTGGCCGATGTGAGGCTCCTTTTCCTTGATGCCGCCTTTGAAAAGCTGCGGCCCGACAAAGCTCAAGATCGTCGCTGAGCCGGGAGGAACAGGGTCCGAGAATTAAGATTTTCGAATTTACACATAAGCGATTTGCCCCCGAATTACGAGGCAATTGCCCGAACGCGTCGGAGTTTTTGCGCAACGGTTTGATTGTGCAGGATATAATTCCGTGCCCTGAAAGGTCGAGAGATGAGGGCCGGGGCATGCCCCCTATTTGCTTTGCAAAAAGAGCCAGCGTCGCGTAAGTATGACGAGCAACGTTATTCCCTTCTGCAACCTGTCTATCTTCTTGGCTACAGTCTGCCTCGTCGAAGCGGCTGAGTCTGGCTGTCGCATTCTGCGGACGGCCTCTGCGTGAAGAGGCGCCACGACGGCCAATGGCATCGTGAGACGGTTCAACCGGACAATAGGCTTCAGCTTTATCGAAGCGAAGATCGGCGGACGGGATATTTTCGTTCATATCTCGGCTCTGAAGCGCGGGCCTCTCGCAGCTCCATCACGGGCAAGCCGGGACTTACGAAATCGAAATCGGTCGCGACGGGCGCCAGCCCGCCCGACCACCGCTCCGGAAAAGACGGACGCTGCAGTGCGGCTCATCCGTGAGGACAATGCCGAGAAAAAGCGGCTCCGACCGCACGCATACGCGCGGCCCGATTGCCACGGATCGACGAACGCGCCGCAACGCCGCCTTCTCGCGAGGAGAGGCCGCGAAGTTGACCGGAGACTCCGGTCACCCAGAGGAGTTCCCCGAGTATTTCTCCGGGATAAAATGGAGGGCCGAATATGGCTGTCGAAAAAATGCCTGCGGGCAGGAAACCCCAGACCACCGAGCTTGCGAACAATAAGGGCCATGCCGCCCTCGCTTGGCATCACTTCTTCCGGGGGCTGTCCGAAGAGAAGAGTGACGATACGCGCAGCGCCTTGCCGCGCGGCGTTCAGGAATGATCTTTCCTGCAACACAGGACCGGAGTTCCCGGCAAGATGGCTGAGCGATGTGAGGTTCCGTGTGAACCGGCCGGCGTTCGCCACACGACTTGCCGGGAGGTGGAGCGGCAGGGGGAAGCTCCTGCCGCTTTGCTTTTTCGAAGACGGTATCGATGATCTTCAGGAACAGGGATCGTCGATCAGCCGCGCGGGCTTGGCGAAAGCGCGAAGACTTTGCGCATCGGTGATCGTCATGCCGCTCTATTCGATTTCGACGCCTTAGGGCTTCAATTGACGGATTGCGCGGCTCAAGTTCTCTGGCACGATCCCGCAATATCCGTGCGCCAGTTTGCGAAAAGATCCGGGACGAAGATCTGCTCAATCGAGGGAATGTCCGTCTACACGAACGCGGGTTCTTTCCGCAGGCGGTGCTTCTGCTCAGGAGCGTTCAGCGCGGCCCTTAGACGACGACAATTTTGGTGTTCCATTCCGCGCAGCGCTTGGTCAGCGCATCGGAGAGCGGCGCGTCTGTAAAGATCGTGTCGATCTCTTCGAGCGAGGCGAGCCGCACCGGAGCGGAGCGCGTCAGTTTCGAACTGTCGGTGACCAAGAAGACCTTGCGTGCCTGGCGTATGATTGTCCGGCTGACGCGGACTTCGGCGAGATCGTAGTCGAGCAAATCGCCCTCGTCATCGAGTGCCGAGACGCCGATCACCGCGAAATCCACTTTGAACTGACTCATGAAATCGGCCGTCAGATCGCCGACCAGCCCGCCATCCGACCGACGCAGGTTGCCGCCCGCCACCATGATCTCGCAACTCTCGTTCGCCAGTAAGGTATTGGCGACATTGCTGTTATTCGTGACAACGGTAATGTTCGAATGATGGCAGAGTTCGCGCGCCACAGCCTCGGTCGTGGTGCCGAGGTTAAGGATTATCGAGCTGTTATCGGGGATCTCCTTGGCGCAGGCCCGACCGATGGCCGCTTTCGCATCCGCACCCATCCGGCGCCGTTCTTCGTAATCGAAATTGACGACGCCCTTCCGGATGACGGCGCCACCATGAACGCGGTCGAGATGTCCTGCGTCGGATAGCTCCGACAAATCGCGACGGATCGTCTGCAGCGAAACATTGAAATGCTCGGCCAGCGTTTCGACCACGACACGCCCGTCGCTGCGCGCGATTTCGAGAATTTCGTTCTGTCGAAAATTTAGCGCCATGCGGCCTCCTTGGAAGTCCCCTGCCACAGCTTCACGCCCGTGTCACGCCCGCGTCGCCCGGGCGCTTCGCGCGATTTGCGGGATCGCGCTATTACCCGCGAAAATCCAGAAAAACGCCGAAAAACGATCAAAAACGAAAAAACTTTTGACAGAAAGTAACGAATCGCTCACGTTTGTAGGCGCAGCGAGGGAGGATCGTCTGTGCCAGCTTTCGAAAATAACGACCGGGTGACCGATCTTTTCGTGATCGGCGGCGGCATCAACGGGTGCGGTATCGCCCGGGACGCTGCGGGGCGCGGACTGTCGGTTACGCTTGCGGAAATGGGCGATCTCGCGCAGGCGACCTCGTCTTCGTCGACCAAATTGTTCCATGGTGGCTTGCGCTATCTCGAGTTTTTCGAATTCAGGCTGGTGCGCGAGGCGTTGCGCGAACGCGAAGTACTCCTGAACGCCATGCCCCATATCAGCTGGCCGATGCGTTTCGTGCTGCCCTACAGCGCCGACATGCGTTTCGAGAGCGACACGCCCACGTCGCGTCTGCTCTCGCGGATCATGCCCTGGATGAAAGGGCGCCGCCCGGCCTGGCTCATTCGGCTGGGCCTTTTTCTTTACGACCATCTTGGCGGGCGCAATCTGCTTCCCGGAACGGAAACTCTCGATCTTTCCGAGGACGAGGCGGGTCGACCGCTGCAAGAGCGGTTCCGTCTTGCCTACGAGTATTCGGATTGCTGGGTTCAGGATGCGCGTCTGGTCGTCTTGAACGCCCGGGATGCGGAGGCGCGCGGCGCCACGATCCTGACCCGCACGAAGGTCGTCGCAGCCGAGCGGCGCGACGGGGTTTGGCATGTCACCACCGAAGGCAGGGAGGGGCGTCGCGAACACTACGCCCGCGCGCTGGTGAATGCCGGGGGGCCCTGGGTCGAGAACGTGATCACCAACACGGTGCGGATCAACACGCGGGAGTCGATCCGCTTGGTCCGTGGAAGCCATATCGTCACGCGCAAGCTCTACGACCATGACCGCTGCTATTTCTTCCAGGGCGAGGATGGCCGGATTTGTTTCGCGATCCCCTACGAGCAGGATTTCACGCTTATCGGTACCACGGATCAGGATCATCAGGGGCCGCCGGGCGAAGCCGTCTGCACCGACGCCGAGAAAGATTATCTCTGCGCCTTCGTGTCGAATTATTTCAAGACGCCGGTGACCCGGGACGACATCGTCTGGACCTATTCGGGTGTGCGGCCGCTCTATAATGACGGGGCGTCTTCGGCGACGGCGGCGACGCGCGACTACGTGCTCTCGCTGGACGATCAGGCGGAGCTTCCGCTGCTCAACGTGTTCGGTGGAAAGATCACGACCTATCGCCGCTTGGCCGAAGGCGCGCTGGCAAAGCTCGCGCATTATTTCCCGGATATGCCCGGGGAATGGACTGCGCGCGCATCCTTGCCGGGCGGAGAGTTCGCGCCGACCGAGACCGATCGAATTCTTGGCGAAATCATGCGCGAGTATCCGTTCCTGGATTCGGCATGGGCGGAGCGGATGCTGCGTCATTACGGGCTCGATACGCGCGAAATCCTTGGCGATGCGAAATCGGCAGAGGATCTCGGACAGGATTTCGGCGCGACGCTCCGTGCTGCCGAGGTCGACTGGCTGATGAAGAAGGAATGGGCGCAGACCGCCGACGATATCGTCTGGCGCCGGACCAAGCTCGGGCTCCGTCTGAGCGCATCCGAGATCGAAACATTGGCCGAATACACGAAAGCACGACTTGCGGATCAGCAGGGCGCGGGTAGCGGAATGAGGGGGCAGGCATGACACTGGAGTTGAAAGGCGTCGAGCGAGTAGTCGATGGGCGGACCCATATCTACCCGACCGATCTCGTCTTGCAGAAGGGCACGATGAACGTGCTTCTCGGGCCGACGCTGGCGGGCAAGACGTCGCTGATGCGGCTTATGGCGGGGCTCGATGAGCCGAGCGCCGGCCGAGTCTTCTGGGAAGGCGAGGACGTCACCGGCGCTCGGGTGCAGGACCGCAAGGTGGCGATGGTCTACCAGCAATTCATCAACTACCCGGCGATGAGTGTCTACGACAACATCGCCTCGCCGCTGCGACTGCAGAAGCGCGAGACCTCCGAGATCGACCGGCGCGTACGCGAGACCGCCGAGATGATGAAGCTGACGCCGATGCTCGAGCGCAAACCGCTGGAGCTGTCGGGCGGCCAGCAGCAACGCTGCGCGCTGGCGCGGGCGCTCGTAAAAGGCGCGGGGCTCGTGCTGCTCGACGAACCGCTGGCCAATCTCGACTACAAGCTCCGCGAGGAGTTGCGTGTCGAAATTCCGAAAATCTTCGAAGCTTCCGGCGCGATCTTCGTCTACGCCACGACCGAGCCGGAAGAGGCACTGCTGCTCGGTGGCAATACCGCGACGCTCTGGGAGGGGCGGATCACGCAGTTCGGCCCGACCGCCGAGGTCTACCGCCAGCCGCGCGACCAGATTACGGCGCGGGTCTTCTCGGATCCGCCGATGAATTTCGTCGACGTCGCGCGCGACGGTCACCGTCTCGTTTTCGGCGGAGAGGCGCGCTGGCCGGCCGACGGCGGTTTCGCGCAGCTCGAGGCAGGGCGCTACATCGCCGGCTTCCGGCCCAATCACGTCCATCTGGCGCGCGAGGGCGGGGATGGCAACGCGCTCGAATTCCGCTGCCAGCTGACCGGCACCGAGGTGACGGGATCGGAGACTTATCTGCATCTGCGTCACGGCGACCAGTCCTGGGTCGCCTTGATCCCTGGCGTCTATGACCTCGGCACGGGGGACGAAGTGGTGATCGCGGTAGATACCGATCGGATTTACCTGTTCTCCGAGGACGGATCTCTGGCGGTTCCGGCCGCATATGCGCAGGCGGCTTGAGGGGGAAGACAATGGCACAAATCACTTTGAACAATCTTGCGCATAGTTATCTGCCCGATCCGAGTTCGGAGGATGACTGGGCGCTCAAACCCTTCGATCATATCTGGGACGACGGCGGCGCCTATGCGCTTCTGGGATCTTCGGGCTGCGGAAAATCTACACTTCTCAACATCATCTCGGGACTGCTGCAACCTTCGCAGGGACGGATCCTTTTCGACGGAAAGGACGTCACCCACGCAGCGACGGCGGAACGAAATATCGCTCAGGTGTTCCAGTTTCCCGTCGTCTACGACACGATGACGGTGCGCGACAACCTAGCCTTTCCCCTGAAAAATCGCGGCATGAGAGCCGATTACATCAAGGCGCGGGTCGACCAGATCGCTGCGATGATCGGGATGGAGGAGGTGCTTTCGCGCAAGGCACGCGGCCTGACAGCGGACGCCAAGCAGAAGATCAGCCTCGGGCGCGGCATGGTGCGCGAGGACGTCAATGCGATCCTCTTCGACGAGCCGCTGACCGTCATCGACCCGCATATGAAGTTCGAACTCCGCACGCAGCTGAAAGCGCTTCATCGCGAGTTCGGGCACACGATGATCTACGTCACCCATGACCAGACAGAGGCGCTGACCTTCGCCGACAAGGTGGTCGTGATGTCCGAAGGCCGGGTCGTGCAGATGGGAACGCCGAAGGAATTGTTCGAGCGGCCCGCGCATACATTCGTGGGTTACTTCATTGGCTCTCCCGGAATGAATTTCCTAGAGGCCAAGGTGTCGGGATCGCGGGCAGTCATCGACGGCTACGAGATCCCGCTGGGCGCGGCCTATTCGAATGGGCCATTGGAAGGTCGCGTCCAGCTTGGCATCCGTCCGGAATTCTGTGCGCTCTCGGATGAGGGAGATGGTCTGCCGGTGCAGATCGAGCGCGTCGAAGATGTCGGACGCCACCGGATCGTCCGGGCCCGGGCTGCCGGGACGGAGCTGAATATCTCCGTGCCCGAGGGGGCGCCGGTGCCCGCAGATGCGAACCGGCTGATCCTCGCACCCGAACAGATCAACATTTACGCCGACAATTGGCGCGTCGCACCGATCGGGGAGGCAAGCTGATGGAAAAGACACAGAATAACCGCGCTTGGTGGCTGGTTCTGCCGGTCCTGTTGCTGGTCGCCTTCTCGGCGGTGATCCCACTGATGACGGTGGTGAATTATTCGGTTCAGGACACGTTCGGAAACAACGTCTTCTTCTGGGCCGGGCTCGAATGGTTCGATGAGATGCTGCATTCGGATCGCATGTGGAACGCGCTCGGGCGGCAGACGATGTTCTCGGCGATCATCCTCGCGATCGAGGTGCCGCTCGGGGTGTTCGTTGCGCTCAACATGCCCAAGCGTGGCGCCTGGGCCTCGTTCTGCCTGGTGACGATGGCGCTGCCGTTGCTGATACCGTTCAACGTGGTCGGCACGATCTGGCAGATTTTCGGGCGCGTGGATATCGGTCTCCTGGGATATTCGCTCGACGCGATGGGGATCGACTACAACTACACCGCAAATGTCCGCGATGCCTGGATCACCATCGTTGTGATGGATGTCTGGCACTGGACGTCGCTGGTCGCGCTTCTGGCCTATGCCGGGCTGCAATCCATTCCGGACGCCTACTACCAGGCGGCCAAGATCGATCAGGCGAGCCGCTGGAAGATCTTCCGCTACATCGAACTGCCGAAGATGCAGGGCGTGCTGACCATCGCGATCCTGCTGCGCTTCATGGACAGTTTCAAGATTTACACCGAACCCTTCGTCGTCACCGGCGGCGGCCCCGGCAACTCCACCACCTTCCTGTCGATCGACCTCGTGAAGATGGCGCTGGGGCAGTTCGACCTCGGTCCCGCCGCGGCCTACTCGCTGATGTATTTCCTCGTGATCCTGTTGGTGAGCTGGGCCTTCTACACGGTGATGACCAATATCGAGAAGTCGGAGGGCAAGTGATGCGACTGAAATCACAACCGATCGTCATGGCGCTTTACCTGCTGTTCCTGATGATCCCGATCTACTGGCTTCTGAACATGAGCCTGAAGACCAACGAGGAGATCCTGTCGAGCTTTTCGCTCTGGCCGCACGATCTGACTTTCGCAAACTACGTCAAGATCTTCACCGATCCGAGCTGGTACATGGGCTACGTCAATTCGCTCATCTACGTGGTCCAGAACACGGTGATTTCGATCACCGTCGCGCTGCCTGCCGCCTACGCGTTCTCGCGCTACAACTTCATGGGCGACAAACACCTGTTCTTCTGGTTGCTGACGAACCGGATGGCGCCGCCCGCGGTTTTCGCCCTGCCGTTCTTCCAGCTTTATTCCTCGATCGGGCTGTTCGACACGCATATCGCGGTGGCGCTGGCGCACACGCTGTTCAACGTGCCCCTCGCAGTCTGGATTCTCGAAGGCTTCATGCGCGGGGTTCCGAAGGAGATCGACGAGACCGCCTATATCGACGGCTATTCCTTCGGGCGTTTCTTCATCAAGATCTTCATGCCGCTTATCGCATCCGGCATCGGGGTCGCGGCCTTCTTCTGTTTCATGTTCTCCTGGGTCGAGCTGCTGCTGTCGCGCACGCTGACATCGGTCGCGGCCAAGCCGATTGGGGCGACCATGACCCGTACCGTCTCCGCTTCGGGGGTGGATTGGGGGCTGCTCGCAGCCGCTGGGGTTCTCACCATCATTCCCGGGGCGCTCGTGATCTATTTCGTGCGCAACTACATCGCCAAGGGCTTCGCCCTGGGCCGCGTCTGAGGAGGTAGCACTATGAGCTGGATGGCATGGACATGGCCGACCGCATTATTCTTCGCGGTGATTGCGCTCTTGTTGGTGATCTTCACCGTGATCGGGATCAAACGTCCCGAGACGCCGCGCGTCGGCATCCTTCGCATCGAGACGACCCGGGGCGACCGGCTGTTCATCAGCCTGCTCGGGGCGGCTTTCATCAATCTGATCTGGCTGGGCATGGCGGGAGCGCCGGTCTGGGGCGGGCTGATCCTCAGCTTCGTCTGGGCGGCGGCCGTGTTCCGCTGGGTCTGATCCAAGACAAACAACGCAAAAACTCAGGGAGGAGAAACTATGAGACTGCGTTTAACTACCGCGATGGCGCTTGCGCTAATGGTCGCGTCACCAGCCTTGGCCGACATGGAGGCGGGCAAGCAGTTCCTCGAGCAGGAAATCGGCGACATGACGACACTGTCGCAAGCCGATGCCGAAAAGGAACTGCAATGGTTCGTCGACGCGGCGAAGCCCTATCAGGGCATGGAGATCCACGTGGTCTCGGAATCGCTCACGACGCACGCCTACGAGTCGAAGACGCTCGCGCCGTGGTTCGAGAAGATCACCGGGATCAAGGTGATCCATGACGTGATTCAGGAAGGCGACGTCGTCGAGAAGATCCAGACCCAGATGCAGACGGGCGAGAATATCTACGACGCCTATGTCAACGACTCCGATTTCATCGGGACGCACTGGCGCTATGGTCAGGTCCGCGATCTGACCGATTGGATGGAAGGCGACGGCAAAGCGGTCACCGATCCCTATTTCGACCTCGAGGATTTCATCGGCCTCAGCTTCACCACCGGGCCGGACGGCAAGCTCTACCAGCTGCCCGACCAGCAATTCGCGAACCTCTACTGGTTCCGCTACGACTGGTTCAACGACGAGAAGACCAAGAAGGACTTCAAGGACGAATACGGCTACGATCTCGGCGTGCCCGTGAACTGGTCGGCGTATGAGGATATCGCCAAGTTCTTCACCGGGCGCGACATGTCCTATATCGGCGGTCCGAAGAAGGTCTATGGCAACATGGACTATGGCAAGAAGGACCCCTCGCTCGGCTGGCGCTTCACCGATGCGTGGCTGTCGATGGCCGGCGAAGGCGACAAGGGCCTGCCGAACGGCAAGCCGGTCGACGAATGGGGCATCCGCGTTAACGAGCAGGATCAGCCGATCGGCTCCTGCGTCGATCGTGGCGGCGCGACCAACGGTCCGGCGGCGGTTTACGCCGTGCAGAAATATATCGACTGGCTGAAGAACTATGCTCCGCCGTCTGCCGAAGGCATGACCTTCTCCGAGGCGGGTCCGGTTCCGGCGCAGGGCGAGGTCGCTCAGCAGGCCTTCTGGTATACGGCCTTCACCGCCGACATGGTGAAGAAGGGTCTGCCCGTCGTGAACGAGGATGGTACGCCGAAATGGCGCATGGCACCGTCCCCGCATGGCGCCTACTGGGAGAAGGGCATGAAGCTCGGCTACCAGGACGTGGGTTCGTGGACGCTGATGAAATCGACTCCGCTCGAGCGGGCACAGGCCGCGTGGCTCTATGCTCAGTTTGTGACGTCCAAACTCGTCGACGTGAAGAAGAGCCAAGTGGGTCTGACCTTCATTCGTGAAAGCACGATTCAGGACAAGAGCTTCACCGATCGCGCGCCCGACCTGGGCGGTCTGATCGAATTCTACCGCTCGCCCGCCCGCGTTCAGTGGACGCCTACGGGCACCAACGTGCCGGATTATCCGAAACTGGCGCAGCTGTGGTGGCAGAATATCGGGGATGCGTCCTCGGGTGCGAAAACCGTGCAGGAAGCCATGGACTCGCTCTGCGAAGCCCAGGAAAAGGTGCTCGAGCGTCTCGAGCGTGCGGGTGTCCAAGGCGACAAGGGTCCGAAAATGGCCGAGAAGCACGATCTCGAATGGTGGCATAACTATTCGGTCGAGCATGGCTCGCAATCGCCCAAGCTGAAGCTGGACAACGAGAGCGAAAAGCCGATCACCGTCGATTACGACGAGCTCGTGAAAAGCTGGAATGAATAACTGAAACGAGGCGAGGCGGTGCCGCGGCATCGCCTCGTTCTCTTTCTCGCCATGCCCTGGATGGAGAGGGCATCGCCAGAAAGAGAACGGTAGGATTGATGGCGAGCTATATTCTGGCAATCGACCAAGGCACCACGTCGTCGCGGGCGATCGTCTTTGACGGCGCGCTGCGCCCGGTGGCGAGCGCGCAGCAGGAATTCACGCAGCATTTCCCGCGTTCGGGCTGGGTGGA